>NZ_JBSSDH010000024.1:0-69916 GCF_054060555.1 Pseudomonas sp. TE6283
GTCGACACAGCAGTGCTATGCAGCTGTCTCCAGTAGAGTATGAGAAACGCTATTTTCTGAGCTTGGAGAGTGTCTAGGAAACCAGGGGCGATTCAAACCACACGTTTGAACTCAATGAGACGGTCACTTGCATTCGACTTAATCAGTCTTTCGAATGACTTAGGAGCGAAAGCAGCCATGTACGGTCGGTAGCCAATCCAAAGCAGACCCTCGTTAAAAACTGCCAACAGCCAATAAGAATATTTCGAATTCGCAGAGCATCTGGTCACTTCAGTTTGTTTACCGACGCTTGCCGCATAGACCCCATCAAACCTCACCGATTACTCCAGGGCTCATCATTCGCAGCCGGATTATACTCCGAGCAACGAACACAATGATCACAATTAATTATTGTACCTCCGTACTCAAATACTTCAAAGTTCGGATCTTCACTTATGCAATTAGCAATATGCTGCTTGGAGAATGGAATCTTCGTCACTCTTGCGATTGGGCACTCCGGCTCTTTAACAACATCAAATGTAACTATCTCCGTGACATAAGCGAGCTTAACTGCCTCAACGTCATCATACGTTTCACCCAAACAATGACCGCATGATGAAATCTCATCATTACATATATTGCAGCGCTCAGCAAATTCTTCACATTTGACACCACTGTATTTCCGCCCACTCCTATGATCGCAGTCCACAGGGTCCATATCACATATAGAGCATTTATATTTCTCAAAACCCCGCATACTAAATCCAAAGTCACGATGCAGAAGCATATTGGGGCATTTTGTGAAATAAAAGCCGTCTTCAAACTCCAGGGCGCACCCGTAATCCTCATGCAGCACTGCCCCTATAGAGTGCATCTGCTTTGAAATTGGAACTCGTAAATCTTTAGCTATCCAGAAAACATTAAGGAGCATACTCAAAGCGTGCCTAAGCTTAGGTTCTGGATCTATCAGATCTCCAGCGTTGTAGTCCGCAATAATCTTTTGCGCCTCATTGAAGCTATTCTCCGCCATGCTGGAAAAGTTTATATTTCCAAAAGCCATCACTCGCACCTCAAAGGCTGGCTCATTATCTTCTTCGCTCATCAATGATCCTTTAGGCTATTTATTATTGACTCAACTTCCGCCGCCGAACCCTCTACAACTATTTTTTTATAGTTAGCGCCTTCTTTTTTTATAAACTTCACAGAGACCGTTTTATCTTTAGGTATATTCTTCTTCAACCAATCCGTTAAGAAATTAGCGAGAATCGAAAAAGGAATTCCGAAAATCAAAGGCAAGATTATGTCAGCGCTTCTTAATGCTTGATAAGTATGCACTTCGCCTTTTACGACAACGGCCTTGACGCCAAACTCCTTTAAATCTTTTCTCAAGTCTGGCGAGTATTCATTCAGGATATCAACGCCATCAGCACTGCCTTCCGGCATGATGTAAGCAACATCTTGCTCATGACCTATTTTTCTATTGGATATCTCTTCCAAATAGTATTCAATATCAATAATATTCTCTTCCAGCATTTTCCTGACCTCATATTTTACTAGAAACGACCAGCGAAGCATAAAACTTAACTTTTTTCATCCTTCAGCCATACTTGAGACTGGTATCGAACGCACTTGGATGATCGCGTCGAATGCATCCGACTGGTCAGCAACGATGAAAATTCTTGGTCAAACTTAGGATAAGTTCCTATCAAGCGATTGCTGAATTGGGGCGCAATCGCGGAAGCTACCCGTTTGTTTTCCGAGATTTCTTAAGCGTCCAATCATCAACCATATTTGCCCAATCTTGCAACATCGCACGGCGCTGTTCGCGATATTCAGCCTTGTTATAGACGGCTCTCACACCTTTTTGATCGTGCGCGAGGCACTTTTCGATCCAATCGGAGTTGTAGCCAGCCTCATGCAAGAGCGTGCTGGCCGTGCGTCGCAAGTCGTGGGGACCGAATTTGCCTAGTGGCACCCCTTCCTTTTGGGCAAGGCGATAGGTGAGCGTCAGCACCTGGTTGACCGTGGCCGCACTCATTGGCAAATCAGAGTCGTAGCGTGACGGCAAAACGTAGTCTGAACCTCCTGCCAAGGTTTTCAACGCGATGAAGAAATCCAATGCCTGCTGGGACAGAAACACCAAATGAGGGTTACGACGCTTCATCCGCTCTTTGGGGATCGTCCACAGCGCCTCGCTGAAATTGATCTCACTCCACGTCGCGTTGGTCAGTTCGCTCTTGCGCACCATTGTCAGCAGTAGGAGTTTGGCCGCTGCGCGAACCGAAGTCGCAGTGCCGATTCTGTCCATGTACTGGTACATCAGCGCAATTTCATCGGGCGTCAACGCACGGTCCCGCGGCTCAAATTTCGCGATGCTTGCAGGCCGTACCAGATCGGCAGGGTTTTCAACCTTCTGGCCACGCTCAATAGCCCAACGGAAGACTTGCAGTACGATCTCCCGTGAATGGACAGCGGTTGCAGGCGCACCCCTGTCCACTATGGTGTCCGTCAGCGCTCGCAGATCCTCGTGAGTGATTTCAACCAGCTTCTGATTACCAAACTTCGGCTTCAACTCACGCTCATAGACTGATCGGCGCATGTCTCGCGTCGAGTCCGCCATCTGGTAACCGCGCAGCCATTTTTCAGCCCAAGCGTCAAAAGTCTCAGCACCCTTCGTGCGCGCCTTCGCACGCGCTTTTTCCTTAGCTGGAGACTTGCCAGCGGCGACCATCTTCTTCGCCTCCCCTAGCCGCTCGCGAGCCTCTGCCAGAGTGATCCCCCTAAGCCGTAACGACCGAAGGTGATGGTCTCCTGCCGGCCGTTGATGGAATAGTTGTAGCGAAAGGAGATTGAGCCGGCTGGAGTGACGGCCACGTACAAGCCGTCACGGTCAATCACCTTGTAGAGCTTGTCCTGGGGCTTGAGATTTCGAAGCTTGGTATCGGTGAGCATGGCTTCCACTATTTCCATGAAAAAATACCATGCTCTGAAAAGCGCGGAAAAATGGGATCTATCCCCAGTAAAACCGGGCCTTTAGGCCAACTCGATACCATGCCAACACTGAGGCAAAGGAAATGGTATTGAGCGTCATGCATGGCATTAGATGCAGTCAATACCCCGTACCATGCCACACAAACACCGTGCTTGGCGATGCAGAACGCTACCCGAATTTGCCCGACCCAAAAAGCCAAAAGCCCGCAATTACGCGGGCTTCAGGGCATTTTTTGCTAGATCGTGCCGGGCAGTGCCGGACGCGGGATCATTCCCACTCGATGGTCGCCGGCGGCTTGCTCGACACGTCGTAGGTGACGCGGGAGATGCCGTCGATTTCATTGATGATACGACCGCTGACGGTTTCCAGCAGCTCGTACGGCAGGTGCGCCCAGCGCGCGGTCATGAAGTCCACGGTCTCGACGGCACGCAGGGCGACGACCCAGGCGTAGCGACGGCCGTCGCCGACGACGCCGACCGACTTGACCGGCTGGAACACCACGAACGCCTGGCTGGTCTTGTGGTACCAGTCGGCCTTGCGCAGTTCTTCGATGAAGATATGGTCGGCGCGACGCAGGATGTCGGCGTACTCCTTCTTCACTTCACCCAGGATGCGCACGCCCAGGCCCGGGCCCGGGAACGGGTGGCGGTAGACCATGTCGTACGGCAGGCCCAGCTCCAGGCCGATCTTGCGTACTTCGTCCTTGAACAGCTCGCGCAGCGGCTCGACCAGCTTGAGGTTCATTTCCTCCGGCAGGCCACCGACGTTGTGGTGCGACTTGATCACATGGGCCTTGCCGCTCTTGGCGCCGGCCGACTCGATCACGTCGGGGTAGATGGTGCCCTGGGCGAGGAACTGGATGTTCTCCAGCTTGCTGGCCTCGGCATCGAACACGTCGATGAAGGTGCGACCAATGATCTTGCGCTTCTTCTCAGGGTCGGCTTCGCCGGCCAGGTTGTCGAGGAACTGCTTCTCGGCATCGGCGCGGATCACCTTGACGCCCATGTTCTCCTTGAACATGGCCATCACCTGGTCGCCTTCGTGCAGGCGCAGCAGGCCGTTGTCGACGAACACGCAGGTCAGCTGGTCGCCGATGGCGCGGTGCAGCAGCGCGGCAACCACGGAGGAGTCGACGCCGCCGGACAGGCCCAGCAGGACGTTGGCCGAACCCACCTGTGCGCGTACCTGGGCAATGGCGTCCTCGACGATATTCGAGGCGGTCCACAGGGCTTCGCAGCCGCAGATGTCCTGGACGAAGCGCGACAGGATGCGACCGCCTTGCTTGGTGTGGGTCACTTCCGGATGGAACTGCACGCCGTAGTAGCCCAGGGCGTCGTCGTACATGCCGGCGATCGGGCAGCTCGGGGTGCTGGCCAGCACATGGAAGTTGCCCGGCATCTGGGTGACCTTGTCGCCGTGGCTCATCCACACGTCCAGGCCCAGCACGCCGTCGTCATCGACATGGTCTTCGATGCCGTCGAGCAGGCGGCTCTTGCCGACCACGTCGACGCGGGCATAGCCGAACTCGCGCAGGTCGGAACCTTCGACCTTGCCGCCCATCTGCTCGGCCATGGTCTGCATGCCGTAGCAGATGCCCAGCACCGGGACCTTCAGGTCGAACACCGCTTGCGGGGCGCGTGGGCTATTGGCTTCGTGGACCGACTCGGGGCCACCGGCCAGGATGATGCCGCGCGGGTTGAATTCGCGGATCGCTTCATCGTCCATGTCGAACGGGTGCAGCTCGCAGTACACGCCGATCTCGCGCACGCGGCGGGCGATCAGCTGGGTGTACTGGGAACCGAAATCGAGGATCAGGATGCGGTGAGCGTGAATGTCGAGGGCCATGACTCAATCTCGTCAGTGGAAATCGGAAACGACACGGGGCTGTCATGACAGCCCCGCTTGCTATTGCTTGAAGCCTCAGCCTACGCGGTAGTTAGGGGCTTCTTTGGTGATCTGCACGTCATGCACGTGGGACTCGGCCATGCCGGCACCGGTGATGCGCACGAACTCCGGCTTGGTACGCATCTCTTCGATGGTCGCGCTGCCGGTGTAGCCCATGGACGAACGCAGGCCGCCCATCAGCTGGTGGATGATCGCGGCCAGGGCGCCCTTGTAAGGCACGCGGCCTTCGATACCTTCCGGTACCAGCTTCTCGGCGCCGGCCGAGGAGTCCTGGAAGTAGCGGTCGGACGAGCCTTGCGCCTGTGCCATGGCACCCAGCGAGCCCATGCCACGGTAGGCCTTGTAGGAACGGCCCTGGAACAGTTCGACTTCACCCGGGGCTTCTTCGGTACCGGCGAACATCGAACCCATCATCACGCAGGAAGCACCGGCAACGATGGCCTTGGACAGGTCACCCGAGAAGCGGATGCCGCCGTCGGCGATCAGCGGCACGCCAGTGCCTTCCAGTGCGGCGGCGACGTTGGCGATGGCGCTGATCTGCGGCACGCCGACACCGGCGACGATACGGGTGGTGCAGATCGAGCCCGGGCCGATACCGACCTTGACCGCGTCGGCGCCGGCTTCGGCCAGGGCCTTGGCGGCAGCGCCGGTGGCGATGTTGCCGCCGATCACCTGCACTTGCGGGTAGTTCTCCTTGACCCAGCGAACGCGGTCGATCACGCCCTTGGAGTGACCGTGGGCGGTGTCCACCACCACCACGTCAACGCCGGCGGCCACCAGGGCGGCAACGCGCTCGCCGGTGTCCTTGCCGGTGCCGACCGCGGCGCCGACGCGCAGACGACCCTGGTCGTCCTTGCTGGCCAGCGGGTAGGCCTTGGCCTTCTCGATGTCCTTGACGGTCATCATGCCCTTGAGGTTGAACTTGTCGTCGACGATCAGGACTTTTTCCAGGCGGTGCTTGTGCAGCAGCTCGCGGACTTCGTTCTTGTCGGCGCCTTCGCGGACGGTGACCAGACGCTCTTTGGGGGTCATCACGTCGCGGACCTTGGCGTCCAGGCGGGTTTCGAAACGCACGTCACGGGAGGTGACGATGCCGACCAGGTCGCCGTTCGCCAGCACCGGAACACCGGAGATGTTGTTCAGGCGGGTGAGGTCGAACAGGTCGCGCACGGTGGCGTCGGCGTCGATGGTGATCGGGTCCTTGACCACGCCAGCCTCGAACTTCTTGACCTTGCGTACTTCGCCGGCCTGCTGCTCGATGGTCATGTTCTTGTGGATGATGCCGATGCCGCCTTCCTGGGCCATGGCGATGGCCAGGCGCGCTTCGGTCACGGTGTCCATGGCGGCGGAGACCAGGGGAATGTTCAGCTCGATGCCACGAGTCAAACGGGTCTTGAGACTGACTTCATTGGGCAGTACCTCGGAGTAGCCAGGTACAAGGAGGATATCGTCGAAAGTCAGGGCTTCTTGGCTGATACGCAGCATCGCGGGGGCTCCCGGGAGGGAAAAATGGAAGCGCGCCATTATACCCATCCATGGCGCGCCGCTCAATGCAAAATAAGGGCCTTCGGTCAGCCTTGCGGCAGTTTTACCTGCACCACCGCCACCGGCTGGTCCAGCCAGTCGGCGAAGCTGTCGAGGAAGGCCTGGGTGAACCCGGCCTCGCCCCAGTTATTGAAGATGAACCCCAGGTTGGAAAAGGCACACGGCTGCAGGTAGAGGAAGCCATTGATGTCGTCCTCGAAGCCGCACAGCGGGCAGGTGAAGTTGTCACTCACCCCCGGCATCCACTCCTCCAGGCTCTCGAACAGCGGCTCGCCCACCTCGCGCCGGCATTCCGGGCAGCCGGCCTCCTCGAGAAAACCGTCGGTGGGGGTGTAGATGCAGCGCTTGAGCATCACCTCCAGGCCATTGACCTGCTCACCGAACGGCAGTTTCTCGGGGTGCAGGGCCACCTTGCGCGCCCCTTCGGCCAGGGCATGGCCCATGCGGTTGCCGGTGCGGCCACAGGTGCTCAACTGCTCCTCGACGATCTTCTCGCGCACCAGCCAGCGCAGGATGGCGCGGGCCCGGGCTTCGTGGACCGGCACGGTGGACAGCTTGGGGACGATGATGCTCTGGGTGTTCATGCTTGAGGCGGGCCTGCGAACTGCGGTAATGACGCAATTCTACCGTCTGCTCAGGCGCTCAGGTAGCGACCGATCAACGCCAGGCCACTGGCCAGCACCAGCCAGGTGACCAGCCGCACGAAGGCCTCGCGGGACAGCCTCAGCGTCAACCGTCGGCCCAGCCAGGTACCGATGAACATCACCGGCAGCAGGCAGGCGGCCAGCAGCAACAGGCTGGCGTCGGCATACACCCCGGCGATCAGGAACAGCGACAGGCGCACCACCGTGCTGCAACTGATCAGCGCGACCTGGGTCGCCCGCACCTGCTCCTTGGCCTCCAGCCGTGCACTGAGGTAGATCGCGTACAGGAAACCACCACTGCCGAACAGGGCGCCGAACAACCCGCCCACCGTGCCCATGGGCACCGCCCAGGCGCCCGACAGGCTCGCCGGCCGTACCTTCACCGCCAGGCCATAGACCGCATAGGCGGTGACGAACAGCCCCATCAGCAACAGCAGCACATCGGACTTCAGGCGCAGCAGGAACACCACGCCCAGCGTGCAGCCCACGGCCATGAACGGCAGCAGCCTGAGCAGTTCGCCGCGCACCACGTCGCGCCGCGACGGCAGGAGGTTGCCGAAGGCGGCGACGAAGTCCAGCAGCACCAGCAACGGAACGATCCGCGACAACGGCATGAAGTGGATCAGCACGGGGCCGGCGACCAGCGCGGTGCCAAAGCCGGCGATGCCGAAGACGATATAGGCCACCCCCACACCTAGCAGGATGGGTAGCCAGTCGAGCATGGAAAACGACAGTTGAGCGAGCATCACGGCAATTCCTCGGGAGACCCCAGAAGGTTAGCCAGCGACAAGCCATGCCGACTAATATGCCTTTAAGCCACAAGATATCTGAAAAAGGCATGACATGACCTCGATCCGCCAACTGCGCTACTTCGTCGAAATCGCCGAGGCCGGCAGCTTCAGCGCCGCCGCCGAGCGACTTTACATCGCCCAGTCAGCCCTCAGCCGACAGATCAAGGAACTGGAGCTGCACCTGGGGTCCGCACTGTTCGAACGCACCGCCCGCCAGCCACGGCTGACCGCCGCAGGACTGGCTTTCCTCGACCGCGCCCGACACCTGCTGGCCGACCTGGAAAAGGCCGAACGTCTGGCCCGCGAGGTGGGCCAGGGCATGCGCGGCAGCCTGCGGCTGAACCACTCCAGTACCGTGCCGTTGACTGGACAACTGCTGCAGCGCCTCGGCACCTACCTCGCGGACAACCCCGGCGTCTCGCTGGAGATCGCCCAGCAATCGTCGGAGGCGCAACTTCAGGACATCGCCGAGGGCCGCCTGGAAATCGGTCTGCTGCGCCTGCCGGTGCTGCGCCAGCACGAGGGCGTGGAGTTGCATGCGCTATTCGACGAGCCCCTGCTGCTGGCGGTGGCGGCGAGCCATCCACTGGCCACGGCTGGCAGTGTCCGACTGGGGCAACTGCGCGAGGAACGCTTCATTTCCATACCCCATCGTCAGCGCGGCGGCTTGAGCTACCTGTCGGCGTCGTTGTGCATGAACGAGGGATTCTTTCCCCAGGCGGCGCAGGTGGTGTCGCGCAAGACCACGCAACTGCAGCTGATCCAGGCCGGGTTCGGGGTGGCGTTGCTGCCCCTGAGCATGCGCGAGATCGCCCCGCCCTCGGTCACCTTCGTGCCGCTGGCCGAGGCCTGCCAGAGCACCGTGGCCCTGGCCTGCCGACGCGACGCCGGAGCATTGTCGAGAAAGCTACTGGACAGCCTGCGCTCGCCACAGCGCGATCAGGGCATGTAGCGCTCCACCAGCGCAAAGACGATCGCCGCGGTTTCGGCATCCAGCACACCGTCAAAGTTGCCTGGCCGGAAATGCAGCTGGAACGCCCTGAGCACTGCACGCACCTGGGCCGGATCGGGGCTGGTCGGGAAGCTGTAGCCGTAGGTACGCAGCTTGGCGAGGACGACCTTGACCTGCGGCAGGCAGCCCGCGAACCGCTGCTGGTAGTACGCCTTGCGCGCCTCGTCATACCAGGCACCGATACCGGCCTGGTGCAGCGCCTGCCAGGGAAAAGCGGCACCCGGGTCGCTCTTGCGGCCAATGGCGATGTCGCTGTGGCCGACCACCTGGGTCGGCGTGATGTCCGGATAGCGCTGCAGGATCGCCTGGCCCAGCTGGATCAAGGCTTCCACCTGTTGGGGGTGATAGGGCGGGAACACGAACTGGCCGTTGCTCACCGAGGCCTGGTTGACGATCTCGATGCCGATCGACGTATCGTTCAGGTTGCTGCGTCCGGCCCAGCCGCTGACACCCGCGTGCCAGGCGCGCTCGTTCTCGTCGACGAGGTTGAAGGTGCGCATCGCGTCGAAACCTGCACTGGCGAAGCTCGGATCGGACGGGTCGGGAACCAGGTAGTGGGCACTGACCTGGCTGCCATTGGCCAGCGCATTGATCGAGCCGTTGAAATTGATGGCTGTGTAATGCAGCACCAGGAATCGCACCCGTCGGTTGAAAGCTGTGGACCGGTAGGTGTGGGCGTCTATGGGGTACATGGCGAACCTCCTCATGGGATCATGTGCCCAGGGTGCATCGCCAGGTGTCAGGGTCGTAAGCCGGAAATGCTCCCACCGCCGATGGGCGAGTAGCCGACACAGTGCATCCGCGCGACGGCTCCTTTATGATGCCCGGCATGATCAGAGACCCTTTCGAACGACTCGGCCTGGACCGCGAGGTCCTCACCGTCAGCCAGCTCAACGGCCGCGCCCGCGTGCTGCTCGAGGACGTGTTCCGCAGCGTCTGGGTGGAAGGCGAGATTTCCAACCTCGCCCGCCCGGCCTCCGGCCACATGTACTTCACCCTCAAGGACAGCGGGGCGCAGATCCGCTGCGCGCTGTTCCGGCAGAACGCCGCCCGCGTGCGCCAGGCCCTGCGTGACGGCCTGGCGGTAAAGGTGCGCGGCAAGGTTTCGCTGTTCGAAGGGCGTGGCGACTACCAGTTGATCCTCGACACCGTCGAGCCGGCCGGCGACGGTGCCCTGCGCCTGGCGTTCGAGGCGCTGAAGGAAAAGCTCGGCGCCGAGGGGCTGTTCAGCACCGAACGCAAGCAGCCGCTGCCGGCCCATCCGCGGCGCATCGGCATTGTCACCTCGCCCACCGGCGCGGTGATCCGCGACATCATCAGCGTGTTCCGGCGCCGTGCGCCGCAGGTCGAACTCAACCTGATCCCTACCGCCGTGCAAGGCCGCGAGGCCATCGCGCAGATCGTCCGCGCCCTGCAGATGGCCGACCGGCAGGGCTTCGACGCGCTGATCCTGGCCCGTGGCGGCGGCTCGCTGGAAGACCTCTGGTGCTTCAACGAAGAGGCCGTGGCCCGTGCCGTGGCCGCCTGCGTGACGCCGATCGTCAGCGCCGTGGGCCATGAGACCGACGTGTCGATCAGCGACTTCGTCGCCGACGTGCGCGCCCCCACGCCATCAGCCGCCGCCGAGCTGCTCGCCCCCGACAGCAGCGGCCTGCAGCAGCGCCTGGACAGCCTGCAGCGGCGCCTGTTGCTGCGCATGCAGAGCCGTCTGGCCCATGACCGCATGCGCGTCGAGGGCCTGGCCCGACGCCTGCGCCACCCGGGCGAGCGCCTGCGCCAGCAGGCCCAACGCCTGGACGACCTGGACATGCGCCTGCGCCGCGCCTTCGCGCTGAACATGCGCCAACGCCACGAACGCCTCGGCCGCCTCGACATGCGCCTGGCCGCGCAACACCCGGGACGCAACCTGAAACTGCTCAAGCAGCGCCTGGACAGCCTGGCCGAGCGCCTGCCACGGGCAATGCGCGAGGTGATCAAGGACCGCCGCCAGCGCTTCCAGGCGCAGTTGCAGACGCTGCAGGTGGTCAGCCCATTGGCAACCCTCGCCCGCGGCTACAGCATCCTTCTCGACGAGCGCGGCCAGGCCATCCGCAGCGCCGCGCAGACCCACAACGGCCAGCGCCTGACCGCCCGCCTCAACGAAGGCGAGCTCAAGGTGCGGGTCGAGGACAACCACCAGACTCCGGTCACCCTCTCGCTACTGGACTGACATATGCCCCGCCTGTTCGCGCCCCTGCTCGCCCTTGCCCTGCTGCTGCCGCTCACCGCGGCCAAGGCCAGCTACATCACCCGCACCCTCGACAAGCCGGTGCCCGGCGGCGTGGCCGTGGTCAACCTGGGGCCGGCCGCCAGCGCGCCGAGCGCCCGCTTCGACGGCAAGCCGGTGCTGGTGGTGAAGGAGCAGGACAACTGGCTGGCCATCGTCGGCATCCCGCTCACCCAGAAGCCCGGTAGCGCCGTGCTCAGCCAGGGTGGGCGCGACATCCACTTCAGCGTGGGCAGCAAGAAATACCCCGAACAGCACATCACCCTGAAGAACAAGCGCCAGGTCAACCCCGAGCCCGAGGACCTCAAGCGCATCGACCGCGAGCTGGCCGAGCAGGTCAAGGCCTACCGCAGCTTCAGCCCGGCCTTGCCGAGCAACCTGATCCTCGACAAGCCGGTCAACGGCCCGCTGTCGAGCAAGTTCGGCGTGCGCCGCTTCTTCAACGGCGAAGAACGCAACCCCCACGCTGGCCTTGACTTCGCCGTGCCGGCCGGCACGCCGATCAAGACCCCGGCCAATGGCAAGGTGATCCTGGTGGGCGACTACTTCTTCAATGGCCGCACGGTGTTCGTCGACCATGGCCAGGGCTTCATCAGCATGTTCTGCCACATGTCGAAGATCGACGTGAAGCCGGGGCAGGTGCTACGCCGTGGCGAGGTGGTGGGCCGCGTGGGTTCGACCGGCCGGGCCACCGGGCCGCACATGCACTGGAACGTCAGCCTCAACGATGCGCGGGTCGATCCTGCGATTTTCATCGGCGCGTTCCAGCCCTGAGCGTAATCGCGGGGGCCAGCCCGCTCCCACGCAGCCCACGGTGGCATCGTGGGAGCGGGCAGGCCCCGCGATTTGCGCAACAAAAAAACATCACGCAATAAAATCTCAACAAGACCGATTCAGCGGCCATAAAAACTCATAAGCGTCGTTATTTTAAGCATTCCTCTCAATTTTCCCGCAATGCTTGCCATCCCCCAACCCACTGGTTAGGGTTGAGCCTATGAACATCTTCAGCACCCTGCTCCGACAACACCGCAGCCTCTGCCTGGTCAGCGCCCGACTACCAGGGTGAATCGCGTCGCCTCGCCTTTTTCTCTCGTTTTCGTTTGGCAGGCCCGATCACGGCCGCACATAAAAAGGATTGCTTCCATGACCATGCTCAAAGACCCATCGAAGAAATACCGCGCGTTCCCGACCATCGACCTGCCCGACCGTACCTGGCCGTCGAAGACCATCACCCAGGCACCGATCTGGTGCAGTTCCGACCTGCGTGATGGCAACCAGTCGCTGATCGAGCCGATGGACTCGGAGAAGAAGCTGCGGTTCTGGAAGACCCTGGTGCAGGTGGGCGTGAAGGAGATCGAAGCATCGTTCCCGTCGGCCTCGCAGACCGACTTCGATTTCGTGCGCACCCTGATCGAAGACGGCCACATCCCGGACGACACCACCATCCAGGTGCTGACCCAGGCCCGTGAAGACCTGATCGCCCGTACCTTCGAATCCCTGCGCGGGGCCAAGAAGGCCATCGTCCACCTGTACAATGCCACCTGCCCGTCGTTCCGCCGCATCGTCTTCAACCAGGACAAGCAGGGTGTGAAGGACATCGCGGTCAACGCCGCCAAGCTGTTCGTCAAGTACGCCGCCCAGCAGCCGAACACCCAGTGGACCTTCCAGTACTCGCCTGAAACCTTCAGCGCCACCGAACTGGAGTTCGCCAAGGAGGTGTGCGACGCGGTGATCGAAGTGTGGAACCCGACCCCCGAGCACAAGATCATCCTCAACCTGCCGGCCACCGTCGAAGTCGCCACGCCGAACGTCTACGCCGACCAGATCGAATGGTTCTGCCGCAACATCAACCGTCGCGACAGCGTGATCATCAGCCTGCACACCCACAACGACCGTGGCACCGGCATCGCCGCCACCGAGCTGGGCCTGATGGCCGGCGCCGACCGTGCCGAAGGCTGCCTGTTCGGCAACGGCGAGCGCACCGGCAACGTCGACCTGGTCACCCTCGCCCTGAACCTCTACACCCAGGGCATCGACCCGCAGCTGGACTTCTCCGACATCGACGGCGTGCGCAAGGTCGTCGAGGAGTGCAACCAGCTGCCGGTGCACCCGCGTCACCCGTATGTCGGCGACCTGGTCCACACTGCCTTCTCCGGCTCGCACCAGGACGCCATCCGCAAGGGCTTCGCCAAGCAGCAGGACGGCGAACTGTGGGAGGTGCCGTACCTGCCGATCGACCCGGCCGACATCGGCCGCAGCTACGAGGCGGTGATTCGCGTCAACAGCCAGTCTGGCAAGGGTGGCATCACCTACCTGCTCGAGCAGGAGTACGGCATCAGCCTGCCGCGCCGCATGCAGATCGAGTTCAGCCAGGTGGTGCAGGGCGAGACCGACCGTCTCGGCCTGGAAATGACCGCCGAGCAGATCTACAAGCTGCTGCAGAAGGAGTACCTCCAGGCCAACGCACCGTATGCACTGGTCAGCCACCGCCTGCAGGAAGAGAACGGCAGCAGCCACGTGCAGGTGGAAGTCTCCGGTGAAGGCGAGACCACCCTGCACTGGCACGGCAAGGGCAACGGCGCCCTCGAAGCGCTGGTCGCCGGCCTGCCGGTCAACGTGGAGATCATGGACTACAACGAGCACGCCATCGGTGCCGGCACCAACGCCAAGGCGGCGGCGTACATCGAACTGCGCGTGGCCGGTGGGCGTCCGGTGCATGGCGTGGGCATCGACGAGAACATCACCACCGCCAGCTTCAAGGCGCTGTTCAGCGCGCTGAACCGGTCGCTGAGCCAGCAGCAGGCCAAAGCGGCGTAAGCCATCGCCGATGAACGAAGCCCGCATCCTCGATGCGGGCTTTTTTATTGCCTATACAGGCCCTATCGCGGGGCCAGCATTGGCAACACAAAATTCGCAGGCAAAAAAAGGGGCGCCGACCAAGCGCCCCACAAGCCGTGTAGCACACAACGAAATCTGTCAGTCCAGCAATGCCATCGCCTCGGCGCTGCACGCCTCGATCCGCGCCCAGTCGCCGTTCTTGATCCAGCTGCTGTCGAGCATCCAGGTGCCACCCACGCACATCACATTGGGCAGGGCCATGTAGTTGCGCACGTTGGCCGGGTTCACCCCGCCGGTCGGGCAGAAGCGAATGTCGCCGAACGGGCCGGCAAAGGCCTTGATCGCCGCCACGCCACCGCTGATCTCCGCGGGGAACAGCTTGAAGCGGCGGTAGCCGAGGGCGTAGCCCATCATGATCTCCGACGGCGTGCTGATGCCCGGCAGCAGCGGGATATCGCTGTCCACGCCCGCCTCGAGAATATCCTGGGTGATGCCCGGGGTGACGACGAACTGCGCGCCCGCGGCCTCGACGGCGGCGAACATGCCACGGTCAAGCACGGTACCGGCACCGACGCACAGCTCGGGGCGCTGCTCGCGCAGCACCTGGATGGCCTTCAGGCCATGTTGCGAGCGCAGGGTCACTTCCAGGGTGCGGATGCCGCCGGCGGCCAGGGCGTCGGCCAGGGGCAGGATGTCTTCCTCACGGGCGATGGTGATCACCGGCAGGATGCGCGCCTGGTCGCAGATCGCGTCGATCCGCGCGGCTTTGTCGGCCATCGAGAGCAAAGGCTGTGGGCGTTCGAGGGTGGTCATGACAATGGGTCCTTGGCTCATGGGCACCAGTAGATGTCCAGGGGGTCGTGAAGAAAGGCGCGAATCGGCATTTCGGTAGGGTCTTCGGCCGCCAGGGCGGCACGCAGGGTGGTGAGCTTGCCCGCGCCTTGCACGGACAGGGCGATGAAACCGGCACTGGCCAGCAGCGCGCGAGTCATGCTCAGGCGCTGGTGCGGCACGCTCGGCGCCAGCATCGGCAGGCAGCGACGCTCGCCGACCTTGGCCAGGCCCTGGCGCAGGTTGGGGCTGGCCGGGAACAGCGAAGCCGTGTGGCCGTCATCGCCCATGCCCAGCACCAGCACATCGATCGGCGGCAGGTCGGCGAGGACCTGGTCGGCCTGCTCGGCGGCGGCCTCCAGGGTCGCGGCGCTCTGGTACAGGCCGATGAAACGCGCCTTGGCCGCCGGGCCCTTGAACAGATGGCGGGCCAGCAGGCCGGCGTTGCTGTCGTCGTGCTCCACCGGCACCCAGCGCTCGTCCGCCAGGCTCACGGTGACCTTCGACCAGTCCAGCGCCTCTGCCGCCAGCTTCTCGAGAAACGCCACAGGGCTGCGGCCGCCGGACAGCACCACGCAGGCCTGGCCCTTGCTGGCGATGGCCTGGCGCAGGCGCTCGGCCACATCATGGGCCAGGGTCGCCGCCAGGGTTTTCGCATCAGACAGCTGGTGCGCCTTCACCGTCGCCGGCAGTTGCAGTTCAGATATCGCCATACCAGGCCCTCCCATCACGAGTGATCAAAGCAATCGAGCTCATCGGCCCCCAGGAACCGGCCGCATAGGGCTTGGGCGCGTCGCCGCTGGTCTTCCAGCCGGCGATCAGCTGATCGCACCATTTCCAGGCGTATTCGATCTCGTCCTTGCGCACGAACAGGTTCTGGTTGCCGCGCATCACTTCCAGCAGCAGACGCTCGTAGGCATCCGGAATCCGCGCGCTGCGCCAGGTGTCTGAGAAATTCAACTGCAGCGGGCCGCTGCGCAGTTGCATGCCCTTGTCCAGGCCCTGTTCCTTGGTCATCACCCGCAGCGAAATGCCTTCGTCCGGCTGCAGGCGGATGATCAGCTTGTTGCCGATCTGCAAACGCTGTTCCGGGGCGAAGATGTAGTGCGGGGTTTCCTTGAAGTGGATGACGATCTGCGACAGCTTCTGCGGCATGCGCTTGCCGGTGCGCAGGTAGAACGGCACACCCGACCAGCGCCAGTTGCGGATATCGGCGCGCAGGGCGACGAAGGTCTCGGTGTCGCTCTGGGCGTTGGCGTTGTCCTCTTCCAGGTAGCCCGGCACCGGCTTGCCGTCGCTGAAGCCGGCAATGTACTGGCCGCGCACCACATGGGTGCTCAGGCCTTCGCCGGTGATCGGTGCCAGTGCCTTGAGCACCTTGACCTTCTCGTCGCGGATGCTGTCGGCCGACAGGTCGCTGGGCGGGTCCATGGCAATCAGGCAGAGCAGCTGCAGCAGGTGGTTCTGGATCATGTCGCGCAGCTGGCCGGCCTTGTCGAAGTAACCCCAGCGGCCCTCGATGCCGACCTTCTCGGCGACGGTGATCTCCACATGGGAGATCGAATTCTGGTTCCACTGGGTTTCGAACAGGCTGTTGGCGAAGCGCAGGGCGATCAGGTTCTGCACCGTCTCCTTGCCCAGGTAGTGGTCGATGCGGTAGACCCGGCTCTCGGGGAAGAACCGCGCCACGGCATCGTTGACCCGGCGCGACGACTCCAGGTCGTGGCCAATCGGCTTTTCCAGCACCACGCGGGTGCGCGAGGCCAGGCCGGCCTTGTCGAGGTTCTCGCAGATCGCGCCGTAGACCGCCGCCGCCGTGGCGAAGTAGGCGATCAGCGGCTGCCCGCTCGGCGCCTGTTCGGCCAGGGCCTGGTAGCCCTCCGGTTCGACGAAGTCCAGGTGCAGGTAGCTCAGGCGCCCGAGGAAGCGCCCCAGGGAAGCGGCATCGATCTCGGCCTCCGGCACATGGCGGCGCAGATGGGCTTCGATGCTGTTCAGGTGGTCCTGCACACTGCCCGGCTCGCGGGCCAGGGCCAGCAGGCGGGTGTCCGGGTGCAGGAGGTCGGCGCGGTCGAGCTGGTAGAGCGCGGGAAACAGCTTGCGCAACGCCAGGTCGCCGAGGGCGCCAAAGAGGGCGAAGGTGCAGGGTTCGACACTGATCGCGGCCATGATGTTGGTTCTTTTATAAATGTTGGACTAGGAATACCGGTTTCAACCCTGCATTTCAAGGGTTAATGTAGTAAAAACCATAACATTCAATACAGCCATTACAGACAAGTGGTGTGACAATCTTACCGACAGTACGATACACGCCACCGCAAAAAGCCAGCTTCCCGACCCAAGGACACACCATGGACCGCGTGCGCAACCTCCTGGAACAGATCCAGGGCCGCCTCGACGAGCTGAACAAGGCCGAACGCAAAGTCGCCGAAGTCATCCTGCTCAACCCGCAACAGGCCACCCGCTTCAGCATCGCCGCCCTGGCCCAGGCGGCCAAGGTCAGCGAACCGACGGTCAACCGCTTCTGCCGTTCGTTCGGTGTCAGCGGCTACCCCGAGCTCAAGCTGCAGTTGGCACAGAGCCTGGCCAGCGGCGCCGCGTACGTCAGCCGCGCGGTGGAGGCCGATGACGATCCGGCCGCCTACACCCAGAAGATCTTCGGCAGCGCCATCGCCTCGCTGGACAGCGCCTGCCAGGCGCTCGACCCACAACAGGTCAGCCGCGCCGTGGACATGATGATCCAGGCCCGGCAGATCCACTTCTTCGGCCTCGGCGCCTCGGCCCCGGTGGCCCTCGACGCCCAGCACAAGTTCTTCCGCTTCAACCTCGCCGTGTCGGCCCATGCCGATGTGCTGATGCAGCGCATGCTGGCCTCGGTTGCCCACACCGGCGACCTGTTCGTGATCATCTCCTACACCGGGCGCACCCGCGAACTGGTCGAGGTGGCGCGCCTGGCCCGGGAAAACGGCGCCTCGGTGCTCGGCCTGACCGCCGCCGGCTCGCCCCTGGCCCAGGCCTGCAGCCTGAGCCTGCACATCCCGCTGCCGGAAGACACCGACATCTACATGCCGATGACCTCGCGGATCATCCAGCTCACCGTGCTCGACGTGCTCGCCACCGGCATGACCCTGCGCCGCGGCGTGGACTTCCAGCCGCACCTGCGCAAGATCAAGGAAAGCCTCAACGCCAGTCGCTACCCGATCGAGGACGACGACCTCAACTGAGCCGGTGCGCCTGCAGCCGCAGGTGCGCCCGCTCCCCCGGCGCCAGGCTCAGGCCCTCGCCACTGCCGCTGGCCGCCTCGACGCAGACGAAGCCCTGGCATTCGCGCCCGGTCACGCCCATCAACGGGCGATTGCCCGGGTGCCAGACCACGGTGTCATCGCTGTCGCCGGTGTCGATGCACAGCTCGCGCTGCCAGTCCGGATCCTGCAACTGCACCTTGGGCGTGCCGGGATAGACCTTCTGGCAACCGCCCTTGAGGGTCAGCGCGCCGTCCTCGCGGCAGGCCTGGCGATTGAGGCGATCGTAGCCTTGGATGTCCTCGAGCCCGGACAGCGCTATCTTCGACACGTCGCTGATTCGCCAGTAGGCCAGCAGCGCATGGCTCAGCTGACACGGCTCGCTGTCCTGGTGCTCGGTGCTCAGCCTCAGTTCCATGCTCGCGCCAAGCCGGGCGTGCAGGTCGACCTGCCAGTCGCACAGGTCCAGGCGCCACTTGAGGGTCACGCCCTGCCCGTCCTCAAGGCTGTCCACCAACTTCCAATCCAGCAGGCGCGCCCAGCCGTGGGCCGGCCACAGGTCCTCGCTGGGATGACGGCCATACCACGGCCAGCACACCGGCACGCCACCGCGGATGGCGCCCACCTGCGGCCACTGCTCGGCGCACCACAGCCAGGGCTTCTCGCCGGCCGGCTGGAAATGCAGCAGTTGCGCGCCCTGTCGGCTGAACACCGCTTGGCAGCTTGGGTGGTCGATGATCAGCACATCGCGCTGCTGGTAACGCTCCCACTCGAAGGTCGGCCTGGGCCGTTGCGAGGTGAAGAAGCGATGTAGCGGATGTTCAGGCATGGTTCCGAGCTCTTTTGTTGTTTGAGATAGCGCTGTCTCGACCCGTGCCCGCTAACCACTGCTGGCCAGTGGTTAGCGGGAGGTCGAGATGGATGGCGTAAATTTACAACAATTTTTCTCAGAATGACGACTGAATCTTCAATCCCGCGACCAGCGCGTTATCCACTTCGTCCACTCCGCCCGGGCTCTTGATGTACTGCAGGTTCGGCCGTACGGTCAGCCAGTTGGTGACATGGAAGCCGTAGTAGAGTTCGGCGTTGTACTCGGTGCGCTGCAGCGGCACGAAGCCCGGATTGTCGTAGTCGTTGATACCGTTCTGGGCATTGAGCAGTTCGGCGCGCTTCTTCACGTCGTCATTGACATGGATGCGGGCGATGCCGAAGCCGATGTCGTCCTTGGGTCGGGCGTCGAAGGCACCTTTGTAGACCAGGCCGACCTGCTGGTAGTTGTCGACCACGTTGGTGGCCTTGTCGTGCACGGTGAAGTTGGCGAACAGGCTCAGGCCGCGATTGACGTCGCCGGCATGGGCGGTGACCTGCTGCTGCGCCACCACCCACCAGCCGTGCTTGCTGGAGTGCGACTTGAACGCCGCGCCGGTCAGCGCCTGCGGGTTGCCGTTGATGTCGTCGTACACGTCGTCGGCCTTGGCGGTGCTGTAGTAGTAGCCCAGGCGGTATTCGCCCGGCAAGCCGTTGACCTTCGGCGACCACACCGCCTCCACCGGCAGGATCGCGCCCTTGGTGCCACTGCCGCTGAGCTTGAAGCCGTTGCCGGTCTCCAGGTTCGACGGGTTCTGCTCGTAGGCGCCGACCTGGACGAAGAATTCCGGGGTGATGTTGTACTTGACCCGCAGCGCCCATTGGCTGACCGGCCAGTTGTACCAGATGCCGCCGACCCAGTTGCCCACCTGCGAGCCGCAGAAGGCCAGGTTCTGGAAGTCGCAGGGGAAGCTGTTGAAGTCCTCGCCCTCGCCGAAGCGGCCGAATTTCACGTCCAGCGCGCCGTCGAAGTACTTCTGCTTGATCCACATCTGGGTCAGCCGCCAGGTCTGGCCCCGGCCCCAGACTTCCTGCACCGAGCTGAACTGCCCGGCGCGCGGGTCGCTGATGCGGTCGTTGGACAGGTTGCGGCCGCTACGCTCGGTGATCGCCAGCTTGAACTCGGTGTCCTTCCAGCCGAAGATCTTCTCCAGGTCCAGGTGCGCGCCCAGGGCGAACTGGTCGCTGTAGCGCGCGGTCTTGTCGTCGTTGTAGCCGCCGTGCAGGTTGCCGGCCACCTCGCCGACGTAGTCGAGGGTGAAGTCGTAGCCCTTCTCCAGCAACTCGGTGCGGGTGCCGCCCCAGTCGCCGCTCATCCATTTCGATTCCGACGAGAAAGCCTCGGCGGCCTGGGCCCCGCTGCTGCCGACCACGGCCAGCAGTGCCAGCGAGCCCAGTGTCCTGATGCGATTGCGATGTTCCATCCCTTTGCGTCCTCTTTTCTTGTTATTAACAGAACGAATCAACGGCCTGATCTTTCCTGTGGTAGCGCCGTCCTTAACGGCCTTTGAAACGCGTCACGTTGTCCTTTACTGCGGTGGCGGCAAGGTCCAGGCGTTCGCCGCTGCCGGCGTCGAACAGCAGCACCCGCGCCGGGTCGAACTGCAGGTTGAGGCTGTCGCCGACCCGGCATGCCACATCCGGCGCCAGGCGGCAGCAGACCTTGGTCTGGTTGAGGGTGACGAACACCAGCAGGTCCGGGCCGGTGGGCTCGGTGACCTGCACTTCGGCGCGGATACCCGGCAGGCCATTGCCCTGCTCCGCCCCCAGGGCGATCTGCTCCGGGCGCACGCCGAGGATGATCTCGCGGCCTTCCAGCTCGTCCGCCACCACGCCCAGCGGCAGCTCGCAGCGCGCCTGGCCGCTGTCGAGCAATGCCAGCACGCGGCCGTCCTGCTTCGTCAGGCGCACCGGGATGAAGTTCATCGGCGGCGAGCCGATGAAGCTGGCGACGAACAGGTTGGCCGGGTCGTTGTAGATCTGCTGCGGCGTGCCGAACTGCTGGATGATGCCGTCCTTCATCACCGCCACCTTGTCACCGAGCGTCATCGCCTCGATCTGGTCGTGGGTGACGTACACCGTGGTGGTCTTCAGGCGCTGGTGCATCAGCTTGATCTCGGTGCGCATCTCCACCCGCAGCTTGGCGTCGAGGTTCGACAGCGGCTCGTCGAACAGGTAGATCTTCGGCCGCCGCGCCAGCGCCCGGCCCATGGCCACGCGCTGTTGCTGGCCACCGGACAGCTGCCCGGGCTTGCGCTCGAGCAGGTGCTCGATCTGCAGCAGCTTGGCGACCCGCGCCACCTCTTCGTCGATGGCGGCCTGGGGCATCTTGCGGATCTTCAGGCCGAAGGCGATGTTGTCGCGCACGTTCATGGTCGGGTACAGCGCGTAGGACTGGAACACCATGGCGATGTCGCGGTCCTTGGGGCTCATGCCGCTGACGTCCTCGTCGTCGATGAGGATCGCCCCGCCACTGATGCTCTCAAGGCCGGCGATGCAGTTCATCAGCGTCGACTTGCCGCAGCCCGAGGGGCCGACCAGGATCAGGAACTCGCCGTCCTTGATCGCCAGCTGGATGTCCTTGAGCGTGTCCGGCAGGCCCACGCCGTAGGTCTTGTGCACATTGCGAAGTTCGAGTGTTGCCATGACTTACCCCTTGACCGCGCCGGCGGTCAGCCCGCGCACGAAATACTTGCCCGCGACCACGTAGACCAGCAGCGTCGGCAGCCCGGCGATCATCGCCGCGGCCATGTCGACGTTGTATTCCTTGGCCCCGGTACTGGTGTTGACCAGGTTGTTGAGGGCCACGGTGATCGGTTGCGAGTCGCCGCTGGAGAACACCACGCCGAACAGGAAGTCGTTCCAGATCTGGGTGAACTGCCAGATCAGGCAGACCATGATGATCGGCGTCGACATCGGCAGGATGATCCGCCCGAAGATGGTGAAGAACCCGGCGCCGTCCAGGCGCGCGGCCTTGACCAGCGCCTCGGGGATGCTCACGTAGTAGTTGCGGAAGAACAGCGTGGTGAAGGCCAGGCCGTACACCACGTGCACCAGCACCAGCCCGCTGGTGGTGCTGGCCAGGCCCAGCTTGCCGAGGGTGAACGAGGCCGGCAGCAGCACGGTCTGGAACGGCAGGAAGCAGCCGAACAGCAACAGGCCGAAGAACAGCTGCGAGCCACGAAAGCGCCACATCGACAGTACGTAGCCGTTGAGCGCGCCGATGGCCGTGGAAATCAATACCGCCGGCACGGTGATCAGGATCGAGTTGACGAAGTAGCCGCTGACCGTGGCCCAGGCCTTGCTCCAGCCGATGGCGGTGAACGCGGTGGGCCAGCTCAGCAGGTTGCCGCTGCCGATGTCCTCGGGGGTCTTGAAGCTGGTCAGCAACATCACCACCAGCGGCACCAAGTATAGCAGCACGGCCAGCAGCAGCACGGCATGGATGGCGATGCGGCTGAGGTTCAGTGCGGGTTTGTCGGTCAGGCTAGTCATGGCGTTTGCCCCGCAATTCGGAATACAGGTACGGCACCAGGATCGCCAGGATCGCGCCGAGCATCAGGATCGCGCTGGCCGAGCCCATGCCCATCTGCCCACGGCTGAAGGTGAACGAGTACATGAACATGGCCGGCAGGTCCGAGGAGTAGCCCGGGCCACCAGCAGTCATCGCAGCCACCAGGTCGAAGCTCTTGATCGCGATGTGCGAAAGGATCATCAGCGAGCTGAAGAACACCGGGCGCAGGCTGGGCAGCACCACGGTCCAGTAGATGCGCGGCAGGCTGGCGCCGTCGAGCTGGGCGGCGCGGATGATCGACGGGTCGACGCCGCGCAGGCCGGCGAGGAACATCGCCATGATGAAGCCCGAGGCCTGCCACACGGCGGCAATCACCAGGCAATAGACCACGCGGTCGGGGTCGATCAGCCAGTCCAGGCGAAAGCCTTCCCAGCCCCAGTCGCGTAGCAGCTTGTCCAGGCCCATGCCGGGGTTGAGCAGCCATTTCCAGGCGGTACCGGTGACGATCATCGACAGCGCCATGGGGTACAGATAGATGGTGCGGATGAAACCTTCGCGGCGGATGCGCTGGTCGAGCAGCACGGCAAGGAACACGCCGATGGCCAGGGTGATGCCGATGAACAGTCCACCGAACAGCAGCAGGTTCTTGCTCGCCACCCACCAGCGGTCGTTGTCGAACAGCCGGGCGTACTGCGCCAGGCCCGCCCACTTGTAAGTTGGCAGGAAGGTCGAGGTGGTGAACGAGAGGACGAAGGTCCACAGGATGTAGCCGTAGAAACCCACCAGGACGATGAACATGCTCGGCGCCAGCACCAGCTTCGGTAGCCAGCGCTGCAGCGCGTCCAGGGGAGAGGCCCGCAGGCGGGCGGTTGCTGTGGTCATGATATGGGGTCCCGATGCGAGATTGCCTGCACGGGCCTCATCGCTGGCAAGCCAGCACCCACAGCTACAGGAACGCTCAGGCTGATCGCTGTACCTGTGGGAGCCGCCTTGCCGGCGATAGGGCCGTCAGATCCTTACTTGGCGGCGTTGACGGCCGCGGCCAGCTTCTTCGCCGCATCGGCCGGATCGGCCTTAGGATCGTTGATGTAGTTGGTCACCACATCGAAGAACGCCCCCTGCACCGCCAGCGTGGTGGCCATGTTGTGCGCCATGCTCGGTTGCAGGCCGCCGGACTTGGCGTCGGCCAGGAAGTCCTTGGCCGCGGTCTGGGCGCAGCTGTCGAAGCCGTGCTTGCCCATGTCGGCAAGCATGTCGTTACGCACCGGGATTGAACCCTTGTTGGTGCTGAACACTTTCTGGAAGTCCTCGCCCAGCACCTTGCGGGCGATGTCCTGCTGGCCCGCCGCGGTACCCTTGTCCTTCTGCTTGAACACCACCAGCGAGTCGATGTTGTAGAGGAAGGCCTGGTCGGTGCCGGGGAAGGCCACGCACTGGTAGTCCTTGCCGGCGGTCTTCTTGGCCAGGGTCCATTCGCTCTTGGCCCAGTCGCCCATGATCTGCATGCCGGCCTTGCCATTGATGACCTTGGCCGCTTCAAGGTTCCAGTCCTGGCCTTTGCCGTCAGGGTCCATGTAGGTGGCGACCTTCTTGAGCTCGGTGAGCGCCTTGACCATCTCGGGACCGCTCAGGGCATCCTTGTCCAGTTCGACAAGGGCCTTCTTGTAACCCTCGACGCCCATCACCGAGAGCACCACATTCTCGAACACGGTGCTGTCCTGCCACGGCTGGCCACCGTGGGCCAGTGGGATGAAACCGGCGGCCTTGAGCTTGTCGGCAGCGGCGTAGAATTCATCGAGGGTGGTCGGGACCTTGTCGATACCGGCCTTCTTGAACACTTCCGGATTGATCCACAGCCAGTTGATACGGTGGATGTTCACCGGCACGGCCACGTAGTCGCCGTCGTACTTCACGGTATCGGCGACTTTCTTGTCGAGCAGGCTATCCCACTTCTCTTCCTTGGCAACGTCCTTGAGCACATCGGTGTCGAGCAGGCCGGTGGATGCCCACTCCTGGATATCCGGGCCTTTGATCTGCGCCACTCCAGGGGGGTTACCGGCCACCGCGCGACTCTTGAGCACGGTCATGGCGGTAGAGCCACCGCCCCCGGCCACGGCGCCGTCCTTCCAGGTGAAACCGTCCTTCTCGACCTGGGCCTTGAGCACATCGACCGCGGCCTTTTCACCGCCGGAGGTCCACCAATGGACGACTTCCACACTGCCTTTGGAATCGGCGGCCTGGGCACTGAGGGAAAACAGGGAGGCGAAGGAGATCGCGGCGGCGAGACGAAGCGTCGAATGCATGGGAATACCTTTCTTGTTGTTATGCGAGGCAAGACTGTCGCTTGCATGGCATGGAGTGTAGGGAGCCCGCGCCCGCCGCCAGGTAACGAACGGATGCGCGAATGTCATCGTTTGGTTACAAAGCCAGGGCCGTGGCCAGGCTCGGCGCCAGCGGCAGGCGCGGCAGCAGCAGGGCCTGGTAGGCGTGGTAGAGATCGGGCTTGCCGCCCCAGATCCGCGCACTGGGCAACAGCGCCGGGTCGAGCTCGTGGTGCCAACTGCCGTGGCCGCGGTCGATGAAGTGGCTGGCGATGAAGTCCCAGAAGCAGCGATACCAATGTTCATATTGCGCCTCGCCGGTACGCCGCGACAGGGCCGCGGCGGCGGCGCTGGCCTCGGCATGCACCCAGTGCAGGCGTTCGCGCACCACCGGTCGGTTGCGCCAGTCCAGTGTATAGACCAGCCCCGGGGCGCCATCAGCCTGCCAGGCATGGCGGCAGGCACTGTCGAACAGGCCCCTGGCGGCGGGCAGCAAAGCAGCGGGCGCCGGCAATTGCGCCCGCTGCAGGGCCGCTTCCAGGTGCAGCACCAGACGGGCCCATTCGAAGGCATGGCCGGGCGTGGTGCCGTAGGGACGGAAGCCGTCGGCGGGGTTGTCACGGTTGTAGTCGGGTAACGCCTGCCAGAGCGCGTCGAAATGCTCGGTGACCCGCAAACCATCGGCGGCGGCCTGGGCCAGGATCAAGCGTTCGACGATCCGCAGGGCGCGGCGCAGCCACAGCGTGTCGCCGGTCACATCGGCCAGGGCGAGAAACGCCTCGACGCCGTGCATGTTGCTGTTGGCGCCACGGTAAGCCTCCGCTTGCCCCCAGTCGCGGGAGAACGACTCGCGCAAGGCGCCCTCCTCCTCGCACCAGAAGCGCTGCTCGATGACCCGGACCACGGCATCGAGCAGTGCCTGGGCCTGCGTGACACCCGCTACCACCGCCGAGCTGGCGGCAAGGGCGACGAAGGCATGCAGGTAGGCGGCCTTGCCAGTGTCGCCGTGGCCTTCGGGCTGGGCGTACCAGCCGTCGTGCTCCTGATCGCGCAGCGGGCCCAGCAGGGCCTCGACGCCATGCTCGACCAGCTCGCGGCAACCCGGAACGCCCTGGATATGCGCCAGGGCGAAGCTATGGGTCATGCGCGCGGTGTTCATGGTCTCGGCCAGGGCGCAACGGGGCAGGCGGCCTTCGTCGTCGAGGTTGCCGAACCCCTGGGGCAGGCGCGAAGCCCTGGCGAAGGCGAGCAGGCGCAGGGCCTCGGCGTCGAGCCAGGCATGGTGTGTCGGGGAGTCGATCCAGCGGTTGGCCATGGGCGCGGTCTTCCTTGTTGTTTTCAGCCGATTCTAGTCAGCCGTCCTGGCTGACATGTCACGAAGGCCGGCCCGATTGTCACCATTTAGTGACATCAGGCCCCTGTAGGAGCGTGTCAATCGGTTGTACGCGGCAGGTACAAGGTCACCCGCAACCCGCCCTCACGCAGATTGAACAGGCTCACCTCGCCGCCATGGCTGTGGGCGATGTTGCGCGCGATCCCCAGCCCCAGCCCATAGCCTTGCTGCTGCCCGGCCAGCCGGAAATGCGGCTCGAACACCTGCTCCAGGCGCTGCTCCGGCACCCCCGGCCCCTGGTCGTCCACCTGCAGGACAAAGCTCTCGGCACCGTCGAGAATCCGCAGGTGCGCCCGCTCGCCGTACTTTATGGCGTTATCGATCAGGTTGCCGATGCAGCGGCGCAGGGCCAGTGACTTGCCGAGGTACGGCGCCAGCGCCTGCCCCTCGAGGGTGATGCGCCCGTCGCCGAGGTAAGGCTCGGCGAGCATCTCCAGCACCTGGTTGAGGTCAATCGGCTCGATGTTCTCGTGAATGTCGGTGTCCTTGACGCATTGCAGCGCCCCCTTGACCAGCAGCTCCAGCTCGTCGAGGTCGCGGCTGAACTTCGCTTGCAGCTTCTCGTCCTCGAGCAGCTCGACCCGCAGCCGCAGGCGCGTGATCGGTGTGCGCAAGTCATGAGAGATGGCGCTGAACAGTTGGGCGCGCTCGGTGAGATAGCGACTGATCCGCTCGCGCATGCTGTTGAACGCCCGCCCCACCTCGACCACTTCGCTGCCGCCGCCCTCGGCCACCGGGGCCACGTCGGCGCCCAGCGACATTTCCCGCGCCGCCCGCGCCAGGCGCTTGAGCGGCCGGCTCTGCCAGTGCACCAACAGGCCGATGAACAGCAACAGCAAGGCAGTGGTCATGGCAATGAAGCCGATCTGCTGACGCGGCAGGCGCTCGGCTTCGAGGCTGGTGTAAGGCTCGGGCAGCAGCGAGGCGATGTACAGCCACTCGCCCTCGCCCAGGCGGATCTGGGTCACCAGCACCGGCGGGTTGAGCGGTTCGAGGGTCAACGAGTAGTGCGCCCAGGAGCGAGGCAGCTCATCGAGCTTAAGGCCGCTGTTGAAGATCCGCAGGTCGTCGGGGCTGACGAATTCGACGGATATCTCCAGCTGCTGGCCCAGGCGCTCGTGCAACACCTGCTGGAACACATCGATCACCGCTTGCTTGCGCGGGGTGATCGGCAGCACCGGCATCTCCAGCGGCTTGACGTTGAGCGAGACGAAGAAGCGCGTTCCGCCCATGCTGCGCAACTGGTCGAGGACCATTGGCCGGTAGGCCACCGGCAGCGAACGGAAGTAACTGACGCTGGCGCTCATCGAGTGAGCCAGGCTGCTGGCGCTGGCACGCAGGCCCTGCAGCTGGCTGGCCCGCAGTTGCGCCACCCAGATCAGGCTCGACAGCCCCTGGGCCAGCAACACCACCAGCAAGGTCAGCAGCAGCATGCGCCCCAGCAAGGAACGCGGCAGCAGGCGCCAGCGGCGCTCGCTAGGCCGGGCAGACATTGGTTGCCAGCAGGTAACCGCTGCCGCGCACGGTGCGGATCAGCCGAGGGGGTTTTTCCGTGTCGCGCAGGCGCTGGCGCAGGCGGCTGACCGCCATGTCGACGATACGGTCCAGCGGCATCGGCTCGCGCCCGCGGGTGGCGTTGCCGATGGTGTCGCGGTCGAGGATCTGCTGCGGGTGGTCGAGGAACAGCTTGAGCAGGGCGAAGTCGGCGCCAGAGAGGATCACCTCTTCGCCATCGCGGTGGAACAGGCGATGGCTGACCGTGTCCAGGCGCCAGTCGTCGAAAGCCAGTACCGCGCTGGCCGGCGCCGCCTGGCCGAAATCGGCGCGACGCAGCAAGGCCTTGATGCGGGCCTGCAGTTCACGCGGGCTGAAGGGCTTGCCGAGGTAGTCGTCGGCACCCAGCTCCAGGCCGATGACCCGGTCGGCTTCGTCGGAGCTGGCGGTGAGCATGATGATCGGCACCCGCGCCTGGCGTGGGTGCTGGCGGACCCAGCGGCACAGGCTGAAGCCATCCTCGTCGGGCAGCATTACGTCGAGGATCACCAGGTCGTAAGGGTTGGTGTCCAGGGCGCGGCGAAAGCCCTGGCCATCGGGTTCGGCATGGACCTGCAGGCCGCAGCGGGCGAGGTAGGTCTGCAACAGTTCGCGGATGTCCTGGTCGTCATCGACCATCAGGATCGATTTGCCGGCAGTGGTCACAATGGTCAGTCCTCTTGTAAACGCAGGTCTTCATGCCTGCTGTAGGGGGCCGCTTCGCGGCCCCAGCGATCAATGGTCCAAGGCCTGCTGCAAGGCCACCCCGGCCCCCAGCAATCCGGAAAACTCCGCCGTCACCAGCCATACCGGCACCCCGGCGAAATAACCACTCATGCAGCCCTTGTCGGCGAAACTCGCGGCGAATCCGCTGCGCAGGAACAACTCGGCGAAACGTGGGATCACGCCTCCGACAATGTAGACCCCACCCCGGGCGCCCAGGGTGAGCACGTTGTTGCCCGCCACCCGCCCGAGGAATCGGCAGAACTGCTCGATCACCGCCAGCGCCCGGGGCTCGCTGGCCAGGGCCGCGTCGGTAATCTGCGCCGGAGTCTTGTGCGTCGGCGTGACGCCGTCGAGCACACAGATCGCCTGGTACAAGCGCACCAGCCCACCGCCACTGAGCACCGTCTCGGCGCTGACATGGCCGATCTGCCGGTGAATCTCCTGGTGGATCGCCGCCTCGCGGGCGTTGCCCACCGGCAGGTCGACATGCCCGCCCTCCCCCGGCAGCGCCAGCCAGTGCTCGCCCAGGCGCAGCAGGCTGCCCACACCGAGGCCGGTGCCGGGGCCGATCACCAGCGCCGGGCGCGACGGGTCGGCGAGGCCTGCGCAGACCTCGCGGAACTCACCGTCGCGCAGGCGCGTCATGCCCAGGGCCATGGCGGAAAAATCGTTGATCAGCAACAGGCGCTCGACCTGCAGCGTCTGGCAGAACGCGCTGCGGCTCAGGCGCCAGTGGTTGTTGGTGAAGCGGAATTCGTCGCCGTCCACGGGGCCGGCCACTGCCAGGCACACCGCCGCCAGGCCGCCACGGGCGATGCCCTGGTCGGCGAGGTAGGCCTCGATGGCCTGCTCGGGGCTGGTGTAGTCGGCGGTGGCCAGCACCTGGACCGCCTGCAGCTCATGGTCGCGCCACAAGGCGAAACGTGCGTTGGTGCCGCCGATGTCGCCGACCAGCAAGGCCTTCATTTGAGATTCTCCAGGGCCGAGGTGAAGGCGCTCGCGCCCTGTTCGGCCGAACTGAACGCCACGCGCATGAAGCCGAACAGCTCGCGCCCGCAGCCCAGGTCGTTGCCCGTGGGCGGCTCGGGCAGTTCACGGCTGGCCAGCTCCTCGGCCGAGACCATGATCCGCAGCGTGCCTTCGGCACCATCGACACGCACGATATCACCATCGCGCACCCGCGCCAGCGGGCCGCCATCGAAGGCTTCCGGGCACACGTGAATGGCCGCCGGAATCTTGCCCGAGGCGCCGGACATGCGCCCGTCGGTAACCAGGGCCACCTTGAAGCCGCGATCCTGCAGCACGCCGAGGAAGGGTGTCAGCTTGTGCAGCTCGGGCATGCCGTTGCAGCGCGGGCCCTGGAAGCGCACCACGGCGACGAAATCGCGCTCCAGTTCGCCGGCCTTGAACGCATCGGCCAGCGCTTGCTGGTCGTGGAACACCCGGGCGGGCGCCTCGACCACGCGATGCTCCGGCGCCACCGCCGACACCTTCATCACGCCGCGCCCCAGGTTGCCCTCCATGACCCGCAGGCCGCCCTCGGCGGAGAACGGCCGCGCCACCGGGCGCAGGATGCTTTCGTCGAGGCTGTCCTTCGGCCCTTCGCGCCAGACCAGTTGGCCATCTTCGAGGAACGGTTCCTGGGTATAGCGGCGCAGGCCATGCCCGGCCACGGTGTTGACGTCCTCGTGCAGCAGGCCCGCGTCGAGCAGCTCGCGAATGAGGAACGCCATGCCGCCGGAGGCCTGGAAGTGGTTGATGTCGGCCTTGCCGTTCGGATAGACGTGGGACAGCGTCGGCACCACCTCGGACAGGTCGGCCATGTCCTGCCAGGTCAGCTGGATGCCGGCGGCCTGGGCGATGGCCGGGATGTGCAGGGTGTGGTTGGTCGAGCCGCCGGTGGCGTGCAGGGCAACGATCGAGTTGACCAGCGCCTTTTCGTCGACGATCTCGCCGATGGGCATGAAATTGCCGCTGGCCTTGGTCATGCGCGTGACCTGGCGCGCGGCCTCGGCGGTGAGGGCGTCGCGCAGCGGCGTATACGGGTTGACGAACGAGGCGCCCGGCAGGTGCAGCCCCATCACCTCCATCACCAGCTGGTTTGTGTTGGCAGTGCCGTAGAACGTGCAGGTGCCCGGACCGTGGTAACTCTTCATTTCCGATTCGAGCAGTTGCTCGCGGGTGGCCTTGCCCTCGGCGTAGCGCTGGCGCACATCGGCCTTTTCCTTGTTGGAGATGCCCGAAACCATCGGCCCACCCGGCACGAAGATGGTCGGCAGATGACCGAAGCGCAACGCGCCCATCATCAGGCCGGGAACGATCTTGTCGCAGATGCCCAGCATCAGGGCGGCGTCGAACATGTTGTGCGACAGGGCGATGGCGGTGGACATGGCGATCACTTCGCGGCTGGCGATGGCCAGCTCCATGCCCGGCTCGCCCTGGGTCACGCCATCGCACATGGCCGGCACACCGCCGGCGAACTGGCCGACCGAGCCGACTTCGCGCAGGGCCTGCTTGATCTGTTCGGGGAAGTGCTGGTACGGCTGGTGCGCCGAAAGCATGTCGTTGTAGGCAGAGACGATGGCCACGTTGGCGGCGTTCATCAGGCGCAGGGTCTGCTTGTCCTCGCCGCCACAACCGGCCACGCCATGGGCGAAGTTGGCGCACTGCAGGCTGGCGCGCATGGGTCCGTCACTGGCCGCCCCACGGATCAGCTCAAGGTAGCGTTCACGGGTACGGCGGCTGCGGGCGATCAGCCGTTCGGTGACCTCAAGGATGCGCGGATGCATGTACTGGACTCCAGGCTAACTGTGGGGCGGCCTCCACTGGCCATTTCCCCTCCAAACGATTGCGACCTAGGCTCTAGAAACAGGTGCCTGGACCGTTCGAAATGGGGCTGACCCGACCACTCGTTGTATGTTTAAACAAAATACTGCCAGCAAAAAGGCTTGTTTTCTATCTCTCGGTGAATAATCTTGTAATTCCAACAACAAAACCGTTTCAGTGAAGCTGCTCTTTGTGCCACAGGCTTCACCCGACTGCCAGAGGTAACGCCATGACCCTACGCATCGCCATCAACGGATTCGGCCGCATCGGACGCAACGTCCTGCGCGCACTGTACACGCAGGGCTACCGCCAGGACCTGCAGGTCGTCGCCATCAACGACCTGGGCGACAGCGCGATGAACGCCCACCTGCTCAAGTACGACAGCGTCCACGGCATTTTCGACGCCAGCGTCGAGGCCGACCACGAAAGCCTCACCGTCAATGGCGACCGCATCGCCGTCAGCGCCATCCGCAACCCTGCCGAACTGCCCTGGAAGACCCTGGCCATCGATGTGGTGTTCGAGTGCACCGGGCTGTTTACCGAACGCGCCAAGGCCGCCGCGCACCTGACGGCCGGCGCCGCCAAGGTGATCGTCAGCGCGCCGGCCAAGGGCGCCGACGCCACCGTGGTGTACGGGGTCAACCACGACGTGCTGCGCGCCTCGCACCAGATCATCTCCAACGCCTCGTGCACCACCAACTGCCTGGCACCGATCGCCCAGGTGCTGCACCGCGAGTTCGGCATCGAGCAAGGCCTGATGACCACCATCCACGCCTACACCAATGACCAGGTGCTCACCGACGTCTACCACAGCGACCCGTACCGCGCCCGTTCGGCCACCCAGTCGATGATCCCGAGCAAGACCGGCGCCGCCGAGGCCGTCGGCCTGGTACTGCCGGAACTGGCCGGCAAGCTCACCGGCATGGCCGTGCGGGTACCGGTGATCAACGTGTCGCTGGTCGACCTCACCGTCAACCTCAAGCGCGAGGCCAGCGCCGACGAAGTCAACCAACTGTTCCTCGAGGCCAGCCGCCACTCGCGGGTGCTGGGCTACAACGCCCTGCCGCTGGTGTCGTGCGACTTCAACCACAACCCGCTGTCGTCGATCTTCGACGCCAACCACACCCGCGCCAATGGGCGCATGCTCAAGGTGCTGGCGTGGTACGACAACGAATGGGGCTTCTCCAACCGCATGCTGGACAACTGCCTGGCGTTGTTCAACGCCAGGTGAAGTCTTGCACGATCCCTTGTAGGTGGTCGCGCAGAGAGCTGTATCCCTGTGGGAGCGGCCTTGCGTTGCGAAAGGGGCGCGTAGCGGCCCCAGATTCTGAGCCATCTTCGAAATTGCCGGGGCTGCTGCGCAGCCCTTTCGCAACGCAAGGCCGCTCCCACAGGGGGGTAGTTCCCTACGCGACAGCGTAGCCCGCAGGGCTGGGTGGTCTCCTAAAGAGACCGCGTTAGCCGCAATATTTACCTGTTCGTGACATTTCCACGCTTGACCTGGAGCATGGATGATAAGCATTATCATTCACCCGAAAACGACCAGGTTTCCCCGTGAGTCAGTCCCGGTTCAACTCCGTGTTCCTCAGCCAGCGCCTCTCCCTGCTGCGCACCTTGCAACGCATGGTGGGCAACCCCAGCACCGCCGAGGACCTGCTGCAGGAAACCTACCTGCGAGTCACCCGCGCCCTGGGCGAGCGGCCGATCGAGCACCTCGAACCCTTCGTTTTCCAGACCGCCCGCAACCTGGCCCTGGACCACCTGCGCGCACGTCGGGTGCAGGCGCGCACGCTGGTGGACGATGTGCCCGAGCAGGTCCTGCACAATGTCGCCGCCCCCTCGACCAGCAGCGAGGACGCCGCCCACGCCGAGCAACTGCTCAAGCACCTGAGCGTCAGCCTCGGCCAGCTCAGCGAACGCCAGCAGCGCATCTTCATCCTCAGCCGCCTGCACGGCGCCAGCTACCTGGAAATCGCCGACCAACTGAAGGTCTCGGCCAGTACGGTGCAGAAAGAGCTGAAACTGATCATGGCCATCTGCATGGGCGTGGCCAATCGTCACCAGTGATGCGACCGCTCGCCACTGGCCTGCGCAAAGCCCTTGCCATGGGCAAGGTCTGCACTGATCATGCGCAAAAAATGCCCGATGCAAGGATCCTCCGTGACCGACCACCGCCCCCCTCGCCCGTCACCTGCCGAGCCTGATGCCCGCGCCCGTGCCCGCGAGGAGGCGCTCGACTGGTTGATCCGCCTGCAGTGCGCCAGCGAGGACGACACCCGCGCCTTCGAGCACTGGCTGGGGGCCGAGCCGGAAAACGCCGAGGCCTATGTCGAGGCCGAAGCGCTGTGGAACGGCGCCTCGCTGCGCCAGGCCGCCGGCCAGTTGCAGCACAGGCGCAAGCGCTCGCTCGCCGGGCGCCTGCGCAGCCACTGGAAACCGCTGGCCACCGCCGCCGTGCTGCTGGTCGGGCTGTTCACCTTCGGCAACCTGCCGGTGCGCCTGCAGGCCGACCACCTGACCGTGGTCGGCGAACGCCAGCGCCTGGAGCTGGACCCGGGCGCCAAGGTGCTGCTCAACACCAACTCGGCCTTCGCCAGCGACGAGCGCGAGGGCCGCAAGGTCGCCCGCCTGCTGCAGGGCGAGGCGTACTTCCAGGTATCCAATACCAGCCAGCCGCCCCTGGAAGTCCAGGCCGGCCCGTTGCGCGCCAGCGTGCGCGACACCGACTTCGCCGTGCGCTACCTCGATGGCGAGGCCCAGGTGCGGGTACAGCGCGGTGATGTCGACCTGCAGGCCGCGAGCGACCAGCGCATCCGCCTGAGCGCCGGCGACAGCATCAGCGTCGGCCCCAAGGGCTTCGGCCAGCGCCAGCGTCCCGACATGAGTAAGGACCTGGCCTGGATCGAGGGCCGCCTGGTGTTCGAGAACTGCCCGCTGAGCCAGGTGCTCGCGGAAGTCCGACGCTACTACCCTGGCTGGATCATCAACCGCAACGCCCACCTGGAGCAGGTCGCGGTCACCGGCAACTACCGCCTCGACCAGCCGCTGGAAACCCTGCGCGCCCTCGCCCATATCACCTCGGCGCAACTGCACGAGTACCCTGCCGTGGTGATTCTCAACTGACCCTGTAAGTTTTTTTACGCGATCACCCTGGCTCGCCCGTCTCGTTATAGCCAATACGATTGATTCTCGTTCGAAAACGAGAACAAGCACCGCCTATAACTCACGCGCGACAGGGAGCGCTTTCGATGCCCACAGGTCAGACCCGCCCGTCCACTTCTTCCCGCCGTCGCGGGCAATTGTCCCTGCTGACCCTGGCCCTGCTCGCCAGCGGCGCCTGCAGCCTGCCGGCGCTGGCCGTGGAACCGGCCCAGGCCAGCAGCCCGCGCATGGGCGACTACCGTTTCGCCATCGCCCAGCAGCCGCTGGTCGAGGCCATCAACGCGTTCAGCAAGGTGACTGGCTGGCAGGTCGGCTTCAGCGCCGAGCTGGCCGACGGTGTGGCCTCGCCCGGCGTGCAGGGCTCGCTGGCCCCGGAAGCGGCGCTGCAGCGCCTGCTGCGCGGCACCGGCCTGGGCTATCGCAAGATCGGCAACGGCAACGTGGTGCTCGAACGCCAGTGGGCCGGCAACGCCATCGCCCTGCAACAGGTGACCGTCAGCGCCACCCGCAGCGCCCAGGATGTCAGCCAGGTGCCAAGCACCGTCAGCGTGCAGACCCGCGAGCAGCTGGATCGGCAGAACGTCAATGACATCAAGCAACTGGTGCGCTACGAGCCCGGCGTCTCGGTCGGCGGCGTTGGCCAGCGTAGCGGGCTGAACGGCTACAACATCCGGGGCATCGACGGTGAACGTATCCTGACCCAGGTTGACGGTGTGTCGATCCCCGACAGCTTCTTCTACGGCCCCTATGCCCAGACACAACGCAACTACGTCGATCCGGAGATCGTCAAGCGGGTGGAGATCCTCCGCGGTCCTGCCTCGGTACTGTACGGCAGCAATGCCATCGGCGGCGCGGTAAGTTACTTCACCCTCGACCCCGAGGACGTCATCAAACCCGGTAACGATGTCGGCGCCCGCCTGAAGACCGGCTACAGCTCAGCCGACGAGAGCTGGTTGACCTCGGCCACTGTCGCCGGCCGCCAAGGCGACTTTGACGGCCTGCTGCATGTCAGCCAGCGCAACGGCCACGAAACCGAATCATATGGCAAACATGGCGGCACCGGTCTTGGCCGTAGCGAGGCCAACCCCGAGGACGTGCGCACCACCAACGTCCTGGCCAAGCTTGGCTGGGACTATGCCGACGATGCCCGGTTGGGATTCACCTACGAGCACTACAAGGATGACCGCGACCAGAACATCCTGAGCGCGGTGGGTGGTCCATTCATTCCTGGTCGCGGCGCCTCCAACATGTACCGCATGCGTCAGGGCAACGACACCGTCACCCGAGAACGCTTCGGCATCAACCACGAGTTCGGCTTCGACAGCCTGGTTGCCGATCACGCGAAATGGAGCTTGAACTACCAGATTGCCAAGACCGATCAACGCACAGACGAACTGTACTTCGCCAGTGGCCGCCAGGTGTTTCGCGATCGCCAGACTACTTACAAGGATCGCCAGTGGGTCTTCGATGGCCAGTTGGACAAAGCGTTCAGCATTGGCGCCACTGACCACCTGCTGACCTACGGCACAACGCTCAAGCACGAAAAGATCACCGGCACGCGAAGCGGCACCGGCACCTGCCTGAACGTCGGAGGTAGCTGCACCGCCTTCGGCCAGAACAGCCCCAGTGACGGCCAGGCGTTGGTGAGCGATTTCCCGGATCCAACCGTGAACACCTACAGCCTGTTCGCTCAGGATGAGATCCGCTGGAACAACTGGACCTTCCTGCCAGGCGTGCGATATGACTACACCCGCATGGAACCAGAGATGACTGCCGAGTTCCTGCGCGGTATCCAGGGTACTGGCGCCGCGCCGGGCAGTATCGATGACTCGGACAAGAAATGGCATCGGGTCTCGCCTAAATTTGGCGTGACTTACGCATTCAACGACAACTACACCTGGTACGGTCAGTACGCCGAGGGCTTCCGTACACCGACCGCCAAGGCCATGTACGGCCGCTTTGACAACCCTACGCTCGGCTACAGCGTCGAGCCGAACCCAAACCTCGAACCAGAGAAGAGCAAGAGCTACGAAACGGGCCTGCGCGGCAGCTTCGAGGCCGGCAACTTCGACGTGGCGGTGTTCTACAACAAGTATCGCGACTTCATCAACGAGGACGCAGTACAGTCGGCAAACCTTGGCTCGACCTTCCAGGCCAACAACATCAAGCACGCCACTATCAAGGGCGCAGAGTTCAAGGGGCGCTTGAACCTCGACCACTTCGGTGCAGCACAGGGCCTGTACACCCAGGGCTCGCTGGCCTACGCCCATGGTCGCAATGACGATAACGGCCAGCCGCTGAACAGTGTCAACCCGCTGACCGCAGTCCTCGGGTTGGGTTACGAAACCTCCAACTATGGCGGCCTGCTTAGCTGGACCCTGGTAAAACGCAAGGACCGGGTCGACGATTCCACCTTCTTCGCCCCCGATGGTGCCAGCAAGCAGTTCCGCACCCCTGGCTATGGCGTACTGGACCTGACCGGTTTCTACAAGGTGACGGACGACATCACCGTAAACGCAGGGCTCTACAACCTGACCGACAAAAAGTATTGGCAGTGGGATGACGTCCGTGGCTACGACGCGCTTGGCGAAGCAGGCGTGACCCAGCCAGCCAACCTTGATCGGCTGACCATGCCGGGGCGCAACTTCGCCATCAACTTGGTGTGGGATATCTGATCGGCTGAAAAGGGCGGCGCCCGCGATGCAGGTGCCGCCCGTTTCAAGTCATGAGAATGATTTCACTTCGCAGGTGAGGTTTTTTTACTGTCCCGCGTCTTCTGTTTCGTCTTGTCACTAGACGCCCCATTTTCCAAGGATGCCCCCATGACCGCCCCTTCCACCGAACGCGCTGCCCTGCGCTCCCAGCGCCTGAACCAGGTCACCCACGCCCCGCACACCGAGCTGGACGCCCTGGTCAAGTCGCACAAGCCGTTCGACAGCCGCGAAAGCTTCGCCCGCTTCGTGGTTGCCCAGTACCTGTTCCAGTCCGAGCTGCAGGCGCTGTACACCGACCCGCAACTGATCGCCATCGTGCCCGACCTCGCCGCGCGCTGCCGCGCTGAACAGGCGCGCCTGGACCTGGCCGACCTCGAGACCGAAGTGCCCGCACCCTTCGCCGGCGCCCTGGGCAAGCCGAGCCTGGGCGAGGCACTGGGCTGGATCTTCGTCTCCGAAGGCTCCAAACTGGGCGCCGCGTTCCTGATCAAGCGTGCCGTAGCCTTGGAACTGTCCGAGACCTTCGGTGCCCGTCACCTGGGCGAACCGGCGGGCGGCCGTGCCGAAGGCTGGAAGCAGTTCACCCGCATCCTCGACAGCCTGGACCTGTCGCCCGAGGAAGACGCCGCCGCCGAACGGGGCGCTGTTGCTGCCTTCGAGCGCTTCACCGAGCTGCTCAAGCATGCCTACGCCGCCGACGCCGCGCTGGCCTGACACGCTTTACCCGGCCGCCTGCGGGCGGCCACACCGTTGCAGTGAGACCATGACCCGAATCGCCCGCTCGAAACTGTCCCGCCTGCTCTACGCGATCCTGGCCTATGTCAGCCTGGGCATCGGCCTCGTGGCGATCGTCATCCCAGGGCTGCCCACCACCGAGTTCATCCTCCTCGCCGCCTGGGCCGCGACCCGCAGCTCGCCGCGCCTGTCCGCCTGGCTGGAGAACCACCGGCTGTTCGGTCCGATCCTCTACAACTGGCGCAACGGCAAGGTGATCCAGCGCCGCGCCAAGGTCAGCGCGACCATCAGCATGCTGCTGTGCGCCGGCCTGATGCTGACCTTCCTCGAACACCACTGGCCGGTGTTCCTCGCCATCACCGGCATGACCCTGGGCAACCTGTGGATCTGGTCACGCCCGGAACGTCCGACGCCACCAGGCGCTGTCGAACTGCAAGGTTGATTCATTTGCGCTGCGGCGCTGGATGTACTGCAATGGGATCCACGAAGGAGGATCCGGCATGCAGCCATTGCTCGACACCATCGCCCATTCACTACAACTCTCCCCCACCGCCGTAAGCTGGCACGGCATTGGCGCCCTGCCCTCCACATTCGCCGTGACCGAACTGGCCGCCGCCAGCCTCGCCGCCTGCGGCCTGGCCCTGGCCGATCTGCTCCAGGGCCAGTCGGGCCACTGCCCCCTGGTGCACATCGACCGCCGCCTGGCGTCCTTCTGGTTCGCCACCAGCCTGCGGCCTGGCGGCTGGAAGCCACCGCCGCTGTGGGATGCCATCGCCGGCGACTATCAGGCCCGCGACGGCTGGATCCGCCTGCACACCAACGCGGCGCACCACCACACCGCCGCCCTGCGGGTACTGGGTGCCCAAGCCGACCGCGCCAGTGTCGCCCAAAAGGTCGCCCGCTGGGACGCCGATGCACTGGAAGCGGCGGTGGTGCAAGCCGGTGGTTGCGCGGCGCGGATGCGCAGTTGGCCCGAATGGTGCGCGCATCCGCAGGGTTTGGCAGTGAACCAGGAACCGCTGATCCTGCGCCAGGCTTTCACCGCAACCACCCTGGCCTGGCGCGGCAGCGCAGATCGACCGTTGGCCGGCATCAAGGTCCTCGACCTCACCCGCATCCTCGCCGGCCCCATCGCCACCCGCCTGCTGGCCGCTTTTGGTGCCGACGTGCTACGGATAGACCCACCCGACTGGGAAGAGCCCGCGGTGGCCGCCGAGGTTACCCTGGGCAAGCGCTGCGCCCGCCTGGACCTGCACACTCTTGCCGGCCGTCAATGCCTCGAGCGCTTGCTGGCCGAGGCCGATGCGCTGGTACACGGTTACCGCGCCGATGCCCTCGAACGGCTTGGCCTGGGTGTCGAGCGGCGTCGCCAGCTCAATCCCGGGCTGATCGATGTGAGCCTGAACGCCTATGGCTGGAGCGGACCATGGCAAGACCGTCGCGGATTCGACAGCCTGGTGCAGATGAGCACCGGCATCGCCCGCGAAGGCATGCGTTGGCGCCAGACGGATCGGCCCGTACCGCTCCCGGTGCAGGCGCTGGATCACGCCACCGGATACCTGATGGCGGCCGAAGTGATACGGGCGCTGGGGCGAGGCGAGGGATGCCGGTCGAGGCTGTCACTGGCACGCACGGCGGCATTGCTGATCGAACGAGGCACCGTGGAAGAGGACCTGGCGCTGGCCGCAGAGTCGGCGCTGGACATCGATCCGCGCATCGAATACACACCTTGGGGCGAAGCACAGCGGATCAAGGCGCCGCTGAAGGTGGGTGAGGCCACCATGAGCTGGGCGCGTGGAGCCTGCGAGCTTGGCTCAGCGCCTGCCCAGTGGTGACTGTGGGATCCCCTTTAGGAGATCGCCCAAGGGAACTGTCCCCTGTGGGAGCGCCCTTTCGCGACGCAAGGCCGCTCCCACAGGGTCTAGCTAGATCAATAAATTACGATTTGTTCCATGAGAGCGGCGCCCGGCCTGATCACAGGCTCAACACCCCCGAATACAGGGCATACGCCGCCAGCCCCGCCCCCGCCAGTACCGCCGCGAAGATCAGTTTCTCCCACGCGCTGAACAGCACCTGCCCCTGCTCGCGCTTGGCGCGGGCGAACAGGATCACCCCGGGCGCATACAGCAGCGCCGACAGCAACACGTACTTGAGCCCTCCGGCATACAGCAGCCAGACCGCGTACAACAGCGCGATCACCGCCACCAGCAGGTCCTTGCGCCGCAGCCCCGCTTGCCCCTGGTAGCCTTCACCGCGGCAGGCCAGCAGCACGGCATAGGCCGCCGACCAGAAGTACGGCACCAGGATCATCGATGACGCCAGGTAGATCAGGCTGGTGTAGGTCCCCGCCGAGAACAGGGTGATCAGCAGGAAGCCCTGGATCATCACATTGGTCAGCCACAGGGCGTTGGCCGGCACCTGGTTGGCATTCTCCCGCGCCAGGAAGCGCGGCATGGTCTTGTCCCGGGCGGTGGCGTAGAGGATCTCGGCGCACAGCAGCGCCCACGAGAGCAGTGCACCGAGCAGCGACACCGCCAGGCCGATGCTGATCAACAGCGCCCCCCAGGGCCCGACGATGTGCTCCAGCACCGAGGCCAGCGAAGGGTTCTGCAAGCCGGCCAGCTCCGGCTGGGTCATCACCCCCAGCGACAGCACGTTGACCAGTACCAGCAGCGCCAGCACGCCGAGAAAACCGACCACGGTGGCCTTGCCCACATCCGAGCGATGCAGCGCCCGCCCCGAGTAGACACTCGCCCCCTCGATGCCGATGAACACGAACACCGTCACCAGCATCATGTTGCGCACCTGCTCCAGCACACTGCCGAACTGCGGATTGCTCAGGCCCCAGATGTCGCGGGTGAAGATGTCGGCGCGAAAGGCGAAGGCGGCGATGACGATGAACATCAGCAACGGCACGACCTTGGCCACGGTCGTCACCTGGTTGATGAAGGCGGCTTCCTTGATGCCGCGCAGCACCAGGAAATGCACCGCCCACAGCAACAGCGAGGCACTACCGATGGCCACTGGCGTGTTGCCTTCGCCAAACACCGGAAAATAGAAGCCAAGGGTACTGAACAGCAGCACGAAGTAGCCGACGTTGCCCAGCCAGGCACTGATCCAGTATCCCCAGGCCGAGGAGAACCCCATGTAGTCGCCGAACCCGGCCTTGGCGTAGGCATAGACCCCGGAATCCAGCTCCGGCTTGCGGTTGGCCAGGGTCTGGAAGACAAACGCCAGCGCCAGCATCCCCACGGCGGTGATGCCCCAGCCGATCAGCACCGCCCCGACATCGGCGCGGGCGGCCATGTTCTGCGGCAGCGAGAAGATCCCGCCGCCGATCATCGAGCCGACCACCAGCGCGATCAGCGCCCCCAAGCGCAGTTTCTGTCCCGGTTCGCTCATGGGGCTCCTCGTGCGCAGGCGCGTGTGAACAACGTATTGTTATTGGCCGACATTATCGTTACAAGTTTTTTATCAAATAAAGCCATTAAACCTATAGCACTCATAACCATGCTGTCTATCTCGACACCTTAATAAAAACCACATTAGTCGACTACTTGCCAGCTCGTCTAAACCCGTCGCTATTTGCTGTGAAAAATTTGCGAAAGCCGCAAAACGGACTAACTTCTCAGTTCGCAGGCCAAACGGAGCGTTTGCTCTGGAAGGACATGGAGGTGCCAGCATACAAGGCCTGCGTAAGAGCTGTCGGCATCCTCCAGGAGGCGCATGAAGGATTTTTCTGACCTTCATGCGGGCATGAACTGATCTAAGTCAGCGAATGATCCAGGCGTCAGATTTATTCTGAGGTCAACTTTCTCCTGGTACGGAGTCGTTAAATGTCTGATTCTCCCGGAAAACTAAAACTAGGTGCACTCGTTGCACTTGTCGTCGGCTCGATGATCGGTGGCGGGATCTTCTCGCTGCCCCAGAACATGGCCGCCAGCGCCGGCGTCGGCGCCGTGCTGATCGGCTGGGCCATCACTGCGGTGGGCATGCTCACCCTCGCTTTCGTCTTCCAGACCCTGGCCAACCGCAAGCCCGATCTTGACGGCGGGGTGTACGCCTACGCCAAGGCCGGCTTCGGCGACTACATGGGCTTTTCCTCGGCCTGGGGCTACTGGATCAGTGCCTGGCTGGGCAACGTCGGCTACTTCGTGCTGCTGTTCAGCACCCTGGGGTATTTCTTCCCGGTATTCGGTGAAGGCAACACCCCGGCGGCGGTGATCGGTGCTTCGATCCTGCTGTGGGCCGTGCACTTCCTGGTGCTGCGCGGCATCAAGGAAGCCGCCTTCATCAACCTGGTCACCACCGTGGCCAAGGTCGTGCCGCTGGCGCTGTTCGCGCTGATCTGCCTGTTCGCCTTCAAGCTCGACGTGTTCACCGCGGACATCTGGGCCGTCGGCACGCCGGAGCTGGGCAGCGTGATGAACCAGGTGCGCAACATGATGCTGGTCACCGTGTGGGTGTTCATCGGCATCGAAGGCGCGAGCATCTTCTCCTCCCGTGCCGAAAAGCGCTCCGACGTCGGCAAGGCCACGGTCATCGGCTTCGTCACCGTGCTGCTGTTCCTGGTGCTGGTCAACGTGCTGTCGCTGGGCGTGATGACCCAGCCGGAGCTGGCCAAGCTGCAGAACCCGTCGATGGCCGCGGTGCTGGAACACGTGGTCGGCCACTGGGGCGCGGTGCTGATCAGCGTCGGCCTGATCATCTCGCTGCTGGGCGCCCTGCTGTCGTGGGTGCTGCTGTGCGCCGAGATCATGTTCGCCGCCGCCAAGGACCACACCATGCCGGAGTTCCTGCGCCGCGAGAATGCCAACCATGTGCCGGCCAACGCCCTGTGGCTGACCAACGCCATGGTGCAGATCTTCCTGGTCATCACCCTGTTCTCCAACAGCACCTACCTGTCGCTGATCTACCTCGCCACCTCGATGATCCTGGTGCCCTACCTGTGGTCGGCAGCCTACGCGGTGCTGCTGGCGGTGCGCAGCGAGACCTACGAACAGGCCCTGGCCGAACGCAAGAAAGACCTGATCATCGGCGGCATCGCCCTGCTCTACGCGATCTGGCTGCTGTACGCCGGCGGCGTGAAATACCTGCTGCTCTCGGCCCTGCTCTACGCCCCTGGCGCGATCCTGTTCGCCAAGGCCAAGCGCGAAGTTGGCCAACCGATCTTCACCAGCGTGGAAAAACTGATCTTCGCCGCCGTGGTCGCGGGCGCCCTGGTGGCGGCCTATGGCCTGTACGACGGCTTCCTGACTCTCTGAACCCCACGTCTTCGCTTTACAGGAGGATTCACCATGTCCACTGAGAAACAGAAATACGGCGTCCATTCCGAAGCCGGCAAGCTGCGCAAAGTGATGGTCTGCAGCCCGGGCCTGGCGCACAAGCGCCTGACCCCGAGCAACTGCGACGAACTGCTGTTCGACGACGTGATCTGGGTCGACCAGGCCAAACGCGACCACTTCGACTTCGTCACCAAGATGCGCGAACGCGGCGTCGATGTGCTGGAGATGCACAACCTGCTGACCGACATCGTCCAGCAACCCGAAGCGTTGAAGTGGATTCTCGACCGCAAGATCACCTCCGACACCGTCGGCGTCGGCCTCACCAATGAAGTGCGCAGCTGGCTCGAAGGCCTCGATCCACGCCACCTGGCCGAATTCCTGATCGGCGGTGTGGCCGGTCAGGACCTGCCGGAAAGCGAAGGTGCCAGCGTGGTCAAGATGTACAACGACTACCTGGGCCACTCCAGCTTCATCCTGCCGCCACTGCCCAACACCCAGTTCACCCGCGACACCACCTGCTGGATCTACGGCGGCGTGACGCTCAACCCGATGTACTGGCCGGCGCGACGCCAGGAAACCCTGCTGACCACCGCCATCTACAAGTTCCACAAGGAATTCACCAACGCCGACTTCCAGGTCTGGTACGGCGACCCGGACAAGGACCATGGCAACGCCACCCTCGAAGGCGGCGACGTGATGCCGATCGGCAAGGGCGTCGTGCTCATCGGTATGGGTGAGCGCACCTCGCGCCAGGCCATCGGCCAGCTGGCACAGAACCTGTTCGCCAAGGGCGCGGTGGAGAAAGTCATCGTCGCCGGCCTGCCCAAGTCCCGCGCAGCGATGCACCTGGACACCGTGTTCAGCTTCTGCGACCGCGACCTGGTCACGGTCTTCCCGGAAGTGGTCAAGGAGATCGTGCCGTTCATCATCCGTCCGGACGAAAGCAAGCCTTATGGCATGGACGTGCGCCGCGAGAACAAGTCGTTCATCGAGGTGGTCGGCGAGCACCTGGGGGTCAAGCTGCGCGTGGTCGAGACCGGCGGCAACAGCTTCGCCGCCGAACGCGAACAGTGGGATGACGGCAACAACGTGGTGGCCGTGGAGCCGGGCGTGGTCATCGGCTACGACCGCAACACCTACACCAATACCCTGCTGCGCAAGGCCGGGATCGAGGTCATCACCATCAGCGCCGGCGAGCTGGGCCGGGGCCGCGGCGGCGGTCACTGCATGACCTGCCCGATCGTGCGCGACCCTATCGACTACTAAACGTCCATCGCACCCGGTCGCCTCCACGAGACAGCGGCCGGGCACCTCACCGAATCCAAGGAGAACCGTCATGGCGTTCAACATCCACAACCGCAACCTGCTGAGCCTCGAACACCACAGCACCCGCGAGCTGAAGTACCTGCTGGACCTGTCCCGCGATCTAAAGCGCGCCAAGTACACCGGCACCGAGCAACAGCACCTGAAGGGCAACAACATCGCCCTGATCTTCGAGAAGACCTCGACCCGCACCCGCTGCGCCTTCGAAGTCGCCGCCTACGACCAGGGCGCCAACGTCACCTATATCGACCCCAACTCCTCGCAGATCGGCCACAAGGAGAGCATGAAGGACACCGCCCGCGTGCTCGGGCGCATGTACGACGCCATCGAGTACCGTGGCTTCAAGCAGGAGATCGTCGAGGAACTGGCCAAGTTCGCCGGCGTGCCGGTGTTCAACGGCCTGACCGACGAGTACCACCCGACGCAGATGATCGCCGACGTGCTGACCATGCGTGAGCACAGCGACAAGCCGCTGCACGACATCAGCTACGCCTACCTGGGTGACGCCCGCAACAACATGGGCAACTCGCTGCTGCTGATCGGCGCCAAGCTCGGCATGGACGTGCGCATCGCCGCGCCCAAGGCCCTGTGGCCCCATGACGACCTGGTCGAGCGCTGCCATAAATACGCCGAGGAGAGCGGCGCGCGTATCACCCTGACCGAAGACCCGAAAGCCGCGGTCAAGGGCGTCGACTTCGTCCACACCGACGTCTGGGTATCGATGGGCGAGCCGGTCGAGGCCTGGGGTGAGCGCATCAAGCTGCTGCTGCCCTACCAGGTGAACAAGGAACTGATGAAGTCCACCGGCAACCCACGCACCAAGTTCATGCACTGCCTGCCAGCGTTCCACAACTCCGAGACCAAGGTCGGCAAGCAGATCGCCGAACAGTACCCGCACCTGGCCAACGGCATCGAAGTGACCGATGACGTCTTCGAGTCGCCGGCGTGCATCGCCTTCGAGCAGGCGGAGAACCGCATGCACACGATCAAGGCGATCCTGGTGTCGACCCTGGCTGATCTGTAACCCCTGACCAGGGGCTTTTGTGGGAGCGGGCTTGGCCCGCGATAGCGCTAGCCGCAACGACGCCATCGCGGGGCAAGCCCGCTCCCACGCCCCCCCACCGTCTCTCTGAAGGACATTCCCCATGCGTATCGTTGTTGCATTGGGCGGCAACGCCCTGCTGCGCCGCGGCGAGCCGATGACCGCCGACAACCAGCGCGCCAATATCCGCACTGCCACCGAACAGATCGCCAAGATCCACCCCGGCAACGAACTGGTCATCGCCCACGGCAATGGCCCGCAGGTCGGCCTGCTGGCCCTGCAGGGGCTGTCGTACAAGGCAGATGAGGCCTATCCACTGGACGTGCTCGGCGCCGAGACCGAGGGCATGATCGGCTACATGATCGAACAGGAGCTGGGCAACCTGCTGGCCTTCGAGGTGCCGTTCGCCACCCTGCTGACGCAGGTCGAAGTGGACGCCAACGACCCGGCGTTCAAGGACCCGACCAAGTTCATCGGCCCGGTCTACGCCAAGGACGAGGCCGAACGCCTGGCCAAGGAAAAAGGCTGGGTGGTCAAGCCCGACGGCGACAAGTACCGCCGCGTGGTGGCCAGCCCGAAACCCAAGCGCATCTTCGAGATCCGCCCGATCAAGTGGCTGCTGGAAAAAAGCAGCATCGTGATCTGCGCCGGCGGCGGCGGCATCCCCACCATGTACGACGAGAACCGCAAGCTCAAGGGCATCGAGGCGGTGATCGACAAGGACCTGTGCTCGGCGCTGCTGGCCGAACAGCTGGAAGCCGACCTGCTGATCATCGCCACCGACGTCGACGCGGCGTACATCGACTGGGGCAAGCCGACGCAGAAAGCCATCGCCCAGGCCCACCCGGACGAGCTCGAGAAGCTGGGTTTTGCCGCCGGCTCCATGGGGCCGAAGGTGCAGGCCGCCTGCGATTTCGCCCGCAACACCGGCAGGGTCGCGGTGATCAGCTCGCTGGAGAACATCGAGGACATCGTCAAAGGCACCGCCGGTACCCGCGTTTCCACCGCCAAGCCGGGAATCAGCTACCGTTGAACGCAGTTGGCCGGTGCCTGGCACCGGCCGTTTTCAACCTTCCGGAGGATTCTGTCATGGCTATATTCGAACCCGGCCACGTGCATATTCAGCACACGCCTCAAAACCTGGAAAAGTACAGCTATAACCTGAACATCTATTACTCCGTAGTGCAGGACCCAACGGAAGGCCGCTGCATGGAGTTTCGCTTGAAAGGGGAGGTTCAGGGCAAGGAGGTGGACGAAACCTTCAAGATGGCGAAAGACCAAGCATTCAATTTCGCGAGCGATATCAGCAGACGATTGATCGTCCACGGTTTACCGGAATCTGCCATCGCCCTGGGCTCCAATCACAAATTCTATGACCGGATGTTCAAGGATATTCAGGAGCAGCTGGGGCGTAAGCCAGGCGATCCGATCAATCCTGAACACCTTGAGTAATCAAAACGGCTTCGTGCTTGTGGGAGCGGACTTGCCCCGCGATTGGGTTTAGAGGCCTACCCAAGGCATACTGGCGCACTCGCTTGGCCACTGCCCCGATCTCCCCATGCGCATCCACGTCAGCTTCATCGACCGCGTCGGCATCACCCAGGAAGTCCTGGCGCTGCTCGGCGCCCGCAACCTCAACCTCGATGCCGTGGAGATGGTCCCGCCAAACGTCTACATCGACGCCCCGACCCTGAGCCCCGCCGTGCTTGAAGAGCTGCACGACGCCCTGTTCGAGGTGCGCGGCGTGCAGTCGGTGCAAGTGGTCGACATCCTCCCCGGCCAGCGCCGCCACCTGCAGCTCGACGCCCTGCTCGCCGCCATGAGCGACCCGGTGCTGGCGGTGGACAGCGCGGGCAAGGTGCTGCTGGCCAACCCGGCGCTGATCGCCCTGTGCGGACGTGAGTCCGCCGGGCGTTCGGTGGGCGAACTGTTCGGTGATCCGGACCTGCTCCAGGCCCTGCTGGACAACAATTTCCACCTGCCCATGCGCGAAATGCAGCTGAACGGCCAGAGCCTACTGCTCGATGCCACGCCGATCACCCATGCCGGCGGCCTGCTGACCCTTTACCCGCCCAACCGCATGGGCGAGCGCCTGTCGGCGCTGCACCACGATCACGCCGAGGGTTTCGACGCCATGCTCGGCGACTCACCGGCAATCCGCACCCTCAAGGCCCGCGCCTTGCGCGTGGCCACCCTCGATGCGCCACTGCTGGTGCACGGCGAGACAGGCACCGGCAAGGAACTGGTGGCCCGTGCCTGCCACGCCATCAGTAGTCGCCATCCCGCGCCGTTCCTGGCCCTCAACTGCGCGGCGCTGCCCGAGAGCCTGGCCGAGAGCGAACTGTTCGGCTATGCCCCCGGCGCCTTCACCGGCGCGCAACGTGGCGGCAAGCCCGGGCTGATGGAGCTGGCCAACCAGGGCACGGTGTTCCTCGACGAGATCGGCGAGATGTCGCCCTACCTGCAGGCCAAGCTCCTGCGTTTTCTCAGCGACGGCAGCTTCCGCCGGGTCGGCGGCGACCGCGAGGTGAAAGTGGATGTGCGCATCATCAGCGCCACCCACCGCGACCTGGAACGCATGGTCGCCGAGGGCACCTTCCGCGAAGACCTGTTCTACCGCCTCAATGTCCTCAACCTGCAGGTGCCACCGCTGCGCGAGCGCGGCCAGGACATCCTGTCGCTGGCGCAGTTCTTCATGCAGCAGGCCTGCACCCAGATCCAGCGCCCGGCCTGCCGCCTGGCCCCGGCCACGCACCCCGCACTGCTGGCCAACCCCTGGCCGGGCAACGTGCGCCAGCTGCAAAACGTGATCTTCCGTGCTGCGGCCATCTGCGAAAGCAACGTGATAGACATCGGCGACCTCGACATCGCCGGCACCTCGGTGGCCCGTGGGCAGGATGGCGAGGTAGCAAGCCTGGAACAGGCGGTGGGGGATTTCGAGCGCGAACTGTTGCAGCGGCTGTATGCCAGCTACCCCTCGACCCGGCAGTTGGCGGGACGCTTGCAGACTTCGCACACAGCCATCGCCCAGCGCTTGCGCAAATATGGAATCCCAACCAGAGGTTGAAGCAGGCGCATCAACCGTTTCGATTTCATTACACCGTATCGATATCGATACACATCCATTTGCATGCGTCTTTGCAAGGGTTTGATCCCGCAACGCTTTTGATTCCCGGCCTACCTGTATCGATTTCGTTCCATAAAAATGACAAAAATCCTACCATATGTTGGCAACTAATTGATTAGTAAGGATTTTTGGTAGCTGGCCGCATTATTGCTAAGGGAATTCCAACCTTAAGAGCGCGGAGCCTACCGCGCCCAACGCCCCCTGCTTCCCGAGGAATTCCCATGAGCGAGTTGCGTTTCACCGAAGATCACGAATGGCTGCGCGTCGAGACTGACGGCAGCGTCACCGTGGGCATCACCGCCTACGCCCAGAACGCCCTTGGCGACGTGGTCTATGTGCAACTGCCGGAGCTGCAGCAGTACGACAAGGGCACCGAAGCCTCCACCGTGGAATCGGTCAAAGCCGCCAGCGGCGTGTACATGCCGCTCACCGGTGAAGTGGTCGCTGTCAATGAAGGCCTGAACGACAGCCCCGAGCTGGTCAACGAAGACCCGCTGGGCGAAGGCTGGTTCTTCCGCTTCATCCCTGCCGACATGAGCGAAGTGAACGCCCTGCTCGACCAGGACGCCTACGACCGCCTGCTCAAAGCCAACGACGACGCCTGAGGTACCGCATCATGACCATCAACCTCGGCACCGCCAACGAATTCATCGCCCGTCACATCGGCCCGCGCGCCGCTGACGAGCAGGCCATGCTCACCACCCTGGGCTTCGACTCGCTGGAAGCGATGACCGCCGCCGTCATCCCCGACAGCATCAAGGGCACCAGCGTGCTCGGCAGCGACGACGGCCAGAGCGAGGCCGACGCCCTCGCCGCGCTGAAGGCGATTGCCAGCAAGAACCAGTTGTTCAAGAGCTACATCGGCCAGGGCTACTACAACACCCACACCCCGGCACCGATCCTGCGCAACCTCCTGGAAAACCCGGCCTGGTATACCGCCTACACCCCGTACCAACCCGAGATCTCCCAGGGCCGCCTGGAAGCGCTGCTGAACTTCCAGACCCTGATCAGCGACCTCACCGGCCTGCCGATCGCCAACGCCTCCCTGCTCGACGAGGCCACCGCTGCCGCCGAAGCCATGACCTTCTGCAAGCGCCTGTCGAAGAACAAGGCCAGCCACGCCTTCTTCGCCTCCGTGCATTGCCACCCGCAGACCCTCGACGTGCTGCGCACCCGCGCCGAGCCGCTGGGCATCGAGGTGGTGGTGGGCGACGAGCGCGAACTGGGCGATGTCAGCGCCTTCTTCGGCGCCCTGCTGCAGTACCCGGCCAGCAACGGTGACGTGTTCGACTACCGCGAAGTGGTGCAGCGCTTCCACGCCGCCGGCGCCCTGGTGGCCGTGGCCGCCGACCTGCTGGCCCTGACCCTGCTCACCCCGCCGGGCGAATTCGACGCCGACGTGGCCATCGGCAGCGCCCAGCGCTTCGGTGTACCGCTGGGCTTCGGTGGCCCGCACGCGGCCTACTTCGCCACCCGCGACGCGTTCAAGCGCGACATGCCGGGCCGCCTGGTCGGCGTGTCGATCGACCGCTTCGGCAAGAGCGCCCTGCGCCTGGCCATGCAGACCCGCGAGCAGCACATCCGCCGCGAGAAGGCCACCAGCAACATCTGCACCGCCCAGGTGCTGCTCGCCAACATCGCCAGCATGTACGCCGTGTACCACGGCCCAGCCGGCCTCAAGCGCATTGCCGAGCGCACCCACGCGCTGACCGCGATCCTCGCTACCGGCCTGACCAAGCTGGGCATCAAGGTCGTCACCGGCGATTTCTTCGATACCCTGACCCTGGCCACGGGTGAGAGCACCAGCACACTGCACGACAAGGCCCGCGCCCAAGGCATCAACCTTCGCCAGGTCGACGCCGCCCAACTGGGCCTGTCGCTGGACGAAACCAGCACCCAGGCCGATGTCGAGGCCCTGTGGCAGCTGTTCGCCGACGGCCAGGCCATCCCTGACTTCACCGCCCTGGCCAACACCATCGCCGTGCGCCTGCCGGCCGGCCTGCTGCGCCAGTCGGCCATCCTCGAACACCCGGTGTTCAACCGCTACCACAGCGAAACCGAGCTGATGCGCTACCTGCGCCGCCTGGCCGACAAGGACCTGGCGCTGGACCGCAGCATGATCCCGCTGGGTTCGTGCACCATGAAGCTCAATGCCGCCAGCGAGATGATCCCGGTGACATGGGCAGAGTTCGGCAACCTGCACCCGTTCGCCCCGGCCGAGCAGAGCCAGGGTTACCTGCAGATGACCACCGAGCTGGAAGCCATGCTCTGCGCGGCCACCGGCTATGACGCCGTGTCGCTGCAGCCCAACGCCGGCTCCCAGGGCGAGTACGCAGGCCTGCTGGCGATCCGCGCCTACCACCGCAGCCGCGGCGACAGCCACCGCGACATCTGCCTGATCCCGTCCTCGGCCCACGGCACCAACCCCGCCACCGCGCACATGGCCGGCATGCGCGTGGTGGTCACCGCCTGCGACGCCCGCGGCAACGTCGACATCGACGACCTGCGCGCCAAGGCCATCGAGCACCGCGAGCGCCTGGCGGCGATCATGATCACCTACCCGTCGACCCACGGCGTGTTCGAGGAAGCCATCGGCGAGATCTGCGCGATCATCCACGACAACGGCGGCCAGGTGTACATCGACGGCGCCAACATGAACGCCATGGTCGGCCTGTGCGCCCCGGGCAAGTTCGGCGGCGACGTGTCGCACCTGAACCTGCACAAGACCTTCTGCATCCCCCACGGCGGTGGCGGCCCGGGTGTCGGCCCTATCGGCGTCAAGTCGCACCTGGCGCCGTTCCTGCCCGGTCACGCCGCCCTGGAAAACACCCAGGGCGCGGTCTGTGCCGCACCGTTCGGCAGCGCCAGCATCCTGCCGATCACCTGGATGTACATTCGCATGATGGGTGGCGCCGGCCTCAAGCGCGCCTCGCAGATGGCGATCCTCAACGCCAACTACATCGCCCGCCGCCTGGAAGAGCACTATCCTGTGCTGTACACCGGTGGCAACGGCCTGGTGGCGCATGAGTGCATCCTCGACCTGCGTCCGCTCAAGGACACCAGCGGCATCAGCGTCGACGACGTGGCCAAGCGCCTGATCGACTTCGGCTTCCACGCCCCGACCATGTCCTTCCCGGTGGCCGGCACGCTGATGATCGAACCGACCGAAAGCGAGTCCAAAGAGGAACTGGACCGCTTCTGCAACGCGATGATCCAGATCCGCGAGGAGATTCGCGCCGTCGAGAACGGCAGCCTGGACAAGGACGACAACCCGCTGAAGAACGCCCCGCACACCGCGGCGGAGCTGGCCGGCGAATGGACCCACGGCTATAGCCGCGAGCAGGCGGTGTACCCGCTGCCGAGCCTGGTGGAAGGCAAGTACTGGCCACCGGTGGGCCGCGTCGACAACGTGTTCGGCGACCGCAACCTGGTCTGCGCCTGCCCGTCGATCGAGAGCTATCAGGACGTCTGATAGCTCTTCCATGCAGGAGTGAGCCTGTGGGAGCAGGCTTTGTGGGAGCGGGCTTGCCCCGTGATTTGCGGTATCGGCCCTATCGCGGGGCAAGCCCGCTCCCACGCAGTCCACTCCCGCGCATGCCGACTCACCCAGGAGGTTGCACCATGTCCCTGAGCGTCTTCGACCTGTTCAAGATCGGCATCGGCCCCTCCAGCTCGCACACGGTCGGGCCGATGCGCGCCGCCGCGCGCTTTGCCGAAGGCCTGCGCCGTGACGGCCTGCTGACCGACACGCTCAGCGTCAAGGCCGAGCTGTACGGCTCGCTCGGCGCCACCGGCAAGGGCCACGGCAGCGACAAGGCCGTGCTGCTGGGCCTGGAAGGCGAACACCCCGATACCGTCGACACCGAGTCCATCCCAGCCCGCTTGCAGGCGATCCGCGACAGCGGCCACCTGCGCCTGCTCGGCGAGCACGAAATCGCCTTCGTCGAGAAGCAGCACCTGGCAATGATCCGCAAGCCGCTGGACTATCACCCCAACGGCATGATCTTCCGCGCCTTCGACGCCGCCGGCCTGCAGATCCGCAGCCGCGAGTACTACTCGGTGGGCGGCGGCTTCGTGGTCGACGAGGAGGCCGCGGGCCACGACCGCATCGTCGAGGACAGCACCGTGCTGGCCTACCCGTTCAAGACCGGCAAGGAACTGCTGACCCATTGCACCACGCAACAGTTGTCGTTCAGCCAGGTGATGCTGGCCAACGAAACCGCCTGGCGCCCGGAGGCCGAGACCCGCGCCGGCCTGCTGCGCATCTGGCAGGTGATGCAGGACTGCGTCGAGGCCGGCTGCCGCCACGAGGGCATCCTGCCCGGCGGGCTGAAGGTCAAACGCCGGGCGCCGGCACTGTACCGCCAGCTCAGCCGTCACCCGGAGGCCAGCCTGCGCGACGCGCTGTCGGTGCTCGACTGGGTCAACCTCTATGCCCTGGCGGTGAACGAGGAGAACGCCTACGGCGGCCGCGTGGTCACCGCGCCAACCAATGGCGCGGCCGGTATCGTCCCGGCGGTACTGCACTACTACATGCGCTTCGTCCCCGGTGCCAATGAGGACGGCGTGGTGCGCTTCCTGCTCACCGCGGCGGCGATTGGCATCCTCTACAAGGAAAACGCCTCGATCTCCGGCGCCGAGGTCGGCTGCCAGGGCGAGGTCGGCGTAGCTTGCTCGATGGCCGCCGGCGCCCTGTGCGAAGTGATGGGGGGTACCCCGCAGCAGGTGGAGAACGCCGCCGAGATCGGCATGGAACACAACCTGGGCCTGACCTGCGACCCCATCGGCGGGCTGGTCCAGGTGCCCTGCATCGAGCGTAACGCCATGGGCTCGGTGAAGGCGATCAACGCGGTGCGCATGGCCCTGCGCGGCGACGGGCAGCATTACGTCTCCCTCGACAAGGTCATCCGCACCATGCGCCAGACCGGCGCCGACATGAAAAGCAAATACAAGGAGACCGCCCGCGGCGGTCTGGCCGTCAACATCATCGAATGTTGACCCGAACAAAAAACGAGGAGTCACCGATGTCCGAAACACTGCACAAGACCCCACTGCACGCCCTGCACCTGGAACTGGGCGCGCGCATGGTGCCCTTCGCCGGCTACGACATGCCGGTACAGTACCCGCTGGGCGTGCTCAAGGAGCATCTGCACACCCGCGAGCAGGCCGGCCTGTTCGACGTTTCGCACATGGGCCAGATCATCCTGCGCGGCAACGACGCCGCCCGTGCCCTGGAAACCCTGGTGCCGGTGGACATCGTCGACCTGCCGGTGGGCATGCAGCGCTACGCCATGTTCACCAACGCCGAGGGCGGCATCCTTGACGACCTGATGGTCGCCAACCTGGGTGACGACACCCTGTTCCTGGTGGTCAACGCCGCCTGCAAGGACCAGGACCTGGCGCACCTGCGCAAACATATCGGTGATCGCTGCGAGATTCAGCCACTGTTCGAGCAGCGCGCCCTGCTCGCCCTGCAAGGCCCGGCGGCGGTCAAGGTGCTGGAACGCCTGGCCCCGGAAGTGGCCGGCATGACCTTCATGCAGTTCCGCCCGGTCAGCCTGCTCGGCAACGATTGCTTCGTCAGCCGCTCGGGCTACACCGGCGAGGACGGCTACGAGATCTCGGTGCCGGCCGCCGCCGCCGAAGCCCTGGCCCGCCGCTTGCTGGCCGAGCCCGAGGTCCAGCCGATCGGCTTGGGCGCGCGCGACTCGCTGCGCCTGGAAGCCGGCCTGTGCCTGTACGGCCACGACATGGACACCACCACCACCCCGATCGAGGCCAGCCTGCTGTGGGCCATCTCCAAGGTGCGCCGCGCCGATGGCACCCGCGCTGGCGGCTTCCCTGGCGCCGACACCGTGTTCGCCCAGCAACAGGCTGGCGTGGCGCGCAAGCGGGTCGGCCTGCTGCCCCAGGAACGCACGCCTGTGCGTGAGGGCGCGCAGATCGTCGACCAGGCTGGCAAGGTGGTCGGCGAAGTGTGCAGCGGCGGCTTCGGTCCGACGCTCGGCGCGCCCGTGGCCATGGGCTATGTCGATACCGAACATGCGGCCCTCGACACGGCGTTGTTTGCCGTCGTCCGTGGCAAGCAAGTTGCCCTGAAAGTCAGCAAAATGCCTTTCGTGGCACAACGTTACTACCGTGGCTGAATGAGTGGATTGGACGGGTTCGACATATTCGTTTTCGAACCTGTCCAATAACTTCTGAACATAGCGCCAGCCCAGGCGCCACGCCGTTTCCGACAAATCGTTCGGTTATCGGGAAAACCCTGATTTTCACCCGCTGGAAGGGCTTGTTTTTCGCTCGGCAGTTGGCGTAGAGTCATCGCACTGTGTTTGCATGGGTCGCAACAGTTCGTGACCTGGGCCAGTAGCCGCAATCTGCTACAACCCGTTCGACGTCTCTTACTTTCCTGCAACCCAGCCCGGTAATCTTTCGCTTACAAAATGATGCGAAAGTAACTGTCATTAAAATTGAGTTTCATAGGAAGAAAGACAATGTCGACTCGTCAGAGCGGTACCGTCAAGTGGTTTAACGACGAAAAAGGTTACGGCTTCATCACCCCAGAAAGCGGTGCTGATCTGTTTGTTCACTTCCGTGCCATCGAAGGCAACGGCTTCAAGAGCCTGAAAGAAGGCCAGAAAGTCACCTTCGAAGCCGTGCAAGGCCAGAAAGGCCTGCAGGCTGACAAAGTTCAGGTTGTCGCATAAGCGATTACCCGACTCAAAAAGCCCCTGCCAAGTGCAGGGGTTTTTTTTTGCCCGTAGAATGGCGGCCTCGCCATTCGGAGCCGTACTGCATGTCCAAGTCCCTGCTCTCACCCCAGGGTGATTTCCCCCCCGCCGGCCTGGGTCGCCGGCTGGCGGCGATGTTCTATGACTTCCTGCTGTGCACCGCCCTGCTGATCGTCACCGCCGGCGCCTACAAGATGATCCAGATGGCGATCATCGGCGAGGCGCGCATGCGTGAGCTGACAGAAGCCGGCGCGCTGGATGGCGACCCGCTGCTGTCGACGATCCTGCTGTTCGCCCTGTTCGGCTTCTTCGCCAAGTTCTGGACCCATGGCGGCCAGACCCTGGGCATGCAGGTGTGGGGAGTACGCGTGCAGAACGCCGACGGCAGCGCCATCAGCCTGTGGCAGGCGCTGCTGCGCTTTCTGGTATCCATCGCCTCGTGGCTGTGCCTGGGGCTGGGGTTCTTCTGGTCGTTGATCGACAAGCGCCAGCGTAGCTGGCACGACATTTACTCCGAGACACAGCTGGTGCGCTTGCCCAAGCGCAAGAAGTAGCCTGGGCGGGCATCATCGTCATGTTGTGCACAAAAAAGCCGACCCAAGGGTCGGCTTCTTTGTGTGGCTCAGGCCATCAACCCGCCCGGCGCATCAACCACAATCCGGCCAGCGCACAGATCCCCGCGGGGATCACCACTGCCAGCAACGGCGGGAAGCCGAACACCTGGCTCGATGGCCCCAGCAGGTCCCCGGCGATGCGGAACACGAAGCCCACCAGCACGCCGGTGAACACGCGCTGACCCAGGGTCACGGAACGCAACGGGCCGAAGATGAACGAGATCGCCATCAATACCAGCGCCGCGGTGACCATCGGCTGCAGGACCTTGGTCCAGAACGCCAGCCAGTAGCGCGAGTTGTTCAGCCCCTGGTCGGCCAGGTAGTGGATGTAGTCCCACAGCCCGGTGATCGACAGCGACTCTGGCGCCAGCACCACGGTATTGAGCAGCTCCGGCGTCACCGAGACGTCCCACACTTCCTCGGGGCTCTTGACCACTTCGGTGTGGTCGCCGCGGAAGTAGGTGGTGGAGACATCGTTGAGCATCCACTTGCCTTCGACGTACTGCGCCCGGCGGGCGAAGCTGGAGGTCTGGATCTTGCGCTCGGCGTCGAAGCGGTAGCGGGTCACGCCCAGCAGCAGGCCATTGGGCTGCACCGAGTTGATGTGCACGAACTCCTCGCCCTGGCGGTGCCACATACCGCGCTTGGAACTTTGCGCCTCGCCACCGCCCTGGGCCAGCGAACGGTCGGCCTGGGCCTTGTTCTCGGTTACCGGGGCCACGTACTCGCCGATCAGCAGGCCGACCAGCATCAGCACCAGCATCGGCTTCATCACCGCCCAGACGATGCGACCGATGGACACGCCGGCGGCGCGCATGATGGTCAGTTCGCTGCTGCTGGCCAGGCTGCCCAAGCCGATCAGGCAGCCGATCAGGGCCGCCATCGGCAGCATGTCGTAGAGCCGCCGAGGGGCGGTCAGCAGGACGAAGCTGCCAGCGTCCAGGAAGGTGTAGGTCGCGCTCAGGTCATTCAGTTCGTCGATCAGGGCGAACAGCGACGCCAGGCCGAGGATGATGCCGAGCACGGCGACGATCGCCAACAGCACGCTCTTGCCGATGTAGCGGTCCAGTTTAACCACGGGCCACCTCCGCACGACGGGCAGCGCGCTTGAGACGCAGCGGCTCCCAGTACATCAGCGCCAGGCCGATCAGCAGGAACAGGCCATGGACCCACCACATGCCCAGCGAGATGGGCAGCTTGCCCTTCTCCAGGGCGCTACGCACGGAAATCAGCATCGTCAGATAGGCCATGTACAAAAGGATCGCCGGCAGCAGCTTGAGGAAGCGGCCCTGGCGTGGGTTGACGCGCGACAGCGGCACCGCCAGCAACGTCACGACGAACACCAGCAGCGGCAGCGACAGGCGCCATTGCAGCTCGGCACGCTCGCGAATGCCTTCCTGCCCGAACAGTTCGGAAGTCGGGATCGCTTCGCGCTCGGTCACTTCCTCGGCGACTTCCGGCTTGGGCAGCAGCACGCCGTAGGTGTCGTACTTGATCGCCCGGTAGTCGGCCTGGCCTGGGTTGCCGTCGTAGCGGTAGCCGTTCTCCAGTACCAGGTAACGGTTGCCGTCGGCCTGCACTTCCTGGTGGCCCTTCTCGGCGACCAGCACCGAAGGCGCGCGATCCTTGGTCTTGTCCTGGTTGAAGCGTTTCTCGGAGATGAACACCCCGCCGAGCTTGATGCGGTCATCGGACAACTGCTCGGTGTAGGTCACCCGGGAGCCGTCGCGCAGGGTCTGGAAACGGCCCGGCACCAGGGTGTCGAACTCGGTCAGGGCATCCTGCTGGGCGATGATCTTCTGCACCTGGGCAACGCCCAGGGGCGCCAGGCTCAGGCTCAGCCAGGCGACCAAGAGGGCCACCAGCGCCGCCGGCACCATGGTCACGGTCAGCAGGCGTTGCTGGCTCATGCCGGTGGCCGACAGCACGGTCATCTCGCTTTCGAGATAGAGCCGGCCATAGGCGAGCAGGATGCCGAGGAACAGCCCCAGCGGCAGGATCAGTTGCAGGAAGCCCGGCAGGCGGAACCCCATGATCATGAACAGCACGCTTGGATCGAGCGCGCCCTGGGCCGCCTGGGCCAGGTATTTGATGAAGCGCCCGCTCATGATGATCACCAGCAGCACGGCGCTGACGGCGCTCAAGGTCACCAGGACCTCGCGGGACAGATAACGAAAGACGATCAAACCAGACACTCCTGGGTTGTCAGGGGCGGACAGCCAAACGAACGATTCGGACAGCCAAGACCAATGCCGGTTCGCCAAGGCGAACCTCCATGTAAAAGTGCGCGCATTATCCTGTGATTGGCCGCGCCTGTCACTTGGCCACGCAGCATGGCGCATATCGGGGTTGTCATCGTGGTCGCGGCAGGCTCAAACTGGCAGCTTTTCCGCTGGCAGGCGTCGCCCGCCAGCCGCGTGTTCCGAGCGCCTGCACAAGACAGCGCCCACTGACAGACAGATCATTCGGGGACCCCAGACATGGAATTGGTTGTAAAGAGCGTAGCCGCTGTATCCGTCAAGACCGCGACCTTGGTCGTACCCGTCGGTGAAGGGCGCAAGCTCGGCGCCACCGCCAAGGCCGTCGACCAGGCCAGCGAAGGCGCGATCAGCGCGCTGCTCAAGCGTGGCGACCTGGCCGGCAAGCCGGGCCAGACCCTGCTGCTGCACAGCCTGCCGGGCCTGAAGGCCGAGCGCGTGCTGCTGGTCGGCAGCGGCAAGGATGAAGCCCTCGGCGATCGCGCCTGGCGCAAGCTGGTCGCCAGTGTTGCCGGCGTACTCAAGGGACTGGGCGGCAGCGACGCCGTGCTGGCCCTGGACGACATCGCCGTCACCGGCCGCGACGGCCACTACGGCAAATACCGCCTGCTGGCCGAGACCCTGCTCGACGGCAACTACGTGTTCGACCGCTACAAGAGCCAGAAGGCCGAACCCCGCGCCATCAAGAAAGTCACCCTGCTCACCGCCAAGCCCGGCCAGGCCGAGGCCGAGCGCGCCGTCAAGCACGCCAGCGCCATCGCCACCGGCATGGCCTTCACCCGCGACCTGGGCAACCTGCCGCCGAACGTCTGCCACCCGAGCTTCCTCGCCGAACAGGCCAAGGACCTGGGCAAGGCATACAAAGGCCTCAAGGTCGAGGTGCTGGACGAGAAGAAGATCAAGGACCTGGGCATGGGCGCGTTCTACGCCGTGGGCCAGGGCAGCGACCAGCCACCGCGGCTGATCGTGCTCAACTACCAGGGCGGCAAGAAGAGCGAGAAACCGTTCGTGCTGGTCGGCAAGGGCATCACCTTCGACACCGGCGGCATCAGCCTCAAGCCCGGCGCCGGCATGGACGAGATGAAATACGACATGTGCGGCGCCGCCAGCGTGTTCGGCACCCTGCGCGCCGTGCTCGAGCTGCAACTGCCGATCAACCTGGTGTGCCTGCTGGCCTGCGCCGAGAACATGCCGAGCGGCGGCGCCACCCGTCCGGGTGACATCGTCACCACCATGAGCGGGCAGACCGTCGAGATCCTCAACACCGACGCCGAAGGCCGCCTGGTGCTGTGCGATACCCTCACCTACGCCGAACGCTTCAAGCCGCAGGCGGTGATCGACATCGCCACCCTGACCGGCGCCTGCATCGTCGCCCTGGGCAGCCACACCTCGGGCCTGATGGGCAACGACGACGCGCTGGTCGGCCAACTGCTGGACGCCGGCAAGCGTGCCGACGACCGCGCCTGGCAGCTGCCGTTGTTCGACGAGTACCAGGAGCAACTGGACAGCCCGTTCGCCGACATTGCCAACATCGGTGGGCCGAAGGCCGGCACCATCACCGCCGGCTGCTTCCTGTCGCGCTTCGCCAAGGCCTACCACTGGGCGCACCTGGACATCGCCGGCACCGCCTGGATCAGCGGCGGCAAGGACAAGGGCGCCTCGGGTCGTCCGGTGCCGCTGCTCACCCAGTACCTGCTGGACCGCGCCGGCGCCTGATGGCGCAAGATCGGTGGCGCCCCGCGCGCCACCGGTCGGCACTGAACGATCATGAGCAAAGTCGATTTCTACATCCTGCCCAGCGACTCGCTGTCGGTGCGGCTGGATTTCGCCTGCAAGCTGTGTGAAAAGGCCTGGCGCCTCGGCCACCGGGTCTACCTGCATTGCCAGGACGAGGCACAACGCAGCGAGCTCGACCTGCGCCTGTGGCAGTTCAAGGGCGAGGCCTTCGTGCCCCACGACCACGCCGAACAGCACCCGGACGCCATTGTCGCGCTGGGTGTCGGCACTGATGCCGGCGAACACCGTGACCTGCTGATCAACCTGGGCGGCGATGTTCCCGCCTTCGTCGGCCAGTTCGAGCGGGTCGCCGAGATCGTCGTCGAGGAACCGGCCATCCGCCTGGCCGCCCGCGAGCGATTCCGTTTCTACCGCGAACAGGGCTATGCTCTGCAAGATCACCGCTTACAGCGACTCTGACGACGATGGACAAGCAGCTGAACTCCCTGACCCATTCCGCCCACCTGCTCGACGACCTCGAGTCGATCCGCGAGCTGCTGGGCGACGCCGACCTGCAACCGCCGCTGCTGACCGAGACGGTGGAGCAGATTCCCCTGTTGCTCGACGAGCCGAGCGCTGCGCCGCCCGTCGCCGAGGCAGCGCCGGTAGCGGCCCCGGTACCTGAAGAGGATGCCCAGACCCGCCGCCAGGACACCCTGCTGCACCTGGACGCCGAACTGCGCGCCGCCGCGCAACTGATCATGCAGGACGTGATCAACGACTTCACCCCGCATATCGAGACCGAGATCAAACGTCGCCTCGATGCGCGGCTGGAACGGTTGCTCAAGCGCTCCGAGTGATTCTCTGGGGCCGCTGTGCGGCCTTGTGTCGCGAAAGGGCTGCAAAGCAGCCCCGGCGCCTGTCGCCTCAACCTCCTGCGTTGGTTATACTTCCCGGCTTTCCCGAATTAATGCCTAAGGGTCCCGCCGCGCATGGATAAGACCTACCAGCCGCACGCCATCGAAACTTCCTGGTACAACACCTGGGAGTCCGAGAACTATTTCGCTCCACAAGGTGCAGGCGAGTCCTACACCATCATGATCCCGCCACCGAACGTGACCGGCAGCCTGCACATGGGCCACGGTTTCAACAACGCGATCATGGACGCGCTGATTCGTTTCCGCCGCATGCAGGGTCGCGACACCCTGTGGCAACCGGGCACCGACCACGCCGGTATCGCCACCCAGATGCTGGTGGAGCGCCAGCTCGAGGCCAAGGGCCAGAACCGTCACGACCTCGGTCGTGAGAAGTTCCTGGAGAAGGTCTGGGAGTGGAAGGATCAATCGGGCGGCAACATCAGCCGCCAGATCCGCCGCCTGGGCTCGTCGGTAGACTGGAGCCGCGAGCGCTTCACCATGGACGACGGCCTGTCGGAAGCGGTCAAAGAGGCTTTCGTGCGCCTGCACGAGGACGGCCTGATCTACCGCGGCAAGCGCCTGGTCAACTGGGACACCAAGCTGCACACGGCGATTTCCGACCTCGAAGTGGAGAACCACGACGAGAAGGGCCACCTGTGGAACCTGCGCTACCCGCTGGCCGACGGCGCCAAGACCGCCGAAGGCAAGGACCACCTGGTGGTCGCCACCACCCGTCCGGAAACCCTGCTCGGTGACGTCGCCGTTGCCGTCAACCCGACCGACGAGCGCTACCAGGCGCTGATCGGCAAGTTCGTCGAACTGCCGCTGGTCGGCCGCCGCATCCCGATCGTCGCCGACGACTACTGCGACCCCGAGTTCGGCACCGGCTGCGTGAAGATCACCCCGGCCCACGACTTCAATGACTATGAAGTCGGCAAGCGCCACAACCTGCCGCTGCTCAATATCTTCGACAAGAACGCCACGGTGCTGGCCGCCGTGCAGGCGTTCAACCTCGACGGCAGCGTCAACGAAGGTATCGACACCTCGCTGCCAGCCCAGTACGCCGGCCTCGACCGCTTCGTCGCGCGCAAGCAGATGGTCGCCGACCTGGACGCCCAGGGCCTGCTGGTCAGCATCGACGACCATGCCCTGAAGGTACCGAAGGGCGACCGTTCGGGTACCGTCATCGAGCCGTGGCTGACCGACCAGTGGTATGTCTCCACCAAGCCGCTGGCCGAGCCTGCCATCGCCGCCGTGGAAGACGGCCGCATCCAGTTCGTGCCCAAGCAGTACGAGAACATGTACTTCTCCTGGATGCGTGACATCCAGGACTGGTGCATCAGCCGCCAGCTGTGGTGGGGCCACCGCATCCCGGCCTGGTACGACGAGGCCGGCCAGGTCTACGTCGGCCGCGACGAGGCCGAAGTGCGCGCCAAGCACAACCTGGGCAGCGAGGTGAAACTGCGCCAGGACGACGACGTGCTCGACACCTGGTTCAGCTCGGGCCTGTGGACCTTCTCCACCCTGGGCTGGCCGGAGCAGACCGAGTTCCTGAAGAAATTCCACTCCACCGACGTGCTGGTCACCGGCTTCGACATCATCTTCTTCTGGGTCGCCCGGATGATCATGCTGACGATGCACCTGATCAAGAACGAGGACGGCACCCCGCAGGTCCCGTTCAAGACCGTCTACGTGCACGGCCTGGTCCGCGACGGCCAGGGCCAGAAGATGTCCAAGTCCAAGGGCAACGTCCTCGACCCGCTGGACATCGTCGACGGCATCACCCTCGACGCCCTGCTGGAAAAACGCACCAGCGGCATGATGCAGCCCAAGCTTGCCGAGAAGATCGCCAAGCAGACCAAGGCCGAGTTCCCCGAAGGCATCGCCAGCTACGGCACCGACGCCCTGCGCTTCACCTTCTGCTCGCTGGCCTCCACCGGTCGTGACATCAAGTTCGACATGGGCCGCGTCGAAGGCTACCGCAACTTCTGCAACAAGATCTGGAACGCCGCCCGCTACGTGCTGGACAAGGGCGAGGACTGCGGCCAGAACGGCGAGGCCTACGAGCTGTCGCTGGCCGACCGCTGGATCATCTCGCAGTTGCAGCGCACCGAAGCCGAGGTTACCCGTCAGCTCGAGCAATTCCGCTTCGACCTGGCCAGCCAGGCCCTGTACGAGTTCATCTGGAACCAGTACTGCGACTGGTACCTGGAACTGTCCAAGCCGGTGCTGTGGGACGAGAACGCCCCGGTCGAGCGCGCCCGCGGCACCCGTCGCACCCTGGTGCGCGTGCTGGAAGTCGCCCTGCGCCTGGCGCACCCGTTCATGCCGTTCATCACCGAAGAGATCTGGCAGCGCATCGCGCCGCTGGCCGGCATCGAAGGCAAGACCATCATGCTGCAGCCGTGGCCTGAAGCGAACGAAAGCCGCATCGACGCCGCCGCCGAAGGTGACATCGAGTGGCTCAAGGAGCTGATGGTGGGCCTGCGCAACATCCGCGCCGAGATGAACATCGGCCCGGGCAAGCCGCTGCCGCTGTTCCTGAAGAACGCCAACGCCGACGACCAGCGTCGCCTGCAGGAAAACGAAGCCCTGCTGAAGAAACTGGCCAAGGTTGAGTCGTTCACCGTGCTCGGTGAGCAGGACGAAGCGCCGCTGTCGGCCACCGCGCTGGTGGGTGACCTGCAGGTGCTGGTGCCGATGGCCGGCCTGATCGACAAGGACGCGGAACTTGCGCGCCTGAGCAAGGAGATCCAGCGCCTGCAGGGCGAGGTCCAGCGCGTCGGTGGCAAGCTTTCCAACGCCGCCTTCGTCGACAAGGCACCGCCTGCGGTGATCGAGAAGGAACGCGCCAAGCTGGCCGAGTCGGAGCAGGCCCTGGCCAACTTCACCGAGCAGCATGCGCGGATTGCTGCGCTGTAACAACCTGATAGACCGCTGGGGCCGCGTTGCGGCCTTTTCGCGACACAAGGCCGCTCCCACAGGACGGCGCCAGCTTGAAAGGCGCCGCTATCCTGTGGGAGCGGCCTTGTGTCGCGAAAGGGCTGCAAAGCAGCCCCAGGGCCTGCAACACCGGATCCGACCATGACCGACAAACCCAGCCTGCACCCACGCAACCGCCACCAGGGCCGCTACGACTTCCCCGCCCTGATCAAGGCGCACCCGGACCTGGCCCGCTTCACCATCACCAACCCCTACGGCAAGCCCAGCATCGACTTCGCCAACCCCGAGGCCGTGCGGGTGTTCAACCGCGCCCTGCTCAAGGCCCAGTACGGCATCCAGCACTGGGACATCCCGACCGACTACCTGTGCCCGCCAATCCCGGGCCGCGCCGACTACATCCACGTGCTGGCCGACCTGCTGGCCGAGGACAATGCCGGCGAAATCCCTCGCGGCGCCCAGGTGCGCGCCCTGGATATCGGCGTCGGCGCCAACTGCATCTACCCCCTGCTCGGCCACAGCGACTACCGCTGGCGCTTCACCGGCTCCGACATCGACGGCGTGGCCCTGGCCTCGGCCAAGGCCATCGTCCAGGCCAACAAGCTCGACAAGGCCATCAGCCTGCGCCAGCAAGCGCAGCCCAGGCACATCCTCAGTGGCTTGCTGCAGGCCGACGAACGCTTCGACGTCACCCTGTGCAACCCACCGTTCCACGCCTCCCGCGAGGAAGCCACCCGCGGCAGCCAGCGCAAGTGGAAGAATCTCGGCAAGCAGGACCCCAAGCGCAAGCTGCCAGTGCTGAACTTTGGCGGGCAGAACAACGAACTGTGGTGCGAAGGTGGCGAGATCCGCTTTGTCAGCCAACTGGTCGCTGAAAGCGTGCAGTACGCGGCCCAGGTACTGTGGTTCACCAGCCTGGTGTCCAAGGCCAGCAACCTGCCGGGCATCGAGACGGCCTTGAAGAAGGCCGGGGTGAAGGCCGTGCGCATCGTCGAGATGGGCCAGGGGCAGAAGCAGAGCCGCATGGTCGCCTGGAGCTTCCAGGACGACAGCGCACGCCAGCAATGGCATGCCGCGCGCAAATCACAGGCATGAAAAAACCGCGCCCGGGCAAGCCGGGCGCGGTTTCGTCAACGCATCAACAATTACTTGTTGATCGAGTCGGTCAGCACTTTGGCTGGAACGAACTTGACGACTTTCTTGGCAGCGATTTCGATGGCAGCGCCAGTCGAAGGGTTGCGGCCGGTACGGGCAGGACGCTCGGAGACTTTCAGCTTGCCGATGCCTGGCAGGGTGATTTCGGCGCCGTTTTCCAGTTGGTCGGCAACGATCTGGCCCAGTTGCTCCAGAGCAGCGCGCGCGGTGGTTTTCGGCGCGTCGATGGATTCAGCGATGTCGGCAATCAGTTGGTCTTTGGTCAGTGCCATGGTGGTGTTCCTTCCCTATCAAATCAGAGGTTGTGCAGCATGCTTGGTCGGTGGTCGGGCCAGCCCGGGACAATCCAGAGGCCGCGTCGATCGCGTATGTAGATACGCAAATCGGCGTTTGGTTCGACACCGCGCAAGCGATCTGCCAGCAATGCGCCACCCAAGGGGCGCAAGACCGCGCAAAGCTACCACAGGAATCGAGAAATATCCGCTGTCGACGTTGATTTTGTGCAGGTTTTTCGGGGGTTTTCGGAAAAATCGCAAAAAAATGAACAAAAAACGAACAACTGCCATTTGTGCCAATATCTGGCCACTGCATCGCCCCCACCCTGAGGTAAACTGAGCGACTTTTGCAGCGCGGCTTTTCACCGCTCAGACCACCGAGAATTCCATGCCAATCCGTCATTGCATCGTTCACCTGATCGACAAGAAGCCCGATGGCAGCCCCGCCGTGCTCCATGCGCGCGACAGCGAACTGGCAGCCTCCGACGCCATCGAGAACCTGCTGGCCGACCTCAACGACAGCTACAACGCCAAGCAAGGCAAAGCCTGGGGCTTTTTCCACGGCGAATCCGGCGCCTACCCGTTCAGCGGCTGGCTCAAGCAGTACCTGGATGAGGAAAAGGACTTCGCCGCCTTCAGCCGCGTCGCCGTCGAGCACCTGCAGAAGCTTATGGAAGAGTCCAACCTCTCCACCGGTGGCCACGTGCTGTTCGCCCATTACCAGCAGGGCATGACCGAGTACCTGGCCATCGCCCTGCTGCACCACAGCGAAGGCGTGGCGGTGAACGCCGAACTGGACGTCACCCCGTCGCGCCACCTGGACCTGGGCCAGCTGCACCTGGCGGCGCGGGTCAACCTGTCCGAGTGGAAGAACAACCAGAACTCCAAGCAGTACATTTCGTTCATCAAGGGCAAGAACGGCAAGAAGGTCTCGGATTATTTCCGCGACTTCATCGGCTGCCAGGAAGGCGTCGACGGCCCGGGCGAAACCCGCACCCTGCTCAAGGCCTTCAGCGACTTCGTCGAGAAAGAAGACCTGCCGGAAGAGTCCGCCCGGGAGAAGACCCAGACCCTGGTCGACTACGCCACCACCCAGACCAAGCTGGGCGAGCCGGTGACGCTGGAGGAACTTTCCAGCCTGATCGACGAGGACCGCCCCGAGGCGTTCTACGACCATATCCGCAACAGCGACTACGGGCTGTCACCGGAAATCCCGGCCGACAAGCGCACCCTCAACCAGTTCCGCCGCTTTACCGGGCGTGCCGAGGGGTTGTCGATCAGCTTCGAGGCACATTTGCTGGGCTCGAAGGTGGAGTATGACGAAGAGGCCGGGACGCTGGTGATCAAGGGCTTGCCGACGCAACTGATCGATCAGCTGAAGCGACGCAAGGCCTGAGATCGTCGGGGCGCGTTGCGCCCCTTTCGCCACCTACAGGCGATCGCGCTTGCCGGTGGAAGCGGCCTTGCATCGTGAAAGGGCTGCAAAGCAGCCCCAGCGATCTATCAGGACCACAGACGACACCCGCTCAACGTCCGCTAGACCACTAACCGCCGACACCGCAATAGGACGCCACCAACGCCTCCTTCGCCGCCTTGCGCAGCTTCTTCACCAACCGCTCCTGGCGCAACGCCTCGCCCTTGTCCGGCCACTGCTCCACATACACCAGCGCCTGCGCCGGGCTAGTCTTGAAATAACGTGCGCCCTGCCCTTTCTGATGCTTGATGAACCGTCGTTGCGGATCATCGCTGATACCGCAGTACAACGAGCCATTGGCGGCACGCACCAGGTAGACGTACCAGGGTTTGCAGTCGGGGGAAGGCGTTGTTTCGCTCACGGCTCGGTTCGGTGCAACGGAAGAAGGTCGTCAGCTTAACGCCTCAACGCGCCTGCTGGAATGCGCGAAGCCCCTTGAACGCCTGCTGGCGCACCTTGTTCTGCAGCATCGGCGTCCAGCCCAGCAGCACACCTGGCATGCCCAGCGCCTGACGCGCCCAGCGCCACAGGTCGAAGGTATCGTCGTGCTGGCAGATCAGCCCGTCGCGGATGACGAAGCGCGCCTGGATATCGTTGACCACCACCCGCCCGGTCTGGCTGAACAGGTAGGTCGCCACCCAGTGCGCGCCATCGCTGCGCACGTCGTCGAAGGTCAGGGTGAAGTCCTTGGCGCGGGCGGTGAGCATCCGCCACATGTCACCCGCGTCACGCCCGCGCAGGGTGCCGAAGACCGGATCGCTGAAGACGATGTCTTCGCTGTAGCAGGCCACCATGGCCTCGGCGTCCAGGCGCTGGAAGGCCTGGTAGAAACGGGTGATCAGGGCGCTGCTGGCATCGCTCATGGACTGTTCCTGCGCTAGGTGCGAAACCCGCAAGATACTGCCTGGATGCCAGCAACACCATGCCCATTCGCGTCGTGAATGACGATCACGGATCCAGCCAGAGCCTCAAACGTGCTCGCTGCTGACCTGCACATGCAGCGCCCGCCCGGCGCCGAGACCGAACAGGATCGCCCCGATGCCCAGCACCGCGAAGATCCAGCCCACCGCGCTCCAGCCACCGGTCAGATCATGCACCAGCCCTACCGCGAATGGCCCCATGGATGCCAGCGTGTAGCCCACGCCCTGGGCCATGCTCGACAGGTTCGCCGCCACATGGGCGTCCTTGGAGCGCAGCACGATCAGGGTCAGTGCCAGGGCGAAGGTGCCGCCCTGCCCCAGGCCGAGCAGGATCGCCCAGCCCCACAGCCCCTCGATCGGCGCATACAGGCAGCCGAACAGCCCACCCAGGGTCACCAGCATCACCACCACGATGGCCAGGCGCTGGTCCTTGCCACGCGTGGCCAGCCAGGGCGCGCTCAGGGAGCTGATCAGTTGCACGATCACCGAACCGGACAGCACCAGCCCCGCCTCGGTCGGACTCAGCCCGCGACCGATCAGGATCGAAGGCAGCCAGCCGAACACGATGTAGGCCAGCGACGATTGCAGGCCCATGTACAGCGTCACCTGCCAGGCCAACGGGTCGCGCCACAGCCCGCGCACGCGATAGGCGACCTTGTGCACGCCATGGCCCTGTCGGGACTGGGGCAGCCAGACCAGCATCGCCAGCAAGGCAGGCAGCAGCCAGAAGCCCAGCCCCAGTGCCCAGCTGTCATCGAAGTGGCGGGTCAAGGGCACCGTGGCCCCGGCGGCCATCGCGGCGCCCAGGCACAGCGCCATGGTGTAGACGCCGGTCAGGGTACCGGCGTGCTGGGGGAAGTCGCGCTTGACGATACCTGGCAGCAGCACGCCGATGATGCCGATGCTCGCCCCCGCCATCAGGCTGCCGAGGAACACGCCAGTGGTGCCCAGTGTGCTGCGCACCAGGATGCCCAGCGCCAGGGTCAGCAGGATGCCGAAGATCACCCGCTCGCTGCCGAATCGTCGCGCCAGGATCGGCGCCAGCGGCGCGAAGAGCCCCAGGCACAGTACCGGCAAGGTGGTCAGCAGCCCGGCTTGCGATGCGCTGAGCCCCAGCCCTTCGGACACCTGGCCGAGCACCGGCGACATGCTCGACAGCGCCGGGCGCAGGTTCAGCGCCACCAACACCAGGCCCAGCAGCAACAGCCAGGGCCTGCGCAGCACCACGGGCTGTTGCTGGACCTGCTCGTCGTCGGCTTCGGCATCGATCAGCAGTTCATCGAGCTCCGTCTCGCGGGGAGCGGTGTTGCGGGTCAGTTGTTCGGCCATGGCCTTCTCGTTGTCAGGATTCGATGAGGGTCCGGCTCAGGTGCTTGGCCCGTTCCGGATCGCGTTGTTCGAGGGCGTCGAGGATCTGCCCGTGCAGGTCGAACACGGCCTGGCAACGGGGGACGCTGGTCATGTTGTGCTGCAGGGCGGCGCGGACCACGCTGGAGAAGTAGCGGTACAGCTCGCTCAGGGCGGGGTTGTGGGCGGCGTCCACCAGGCGCTGGTGGAACACCAGGTCGCATTCGACGTAGGCGTCGACATCGCCGTGGAAATGCCGCGCGCTGTGTTCCAGGGCCTCGCGCAGGGCCTGCAGGTCGGCGTCCGTGCGGCGAACGGCGGCCAGGCCGATGGCTTCTGCTTCAAGAATATGGCGGGTTTCGCGGGCGTGTTCGACTGCGCAGCGGGACATGACCTGCACGGCCTGCAAGGGGTCCACGGCGGTACGCAGGTAGCTGCCGTCGCCCTGGCGGATTTCTACCAGGCCGCTGAAGGCCAGGACGCGCATGGCCTCGCGGACGGTGTTGCGGCTGATGCCCAGGTCGCTGGCCAGCTCTGGTTCGGTGGGCAGGCGCTGGCCTATCGACCAGGTGCCCTTGGCGATGCGGTCGCGGAGCTGGTCTACGGCTTGTTCTACCAGGGAGCGTTTGATGAGCGGGGTCACGGGGTGGGTACGTCCAGTCATCGGATGAATTTTCTTGGGGTTGGACGATAGCGGTTGGGGGGGGATTGGGCAAGGGTTCGGGTTTCAGGTGTGGGTTCGGGTTTCAGGGTGTGGGTTTTGAATTTTTTATGCGCATTCGTAGACGATATCGACATTTAGTCACCTTTCCGCCCTTACGGCGGGTTACTTTGGTCTTGGCCAAAGTAACCAAAGCCGCCCCGCTCCGTTCATCCGGCCCCTGCGCTTCGCTTCGGGGTTCCCTCGCTCCGTTCTTGCTCCCGGGAGGACCGCGCTGAACGCCCCATCCTGGGGC
>NZ_JBSSDH010000025.1:0-61411 GCF_054060555.1 Pseudomonas sp. TE6283
GATGTTCTATAACCCCAAGCGTCGACACAGCAGTGCTATGCAGCTGTCTCCAGTAGAGTATGAGAAACGCTATTTTCTGAGCTTGGAGAGTGTCTCGGAAACCAGGGGCGATTCAATCCGCCGCATTATCCCGACCATAGTGTTCTCTATTAAGCTTAGACCTTTCAGCAACAGAATGTGGACTGTATGGATCATCCAATACACTGGGCTTACCACCACTGAATCCAGCTGTACCTCCATCTTTCGCACCATTAATGACACCCCTCCCGCCCCCTGGCAACTCCACAGGAGTAGTCGTTGGCTTTTTGGCCTCATGCCCACCACTCCCTTTGCGCCCCGAGGCAACACCCAGAATCATGCTGCTGATGAGCTTGCCGCCCCCCACCAGGAATTTGTCGCTGTCAGACTCCCCATTCAGGACAACACCGCCGCCTTCCATGTGCTCGGCAAGCATCGTGCCGACTCGGGTCATGGCACGGTCGTACTGTTCATTGAGGTCTTGACCGAGCTCCGTCTGCCCAATCGCTGTCGACACCGCCAGCTGTATAACCGCCTTGGGCCCCTGGATCATCGCCAGAGCAAGAGCCAGTTTCTGACCCCGCTCCGGGTCTGCATCCAGATACTCATTGATTTGCGAGCTATAGGTCAGCGCCATCTGCACCGGACCACGACGTTCAGTGATCGGCGTAGGGTCAAGCTCCATCGCCCCCCACAGACGGGCAAGCTCGTTCGTCGACTCCTCGTGCTTATCGAACACATGTTCGATCTGGTTAAGGCGTGCCAGCACCTCCTGCTGGAAACTCGGCGTGCGCATGAGCGCCTTGGCTTCATCAGGCTTGAAGTTCGCCATCAGCAGGGCTTCATAGGTGTCCTCTGCGAGCTTCACCCCGCCAATGGCCACGGCACCTGCATCCAACTGACGCCCTTGTCGGCCGCCGGTTGCGCTTCACCGGGTTCGGCGGCCTTGCCGGGCAGGTTGCGCAGCTCTTCCAGGCGGCGTTGCTGCTCTTCGAGCAGGCGGTCCTGGCGGTCGCGGATCAGGTCCTGGTCGCCGGGTGAGGCAGCACGGGCCGTACCCATGGTCGTGCAGGCCAGCAAGGCGGCAAGCATGCAAGCTCGCCCCCGGTTAAAACGCATAGACATCATCCAGTCCCTGGACCACGGAAAAAGAGCGCGAGATATTATTTGGCCATCATCATGGCATCAAATTAATATCGTCAAAAAACCGTGAAAGTCATCTGATGCCTGAACCAGCAGTCACCCGGGCTGAACTTCCTCGCAGCCCGACGCCTCCACCGGACTGAATCCACTGGTAACAAGGAGTCGAGGGATGAAACCGTTGCCATGCCTTATCTGCGCGGCCACCCTGCTCTGTGCACAGCCCATCTGGGCCTGCACACCGGAAGAGGCCACGCAAAAAAGAGAAGAACTGGCAGGGCTGGTCAGTCAGTTGACCGAACAGAACCCGCGCAAGGCCAAGGAGATAAACGACGAGCTCCAGCACATGGAGCTCGGAACGGCCAGCAAGGACCTGCCGGACAAATGCCAGTTGATCGACAAGCGCATCCAGGAACTTAAAGAAGCGGAAAGGAAAACCTGACCGCGCCAGTGTCAGCGTCGCTGCTGGGCCTGCATGTACTGGCGAAGCAACTGGTTGATGCGGGTCTGGTAGCCGGCCCCCTGTTCCTTGAACCAGGCCAGCACGTCGGCGTCCAGGCGGATGGTCACCGTTTGCTTGGCCGGCACTCGCAGCTCGGCGCGGCGGAAGAAGTCATCGTCGAGCTCGGGGATGTCCGAGGTATCGACAGTGGCTTGGTCTTGCTCACAGCTTCTGGACGGTTTCGACATAGCGCGTTACCTCACGTCGTGTGGCTCTTCTGGCGGAAATGATGCGGATCACATCACCCTGCCGTTCGGTGTAGGCGACCACGCTGACCCAGGCATTGATCCAGCCCATGCCGATCCAGCGTGCCTCCGGGTACTCGAATCGCTCATCGCGCAACGCCAGCATCGGCTGGCGGAACATCTCGGGCACGTCGTTGAAGTCGATACCGTGCTTGCGGATGTTGAGCAGGTTCTTTTCCTCGTCCCATTCAAATCGTACGGGACAATCGTATTTACAGCTGTACATACGCTACTCCTCCTTGACTGCACATGCCAGAGGAGTGTGGCGGGTAGGCGACAAAATGCCCGGGCTTGAACAGGGTTTGGGAAATGGGCTACGCGCCCTGGGGAAGGAGGTGAAGCAACCCGCCACCGTTGCAGTGGCGGGCTCATTGCCGGTGGTACTTACTCAGCGGCTGGCTTGCGCTTTTTCAGTGGTGCCAGGCCGTCGGAACTGGCCAGAGGCGCATTGGCCTTGGGCTTGGCGGTAGGCCTCTTCTTGGCGGCACCCTTCTTGTCGCCACCGGCCTTCTTCTCGACCTTTTTCTTCTTGCTGCCGGCTGCCTTGCCCGAGGCCTTGACCTTCTTCGGCCCGCTGTAGGTACCCTTGACCTCCTTGATGACGCGGCGCTCGAACTGCTGCTTGAGGTAGCGTTCGATGCTGGACATCAGGTTCCAGTCGTTGTGGGTGATCAGCGAGATCGCCAGGCCTTCGCCACCGGCACGGCCGGTGCGACCGATACGGTGCACGTACTCGTCACCGCTGCGAGGCATGTCGAAGTTGATCACCAGGTCCAGGCCGTCGATGTCCAGGCCGCGAGCCGCGACGTCAGTGGCCACCAGGACCTTGGAGCCGCCATCCTTGAAGCGGTCGATGGCCAGCTTGCGGTCCTTCTGGTCCTTCTCGCCGTGCAGGACGAAAGCCTTGACCTCCTTGGCCACCAGGTGACCGTAGATACGGTCGGCCAGGGCACGGGTGTTGGTGAAGATGATTGCCTTCTGGTAGGTCTCGTTGGCCAGCAGCCACTGCACGATCTGCTCTTTGTGCTGGTCATGGTCGGCGGTGATGATCTGCTGACGGGTGCCTTCGGCCAGTTGCGAGACACTGTTGAGCATCAGGTGCTCAGGGTCCTTGAGCACTTTACCGATGATGTCGCGCAGGGCCGCACCGCCCGTGGTCGCCGAGAACAGCAGGGTCTGCTTGCGGTTCTCGCACTCCTTGCACAGGCGCTCCATGTCTTCGGCAAAGCCCATGTCGAGCATGCGGTCGGCTTCGTCGAGGATCAGCACCTCCACGTGCGACAGGTCCAGGTTGCCGGCATTGAGCTGCTCGAGCAGACGGCCGGGGGTGCCGATCAGCACATCCGGCACCTTGCGCAGCATGGCGGCCTGTTCCTTGAAGTCTTCACCGCCGGTGACCAGCCCCGACTTGATGTAGGTGAACTGCGAGAACAGTTTCACCTGCTTGAGGGTCTGCTGGGCCAGCTCGCGGGTCGGCAGCAGGATCAGCGCCCGGATCTCCACGCTCGGGCCGCTGCGATCGACCAGGCGGTTGAGCAGCGGCAGCACGAAGGCGGCGGTCTTGCCGCTGCCGGTCTGCGCCGTCACCCGCAGGTCACGCCCTTGCAGGGCCAGGGGAATGGCCGCTGCCTGCACCGGCGTCGGCTCGACAAATTTCAGCTCGGCCACGGCTTTGAGCAGGCGTTCGTGCAGGGCGAATTGGGAAAACACGGGGTAACCTCGGGCAAGTGCGAAAAATTCAGTTGCATAGGGTAACGTTTTCCGTGGCCAGAACCGAATTTCTTTTGGCAACTTTGCACCGATCCACGCTCTAATACCCCTTCATACCGCAACACAGACCGCTTCCACGCCCATGGACATCCAACGCTTCTGGCGCGACGCCCTCGACCTTTGGGGCACGCTCGACCAACACCCATTGCTGCACGCCGCCCTCGGCCTGATCGTGCTGCTGCTGGTCTCGCTGCTGGTCGGCCGCCTCGCACGCTTTCTGATCCTGCACTCCACCCGCCTGCTCGGCCGCCAACAGCCACTCAGATGGCTGGACGACCTGCGCCACAACAAGGTGTTCCACCGCCTGGCGCAGACCACCCCGTCGCTGGTGGTGCAGTTCGGCCTGAAGCTGGTCCCGGAGCTGTCGACCACCACCCAGCACTTCCTCGGCAACGTCGCCCTGGCGGTGACCCTGCTGTTCATGACCCGCGCCCTGTCCTGCCTGCTCGACGCGCTGCTGGACATCTATGCCCGCAGCGAGCACGCCCGTACCCGCTCGATCAAGGGCTACATGCAGCTGGCCAAGATGATGCTGTGGATCTTCGCCGCCATCGTCATCGTCGCCACCCTGATCGACCGCTCGCCGCTGTTGCTGCTGTCGGGTCTGGGCGCCATGTCGGCGGTGCTGCTGTTGGTGTACAAGGACACCCTGCTGTCGTTCGTCGCCAGCGTGCAGCTGACCAGCAACGACATGCTGCACGTCGGCGACTGGATCGAGATGCCCCAGGCCGGCGCCGACGGCGACGTGGTGGACATCACCCTGCACACGGTCAAGGTACAGAACTTCGACAAGACCATCGTCTCGATCCCCACCTGGCGCCTGATGAGCGAGTCGTTCCGCAACTACCGCGGCATGCAGCAGTCCGGCGGGCGTCGGATCAAGCGCAGCCTGTTCATCGACGCCGCCGGCGTGCGCTTCCTCAGCCCGGACGAAGAACAGCGCCTGGGCCAGGTACGCCTGCTGGGCGACTACCTGGCGCAGAAGCGCCAGGAACTGCATCACTGGAACGAGGCCCTGGGCCCGGTGGCGGAGCTTTCGGCCAACCGCCGCAAGCTGACCAATATCGGCACCTTCCGCGCCTTCGCCCTGGCCTACCTGAAGAACCACCCCAACGTGCACCCGAACATGACCTGCATGGTCCGCCAGATGCAGACCACCGCCGAAGGCGTGCCGCTGGAGATCTACTGCTTCACCACCACCACGGTATGGGCCGAATACGAGCGCATCCAGGGCGATATCTTCGACTACCTGCTGGCGGTGCTGCCGGAGTTCGGGCTGAGCCTGTACCAGCAACCGAGCGGTAAAGACATGCGGGTGGGATTGGCGACCAGGCCGTTGCCTCAGACCCAGCCACGCAGCCTGGATGCATTGAGCGAAGCCTGACCGTCCAATCGGGGCGCCCGAGCGGGCGCCCCTTTGCATTGCGCCCCCAAGACGCTCTAACCTAGGGCCATCCAGGACGACGTCATCACGGAAGATCGACGGCCCACTCGCCACGCCCATCCCTGACGCTCGACAGACGCCTGCCACAGCCCTCGTGATCGAGCCATGCCTCAGGACATTTCCAGCGTTTCACTGCACGACGCCCCGCCATCGCCTCGGCGCAAGGCGCTTGCCGCCGCCAGCCTCGCCCATGGCGTGCATGACGGGCTGACCGATGTCATCTACGTGTTGCTGCCCCTCTGGCAGGTCGCCTTCGGCCTCAGCTACGCCCAGGTCGGACTGCTGCGCGGCGCCTACGCCGGCATGATGGCGGGCTTTCAGTTGCTGGCCAGCAAAGGCGCCCGGCGCTGGGGCCGCGAGGCCCTGTTGGTCCGCGGCACGGCGCTGGCCGGGCTGGCCTACCTGCTGGCCGCCCAGGCCAGTGACCTGAACCTTCTGCTGATCGCCCTGATGCTCGCCGGCCTCGGCGCCAGCACCCAGCACCCGCTGGCCAGCGCGCTGGTCGCCGATGCCTACGAAGGCAGTGGCAAGGTGAAACAGGCCCTGGCCCAGTACAACTTCGCCGGGGATATCGGCAAGGCGCTGATCCCCGGCCTGGTCGGCCTGGTGCTGGTGTATGTGTCATGGCAGGCCAACGCCACCGCGCTTGGCCTGCTCGGCCTGGGGGCGGCAGCGGCGCTGTGGTGGCTGTTGCGTCAGGCACCACCCGCAGGGCGATCAACGCACAAGGCCACAGCCCACGACCAGGTTGGCTCAAGGTCGGGGCTCGCGGCGCTGATCGCCACCGGCACCCTCGACAGTGGCGTGCGCATGGGTTTTCTGACCTTCCTGCCATTCCTGCTGCAGGGCAAGGGCGCGACCACTGCGCAGATCGGCCTGGCCCTGACATTGCTGTTCATCGGCGGCGCCTTCGGCAAGCTGTTCTGCGGCTACCTGGGCGCCCGGCTGGGGCCGGTACGCACCGTGGTCTGTACCGAGCTGCTGACCGCCGCGCTGATCCTGGTAGCGCTGCTGTTGCCCTATCTGCCATTGATGCTGGTGATGCCTCTGATCGGCGTTGCACTCAACGGCACTTCATCGGTACTGACCGGGCTGGTGCCGGACTTCGCCGGCCGCGAGCAGCGGGAACGGGTGTTCGCCTGCTTCTATACCGGCACCGTCGGCGGCGGCGCGCTGGCGCCGGTGTTGCTCGGCGCGATATCCGACCACACGGGAGTGGAACAGGGATTGATGGCGCTGGCAGGCACGCTGCTGCTGACACTGCCCTTGTGCCTGATCGTGCACACGGGCCTGCCGCGCCGGCAATGAGCCTCAGGCTGCTCCCGGCAGCCTCGCGCGCTGGCCACCCAAACGGCTCAACCACACCGACGCCAGGATCACCGTACCGCCAACGGCCAGGCGCCCGAGCGGTTCGTCCTGGTTCCAGATCAGCAGGTTGAGCAGCAGGCCCACCGGCACATGCAGGTTGTTCATCACCGCCAGGGTGCCGCCGGAGACCAGGCAGGCGCCCTTGTTCCACCAGTACAGCCCCAGCGCCGTCGGGCACAGGCCCAGGAACAGCAGCACCAGCCACTGGGTGTCGGTGCTCGGCAGGTGCTGGGTATTGCCGAACAGCAGGAAGGCCGGCAACACCACCAGCAACGCGCCCAGGTAGAAATAGCCGAACCGGCGGTAATGCGGCAGGTCGCTGGGGTGACGGGCCACCAGGTGGCGGTACAGCACCTGGCCGGCGGCGTAGGTGAAGTTGGCCAGTTGCAGCAGCAGGAAGCCCATGAAGAACTCGCCGGTGACCGTGTCGAAGCGGATCACCGCCGCGCCGGCCACCGCCACCAGGGCGGCGAGCAGCGCCCAGGGGTTGAAGCGCCGGTTCAGGGCATCCTCGATCAAGGTGACATGCAGCGGGGTGAGGATGGTGAACAGCAGCACCTCCGGCACCGTCAGCACGCGGAAGCTGAGGTACAGGCAGACATAGGTGATGCCGTACTGCAGCGCGCCGATCAGCAGCATCGAGCGCATGAAGCGCGGCTCGACCTGGCGCCAGCGGGTCAGTGGCAGGAACACCAGCCCGGCCAGCAGCACCCGGACCAGCACGGCGAAGTAGCTGTCGACGTGGCCGGCCAGGTATTCGCCGATCAGGTTGAAGGAGTACGCCTGGATCAGCGCGACGATTATCAGGTAGCCCATGGTTGGCCCTCGTGGATCAAGGCGGGGACCTTAGCGGGTTGGGCCTGTGCAGTTCAACCATGGGGATTGTTGAGGTGCTTGGGGTCTTCGCCATCCTTTGTTGCCCGCTCCCACGCCGTTCTCCCACGTCGTTCTTACGAGCATAAAAAAAGCCCGGCCATGAACTGGCCGGGCAGGCACACCCAAAGGAGCAACAAGGTGTCAGGGTTGGGAATTCGTCGCGGCTCAGGCCACCGCGGCCAGTCTTGCCTTGGCCTGGTTCAGGCCCTTCTCGTGGAACTCGCCGCTCATGTTCAGGCCTTCGGCGTGGATGAAGTCCACATCGTGGATGCCGATGAAGGCCATCACCTGGCGCAGGTAGGGTTCCTGGTGGTCGCTGCTGGCACCGGCATGGATGCCGCCGCGGGCGGTCAGGACGATGGCGCGCTTGCCGTTGAGCAGACCCTGCGGCCCGGTCGGGGTGTACTTGAAGGTGATGCCGGCGCGCAGCACGTGGTCCAGCCAGGCTTTCAAGGTACTGGGGATGGTGAAGTTGTACATCGGCGCGGCCATCACCAGCACGTCGGCGGCCAGCAGTTCGTCGGTCAGCGCATTGGAACGCGCCAGCGCCTCACGCTCGGCGGCGCTGCGCTGTTCCTCAGGCTTCATCCAGCCGCCAAGCAGGTTGGCGTCCAGGTGCGGCACGGGGTTCACCGCCAGGTCGCGCACCTTGATCTCGTCGGCGGGATGCGCCGCTTGCCATTGCTGGATGAAGTCCAGGGTCAGTTGACGGGAAACGGAATCCTGCTGGCGGGCGCTGCTTTCGATGATCAGTACGCGGGACATGGGCTGCCTCCATCGGCGCTAAAGGGTGGCGATTCGATGGAGGTGAGATTAATGGTTGACCTATCGATAAAAAAGCGTAAAAAGTGGGATCAACCTATCGATTAATCTGTTTATTCGGCTTTGCAGTCGAGCACGATGCGCAGCTTGATGATCTGCCGGTTGAACTTGGCGGTGACATCCACGCTCCTGCCGGCGGGCACATTGACCCGGCGCACCCGTGGCGCCTCGGGACCGTTGCGGAAGGTGACCTTGCACGCCGCCGGCACCTGCCCATAGTTGTTGAGGCTGATCGAGCCGATGTCGTAGGCCGTGTCGTAGGCGGTGTAGTCGACCTTGACCCCGGTCAGGTCCTTTTCCACGTCGATCGGGTATGCCATGGCCCCGAGGGGCAGGCACAACAGCAAAGCCGCACAACATTTCTTCATACGGGCGCTCTCCTTGGGAAGAGCGCAGCTTAGGACAACAGGAGCCCTGGATGAAAGCACCGCGCGTTACCCTGGATCAGTGGCGGACCCTGCAGGCGGTGGTCGACCACGGCGGGTTCGCCCAGGCCGCCGAGGCCCTGCATCGTTCGCAGTCGTCGGTGAGCTACACCGTGGCGCGGATGCAGGAGCAACTGGGCGTGCCGCTGCTGCGCATCGATGGGCGCAAGGCGGTGCTGACCGAGGCCGGCAGCGTGCTGCTGCGCCGTTCGCGGCAACTGGTCAAGCAGGCCAGCCAGCTGGAAGACCTGGCTCACCACATGGAGCAAGGCTGGGAAGCCGAAGTGCGCCTGGTGGTCGACGCCGCCTACCCCAGCGCCCGCCTGGTGCGCGCCCTGGCCGCCTTCATGCCGCAGAGCCGCGGCTGCCGGGTGCGCCTGCGCGAAGAAGTGCTGTCGGGGGTCGAGGAAGTGCTGCACGAAGGCATCGCCGACCTTGCCATCAGCAGCTTCAACATCGGCGGCTACCTGGGCACCGAACTGAGCCCGGTGGAGTTCATCGCCGTCGCCCACCCCGAGCACGCCCTGCACCGCATGGGCCGCGAGATCACCTTCCAGGATCTGGAAAGCCAGTTGCAGGTGGTGATCCGCGACTCCGGCCGGGCCCAGCCACGCGATGTCGGCTGGCTCGGCGCCGAGCAGCGCTGGACGGTCGGCAGCCTGGGCACCGCGGCGACCTTCGTCGGCAGCGGCCTGGGTTTTGCCTGGCTGCCCCGGCACATGATCGAGCGCGAGCTGCGCGAAGGCGTGCTCAAGCCCCTGCCGCTGGATCAGGGTGGCAGCCGCCATCCGCTGTTCTACCTTTACTCCAGCAAGGAAAAGACCCTGGGCCCGGCCACGCAGATCCTCATCGAACTGCTGCGCAATTTCGACACCGCGCCGCTGGACGTGCCCTTCGCAGCCCCCCCGCAAGCCTGAGAGGACCGCGCCCATGGCCTGTTTCGAACATGACGGATGCCTGCTGCATTACGAGGAACATGGCCAGGGCGAGCCCCTGGTGCTGCTGCACGGGCTGGGTTCGAGCAGCCAGGACTGGGAACTGCAGGTGCCCGAGCTCGGCCGCCAGTATCGGGTGATCCTCATGGACATCCGCGGCCACGGGCAATCCTCCAAGCCGCGCAAGGGCTACCAGATAAAGACTTTCAGCGAGGATCTGCTGGCCCTGCTGCGCCATCTGGACACCGGCCCGGTGCACTTCGTCGGCCTGTCCATGGGCGGCATGGTCGGTTTCCAGTTTGCCGTCGACCACCCCGACTGGCTGCGCAGCCTGTGCATCGTCAACAGCGCCCCCGAGGTCAAGCGACGCACCCGCAGCGACTGGATCTGGTGGCTCAAGCGCTGGGGCCTGGCACGCCTGCTCAGCGTCGAGACCGTCGGCAAGGGCCTGGCTGCGCGGCTGTTTCCCAAGCCGGAGCAGACCGAACTGCGGCGCAAGATGGCCGAGCGCTGGGCGCGCAACGACAAGCGTGCCTATTTGAAAAGCTTCGACGCCATCGTCGACTGGGGCGTGCAGGAACGCATCGGCCAGATCCGCTGTCCCACCCTGGTGATCGCCGCCGACCACGATTACACACCGATACAACTGAAGGAGCGTTACGTCGCCCTGATGCCCAACACAAGGCTGGCGGTCATCGACGATTCGCGGCACGCTACGCCCCTGGATCAACCCGAAGTCTTCAACCGTACCGTGCTGCAGTTCCTCGCAGCCGCTTCCACCTCTCAAGGATCTTTGAGCCCATGCTGAAAAAACTTCTGCTCACCGCCTGCTCGGTCGCCTTCGCCACCAGCGTCATGGCCTCCGACAAGACCCCGCACGTTGAGCTGGTCACCAGCTTCGGCAAGATCGAGATCGAGCTGAACGCAGAAAAAGCGCCGATCAGTACCAAGAACTTCCTCCAGTACGTGGACAGCGGCTTCTACAACAACACCATCTTCCACCGCGTGATCCCGGGCTTCATGGTCCAGGGCGGTGGCTTTACCGACCAGATGGTGCAGAAGAGCACCAAGGACCCGATCCGCAACGAAGCGAGCAACGGCCTGCAGAACACCCGCGGCACCCTGTCCATGGCCCGCACCTCCGACCCGAACTCGGCCACCAGCCAGTTCTTCATCAACGTCGCCGACAACGACTTCCTCAACCCGGGCCGCGACCGTGGCTACGCGGTGTTCGGCAAAGTCACCAAGGGCATGGAGGTGGTCGACCAGATCGTCAACTCGCCGACCACCGTCAAGAAAGGCATGCGTGATGTGCCGGCGGATCCGGTCTACATCAAGTCGGCCAAACGCATCGATTGATCCCGCGCCACACAGGGACGTGAGTCGGGTCGAACAGGAGTGTCGTCACCCATGCTGTACCGTCGTTTCGAGCAGTTGATCGATATCTTCCGCGAGGCGCCCAGTGAGGCGCCTCCCGGCAAGGTCTGGCCCTTCTATCTCTATTACCTGCGCCAGGTGTGGCCGAGTTTCCTCGCCCTGCTGATCGTCGGCCTGGTCGCCTCGCTGATCGAGGTGGCGCTGTTCAGCTACCTGAGCCGGATCATCGACCTGGCCCAGGGCACGCCCAACGCCAACTTCTTCAGCGAGCACAGCGGCGAGCTGATCTGGATGCTGGTGGTGGTGCTGGTGCTGCGGCCGGTGTTCTTCGGCCTGCACGACCTGCTGGTGCACCAGACCATCAGCCCGGGCATGACCAGCCTGATCCGCTGGCAAAACCACACCTACGTGCTCAAGCAGAGCCTGAACTTCTTCCAGAGCGACTTCGCCGGGCGCATCGCCCAGCGCATCATGCAGACCGGCAACTCCTTGCGCGATTCGGCGGTGCAGGCGGTGGACGCGCTGTGGCACGTGCTGATCTACGCCATCAGTGCGCTGGTGCTGTTCGCCGAGGCCGACTGGCGGCTGATGCTGCCGCTGCTGGTGTGGATCGCCTGCTATATCGGTGCGCTGTACTACTTCGTGCCACGGGTGAAGGAGCGCTCGGTGATTTCCTCCGACGCCCGCTCCAAGCTGATGGGGCGCATCGTCGACGGCTACACCAACATCGCCACGCTCAAGCTGTTCGCCCACACCGACTACGAGCAGCAGTACGCCCGCGAGGCGATCAGCGAGCAGACCGAGAAGACCCAGCTGGCCTCGCGGGTGATCACCAGCATGGATGTGGTCATTACCTCGCTGAACGGCCTGCTGGTGGTCACCACCACCGGCCTTGCCCTGTGGCTGTGGAGCCAGTCGCTGATCAGCGTCGGCGCCATCGCCCTGGCCACAGGCCTGGTGATCCGCATCGTCAACATGTCCGGCTGGATCATGTGGGTGGTCAACGGCATCTTCGAGAACATCGGCATGGTCCAGGACGGCCTGCAGACCATTGCCCAGCCGGTCACCGTCAGCGACAGGCCCAATGCTCCGGCGCTCAAGGTCAGCCGCGGTGCGGTGCGCTTCGACCATGTCGACTTCCACTACGGCAAGGGCGGCAAGGTGATCGACGCGCTGAACCTGGACATCCGCCCCGGCGAGAAGATCGGCCTGATCGGTCCGTCCGGCGCCGGCAAGTCGACCCTGGTCAACCTGCTGCTGCGCCTGTACGACATCGACAGCGGGCGCATCCTCATCGACGGCCAGGACATCGCCGAGGTCAACCAGGCCAGCTTGCGCGCGCAGATCGGCATGATCACCCAGGACACCTCGCTGCTGCACCGCTCGATCCGCGACAACCTGCTGTACGGCCGGCCGGATGCCAGTGACGAGGAAGTCTGGGAAGCAGTGCGCCGGGCCCGGGCCGACGAGTTCATCCCGCAGCTGTCCGATGCCCAGGGCCGCACCGGCTTCGACGCCCATGTCGGCGAGCGCGGCGTCAAGCTCTCCGGCGGCCAGCGCCAGCGCATCGCCATTGCCCGGGTATTGCTGAAGAACGCGCCGATCCTGATCATGGACGAGGCCACCTCGGCACTGGACTCAGAGGTCGAGGCGGCGATCCAGGAGAGCCTGGAGACGCTGATGCAGGGCAAGACGGTGATCGCCATCGCCCACCGCCTGTCGACCATCGCCCGCATGGACCGGCTGATCGTGCTGGACAAGGGGCATATCGTCGAAAGCGGCAGCCATGCCGAGCTGCTGGCACAGCGCGGGTTGTATGCGCGGTTGTGGCATCACCAGACCGGGGGGTTCGTCGGCGTCGACTGAGTTAGACGCGACCCCTGTAGGAGCGGCCTCGTGTCGCGAAAGGGCCGCAACGCGGCCCCGGCGATCTTTGCATCAACGCTGAAATCCTGGGGCCGCTTTGCGGCCCTTTCGCGACACAAGGCCGCTCCTACAGGGATAGCGTGTGGCCAGGCACTTCAAACCTGGCGATACGGCAACATCCCCCGCGCCTCGTCGGCGTAGGCCATCACCCCTTCACGCTCCTGGCGCAAAAAGTCCGCGACCGCCCGGCGCAACCCCGGGTGCAGCAGGTAATGCCACGACCGCGTGATCGCAGGCTCAAACCCGCGAATCAGCTTGTGCTCGCCCTGGGCCCCGGCATCGAAGCGCTGCAGACCTTCACCGATCGCGAAGTCCATGCCCTGGTAGAAACAGGTCTCGAAATGCAGGCGGTCGAATTCATCCAGGCAACCCCAGTAGCGGCCATACAGGCTGTCGCCCCCCACCAGGCTGAAAGCCATCGCCACCTCGCGCCCTTGCTGCCGGGCAATCACCACGCGAATCGCCTCGGGCATGCGCTCGGCCACCAGGCTGAAGAACTCGCGGGTCAGGTACGGTGCTCGTCGCCGTACGGCATAGGTGTTGGCATAGCAGCGGTAAACGAAGTCCCACTGTGCCTCGCTCAGTTCATCGCCGCGGTACCAGGCGAAATCGATCCCCTGCCCCGCCACCTGTTCACGCTCCTTGCGCATCTGCTTGCGCTTGCGTGAGCTGAGGGTGTCGAGAAAGTCCTGGAAGTCCCGATAACCCCGGTTACGCCAGTGGAACTGGCAGCCCAGGCGCTCCAACCAGCCCGGCTGGCCGGCAATGGCCGCGTCCAGCACACTGTCGGTGAAGTTGATGTGCGCCCCCGACAGCCCACCCTTGCCCAGGTACTCGGGAATCGCCTGCAACAGCAGCATGCCATCGGCTGGATCGGCGGCCAGCAAACGCGGCCCCGCGACCGGACTGAACGGCACCGCGCCGAGCAGCTTGGGGTAGTAGGCGATGCCCGCACGCTCACAGGCATCGGCCCAGCCATGGTCGAACACGTACTCGCCGAACGAATGCCACTTGCGGTAGGCCGGCAGCAACGCGCGCACCTCGCCATCGCGCTCCATCACCAGGTGTTCGGCGGCCCAGCCGGTGTCGGGCACCACGCTACCACTGTCTTCCATGGCACTGAGAAAGGCGTGGCGCAGGAACGGCTGGCCATCCGGCACCAGCGCATCCCAGGTGGTCGCCGGCAGGTCGCGCAGGTGGGCAAGGCTGTGGAGGCTGGTCACATCGGCAACTCGCAGGACAAAGAACGCCAGTATTGCCAAACCGACCGTGACACTCAAATGACGGGCCGTTTACTTCACAACAGTGCCACTATTCAGACATTATTCTGTCATTCCCCCCCGCAATACTTGCGCCTGTTTTCCGGAACCCCAGAACCTGTCTATTCAGGCCCTTTCCGAAGACATGCCAACTCGGGGGCGGGCGCTTGAGCCTCCCCACTTTTCCAACAGGGAGAACCTTATGCGTCTTGTTTCTACACTTACCGGAGTGAGCCTCACCGGCATGATGCTGGCTCTGAGTACTCCGGCCAGTGCTGCTGTCGACGCCAAGCTGCTCGAAATACTCCGCGCCAACGGCTCGATCAACCAGGCGCAGTACACCGAACTGCAGGGCGACCTGGCAAAGGAAACCAAGGAAAAGGCGGACCAGAAAGCCCAGTCCGAGCGCCTGAGCTCCTTCGAGCAGAAAGTGGCATGGGCCGCCAAGACCCAGATCAAGGGTGACGTGCGCCTGCGCTACGAAGACGTCAACGTCGACAACCCCAACAGCCGCAGCGGCAACCAGGACCGCGAGCGTGTGCGCGCCCGCGTCGGTTTCTACAGCGAGATCAACCCCCAGGTCGACGCCGGCATTCGCGTGGCCACCGGCAGCAGCTCGGACGCCCGCTCGACCAACCAGAGCCTGGACAACTACTTCGACAAGAAATCGCTGTGGGTGGACCTTGCCTACCTCGACTGGCACCCGACCGCCGTGCCGAACCTGCACCTGATCGGCGGCAAGATGCTGCAGCCGTGGGTGAGCATGGGCGACATCATCTGGGACAGCGACATCAACCCGGAAGGCGTGGCCGTCACCTACAAGACCAACCTGGGCGGCGCCGAAGTGTTCGGCAGCGCCGGCCACTACACCCTCAAGGACAACGTCGACGGCGACGGCGTGCAGTTCAAGCACGATGCGCAGCTGTACCACGGCCAGTTGGGTACCAAGTTCAACCTGGCTGACAGCGTCAAGGTCACCGTCGGCGGCAGCCTCTACGGCTTCGACAACGACAAGAAGTCGGCCGTGCTGCGCAGCTTCGGCAACACCACCACCGAGTTCAACCTGGCCGAAGGCTTTGGCCAGGTGGACTTCACCGGCTTCGCCATCCCGCTGTCGGCCTATGGCCAGTTCGTCAAGAACACCGACAGCACCGACGGCGAGGACAAGGCCTGGCTGGCCGGTTTGAAGACCAAGCTGGGCGCCTGGAGCCTGGACTACAACTACCGCGACGTGCAGCGCAACGCCGTGGTCAGCCTGTTCACCGACTCCGACTTCGGCGCAGGCTTCACGGGTTCGCGTGGCCACAAGTTCAAGGTCGGCTACGAGATCGACAAGAACTTCTCCCTGGGCGCGGCCTACCTGATGGCCAAGACCGACCTGTCGCAGTTGCCGAACAACAATGCTGACGTCGACACCTTGCAGGTCGACCTGGAAGCCAAGTTCTAAGCACTATGCTGAAGCGGGAATTGCTGACCCCATCCGGCATTTCCCGCTTTTTTTGCCTGCCAGAAAGCTGGGGCTGCTTTGCAGCCCTTTCGCGACACAAGGCCGCTCCTACAGGGGATCGCATTTCCCTGTAGGAGCGGCCTTGTGTCGCGAAAGGGCCGCAAAGCGGCCCCGGCATTCTCGAACCGGAAATCAGCGCTTGCGCAGCACCACGCTCCCGATCGAATACCCCGCACCAAACGAACTCAGCACCCCCAGCGACCCCTTGGCCAGATCATCCTGATACAGGTGGAAGGCAATCACCGACCCCGCCGAACTGGTGTTGGCATAGCGATCCAAGATCACCGGCGCATCTTCCTCGGCCACTTCACGCCCCAGCAGCTTCTTGACGATCAGGTGGTTCATGCTCAGGTTGGCCTGGTGCAGCCAGAAGCGCTTGACGTCCGACGGCTGCAGGTCGTTCTCGGCCAGGTGCTGGCCGATCAGCTCGGCAACCATCGGGCAGACTTCCTTGAACACCTTGCGGCCTTCCTGCACGAACAGCTTGTCGCGGGCACCGATGCCCTCTTCCGCGGCGCGGTTGAGGAAGCCGAAGTTGTTGCGGATGCTGTTGGAGAACGCCGTCAGCAGCTTGGTGCTGACGATGTCGAACTGGTGTTCGGAGGTCGCCAGGTCGGCACGCTCGACCAGCACCGCGGTGGCGGCGTCGCCGAAGATGAAGTGGCTGTCGCGGTCACGGAAGTTCAGGTGGCCGGTGCAGATCTCCGGGTTGACCACCAGCACCGCGCGCGACTGGCCCAGCTGCACGCTGTTGGCGGCGGTCTGGATACCGAAGGTGGCCGACGAGCAGGCCACGTTCATGTCAAAGGCGAAGCCCTGGATGCCCAGTGCCTGCTGCACTTCGATGGCGATGGCCGGGTACGGGCGCTGCAGGTTGGAACAGGCGACGATCACCCCGTCTACATCGGCGGCGGTACGCCCGGCACGCTCCAGGGCCTGGCGGGCGGCTGCCACGCCCATCTCGCAGAGGATCGATTGTTCGTCGTTGCCGCGCTCGGGCAGACGCGGCTTCATGCGCTGCGGATCGAGAATACCGGCCTTGTCCATGACGAAGCGGCTCTTGATACCCGAGGCCTTCTCGATGAAGGCGGCGTCGGACAGCGGCGCCGCCTCGACCTCGCCACGCTCGATGGCGGCGGCGTTGTCGCGGTTGAAACGCTGAGCCCAGGTGTTGAAGGATTCCACCAGTTCTTCGTTGGAAATGCTTTGGGCCGGGGTGTACAGGCCGGTGCCGCTGATCACGACGTTGTGCACGGTCGTTCCTCTGTCAGAGGCCATCGCCAAACGGGCGCTGGCCGAAAAAAGGTCGATACTGGCACCTTGGTACCAGTTTGTAGGCGAGGGCTTCGCCCTCGTTCGCGGGTAAACCCGCTCCCACAGGGCATCGCCATATTCAGAACCGGCGATAATCCTGTGGGAGCGGGCTTGCCCGCGAATGGGCCACAAAGCGGCCCAAATTCCACCAAGTTTGCCACAACTTGAGGGGCTTAGGCTTCCACCTGACTCCACTGTTTGCTCAGTCGCTTGTCGGAAACCGGCACCTTCGTCCCCAGTTGCTGGGCAAACAACGACACCCGGTATTCCTCCAGCAGCCAGCGGTACAGGGTCAACTGCTCATCGCGCTTGCCTTCCTGGGCATGCTTGTCGGCACGGGCCTGGTACTGCGCCCAGCAATTGGCCAGCTCAGCGCTCCACACCCGGTCCTTCTGCACCTGCGAACCCAGCTTTTCAAGGCGCAGTTCCACCGCCTTGAGATAACGCGGCAACTCCTTGAACCAGGCCCCCGGCGTTTCCCGCACGAAGCCCGGGTACACCAGGTTGGCCAGCTGCTGCTTGATGTCGTTGAGTGCCACCGCCTGGCTCAAGTCGATCTTGCCCTTGAAACGCTTCTGCAGGCCATGCCACAGCTTCAGCACCTCCAGGGTCTGGCGGGCCAGGCGTTCGGCGTGCTCGGTCCAGCTGCCGCGCTTGCGTTCGGCCAGCGAGGCCAGGCCCGCGCCATCGCGCGGCAGTGGGTCTTCGCCTTCCAGCACACAGCTGTCGAGGCTGGCCAGGAGGATATCCTCGACCAGCGCCTCGACCCGTCCCAGTTCACGGTACAGCAGCCCCAGCTCGGTCAGCCCCGGCAGCTTGCCGCGCAGGAACTTGGCCGGCTCCGCCAGCTGTTGCAGCAACAGGCGCTGCAAGGCGCGACGGTGCTGGAACTCGGCTTCGGCCTGGGTCGAGAAGCGCCCCTCGCGCACCGTGCCGTTGTCCTCGACCAACGCCGGATAGACCGTCATCGACAGCCCGGCGATCTTCTGCTGGGCGGTCTGCGCCACCTGCGCGAAGGCCTTGGCCTGTACCGGCTGCTCGGCCTTCTCGCTGCGCGGCAGGGCCAGCGCCGCCTGGCTGGCAGCGGCGAAGCGGGCGGTCAGCTCGGCGAGGTCGCGACCTTCGCCGAGGAACTTGCCCTGGGCATCGACCACTTCGATGTTCATGCGCAGATGGCCTTCCACCAGCCCGGCCGCCTCCGCCCAGGCCTCGTCCGACACCCGCGCCCCGGTCATGCGCAGCAACTCCTGGCCCAGGGCCTGCGGCAATGCCCCTTGGCCGAACGCCATGCGCGACAGGGCCGCCTTGACGAAGTCGGGCACCGGCACGAAGTTCTTGCGCAGGGCCTTGGGCAGGTTGCGCACCAGGGCGATGCACTTGGCCTCCAGCAGGCCGGGTACCAACCATTCCAGGCGTTCGCCCGGCAGGTTCGGCAACAACGGCGCCGGCACCCGCACGGTCACGCCGTCACGCGGGTGGTTCGGCTCGAAGTGATAGCTCAGCGACAGGCGCAGATCGCCCACCTGCAGGTGGTCCGGATACTGCGCGGCGGTGACCTCGCTGGCCTCGCGGGCGAGCACGTCCTCTTCGCGCATGATCAGCAGGTTCGGATCCTTCTGGCTGTTCATCCGGTACCAGCTGTCGAAGGTCGCCGTCTGGTGGATCTCTTCGGGCAGGCGTGCCTCGTAGAAGGCGTACAGCGTCTCCTCGTCGGCCAGAATATCGCGCCGGCGGGCCTTGGCCTCCAGCTCGTCGAGCTGCTCGAGCAGGCGCTTGTTGGCCGCCAGGCACTTGGCCCGGGACTGGATCTCGCCACCGACCAGGCCGTCGCGGATGAACAGCTCGCGGGAAGTGACCGGGTCGATCGGGCCGAAATGCACCGGTCGACGGCCGACCAGGATCAGTCCGTAGAGGGTAATCTGCTCGTAGGCCACCACCTGGCCGCGCTTCTTCTCCCAGTGCGGTTCGAAGTGGTTCTTCTTGATCAGGTGGGTGGCCAGCGGCTCGATCCAGTCCGGCTCGATCTTGGCCACCATGCGCGCATACAGCTTGGTGGTCTCCACCAGTTCCGCGGCCATCACCCACTGCGGGCGCTTGCGACCGATGCCCGACGACGGGTGAACCCAGAAACGCCGCTGACGCGCGCCCTGGTAGTCGCCCTCCTCGGTCTTCTGGCCGATCTGGCTGAGCAGGCCGCTGAGAATCGCCTTGTGCAGGGGCTGGTAGTCGCAGGCATCCTTGTTCACCGCCAATTGCAGGTCGCGGCAGATCAGCGCCAGCTGGCGATGGGCGTCGCGCCACTCGCGCAGGCGCAGGTAGTTGAGGAAGTTCTTGCGGCACCAGTTGCGCAGCGGGCTGGCGGTCAGCGCCTGGCGCTGCTCCTCGAAACCGCGCCACAGGTTGACCAGCGCGGCGAAGTCGGAATCGACATCCTTCCACTGCGCATGGGCCTGGTCGGCGGCCTGCTGGCGCTCCGGCGGGCGCTCGCGCGGGTCCTGCACCGACAGCGCGCTGGCGACGATCAGCACTTCCTGCAGGCTGCCCTGGCGGGCGCCTTCGAGCAGCATGCGGCCCAAACGAGGATCGATCGGCAGGCGCGCCAGCTGGCGGCCCAGCGGCGTCAGCTGGTTCTCGCGGTTGACCGCCGACAGCTCCTGCAACAGGTTGAAGCCGTCGCTGATGGCCTTGCCATCCGGCGGCTCGATGAACGGGAAGGCGTCGATCGCGCCCAGGCGCAGGTGCAGCATCTGCAGGATCACCGCGGCCAGGTTGGTGCGCAGGATCTCCGGGTCGGTGAACGCCGGCCGGCCGTTGAAATCGTCCTCGCTGTACAGGCGGATGCAGATGCCCGGCTCGACCCGGCCGCAGCGGCCTTTACGCTGGTTGGCGCTGGCCTGGGACACCGCCTCGATGGGCAGGCGCTGGACCTTGGCGCGGTAGCTGTAGCGGCTGATGCGCGCGGTGCCGCTGTCGATCACGTAGCGGATGCCCGGCACCGTCAGCGAGGTTTCGGCGACGTTGGTCGCCAGCACCACGCGCCGGCCGCTGTGGGACTGGAAGATCCGCTGCTGCTCGGCCGGCGACAGCCGCGCATACAGCGGCAGGATCTCGGTGTGGCGCAGCTGCGCCTTGCGCAGGATCTCGGCGGCGTCGCGAATCTCGCGCTCACCGGGCAGGAACACCAGCACATCGCCCGGGCCCTTGCCCTGGCTGCGTTCGTGCTGGGCGATCTCGTCGAGGCTGGCGAGGATCGCCTGGTCGACGGAAAGGTCCTCCTCGACCTGGTTGCCCTCCTCGTCGTGCTCGCTGGTCAGCGGCCGGTACCAGGTTTCCACCGGGTAGGTACGCCCGGACACCTCGATGATCGGCGCGCCGTCGAAGTGCTTGGAGAAGCGCTCCAGGTCGATGGTCGCCGAGGTGATGATCAGCTTCAGGTCGGGGCGGCGATGCAACAGGGTCTTGAGGTAGCCGAGCAGGAAGTCGATGTTCAGGCTGCGTTCGTGGGCCTCGTCGACGATGATCGTGTCGTAGCGCTCGAGGAAGCGGTCGTGCTGGGTCTCGGCCAGCAGGATACCGTCGGTCATCAGCTTGACCAGGGTGTTCGAATCGCTCTGGTCCTCGAAGCGCACCTGGTAGCCGACCAGCGCCCCCAACGGCGTGCCCAGCTCCTCCGCGACCCGCGCCGCGACGCTGCGCGCGGCGATCCGCCGGGGCTGGGTGTGGGCAATCAGGCCATGGCTGCCGCGGCCCAGCTCCAGGCAGATCTTCGGCAGCTGGGTGGTCTTGCCGGAACCGGTCTCGCCGGCGATCACCAGCACCTGGTGCTCGGCCAGGGCCTTCTTGATCTCGTCGCGCTTGGCGGCGATGGGCAGGTTGTCGTCGTAGCGAATGCTCGGCACGCTCTGCTGGCGCGCGGTGACCTGGGCGCAGGAGGCCTGGACCTTTTCCACCCACTGCGCGAGCTTGCCCTCGTCGGGGCGCTTGCGCAGCTCGTGCAATTGCCGGCGCAACCGATGGCGGTCGGCGATCATGGCGTGGTCGAGGTTCTTCAGCAGTTGGTCGATGGCGTGGTCTGTCATGGGGCTTTTTAATGATGCAGGCGAGTGCTGCTTTTTCATGATCGGCAGGCGTAAGAGGCGCGATTGTCGCAGATTTGCGAAATCGATGCTGCCTGTGCCCGCCGTTCAGTCGCGATCACGCTCGAAATAGCGGGAGCGCTTGAACAACAACGGGGTAGCAATTGCCACGAAAAAAGCTGACCAGCCACCTGCCAACTAGCCTAGGTCCGATAAAACTGTGGGAAGCTTCCTGAGCTGCTGCAACGCGGCGAGCAGACCTTGCCAATGTTTAGCTCTCACCGGAATGAACGTCGCCATTCACTGCTTTAATCAACCTTACAGGCCATGTGAGTATCCAGGGATGCTTCCCGACCCGATGAACGCCCGCCCGCTGCCCTACCCTTCGCTGCCGAAGGCCCGGGCCCGTGCCGGTGAAAATCCGCTGGTCCATATCATCATGGCGTTCTGGGCCCTGTGGCATTGCCGTCACGCGCGCCCACCGGACACGTCGCTCACGCACTCCTGACCCGACCCGGCCGCCCTACTGGCCGATTGACTCAGCCTGACCGCTCGCCTGCGCGGCGGTCACGTGTGCCCCAGAGCGAATCCACCATGCACTTTGCCCCTGCAGAGCAAGCCAGGCGTTTCCTGGCCGACAACCCCGATATCGACCTGATCGAACTGTTCATCCTCGATGCCAACGGCGTGCCACGCGGCAAGCTGCTGCACCGTGAGGAACTGCTGGCAGTGTTCGAAAGCGGCCGCCCGCTGCCCAGCACCATCCTCGGCCTGACCCTAAACGGCGACGATGTCGAAGACTCGGGCCTGGTCTGGGACGTCGGCGACATCGACTGCCGTGCCTACCCGCTGGACGGCAGCCTGGTGCGCCTGCCCTGGCGCCGGGTGCCGACCGCCGCCGTGCAGGTCAGCATGCACCCCAGCGAAGGCCTGCCGGCCAGCGTGGCCGATCCGCGCCATGTGCTGCTGCGGGTGATCGACGCGCTCAAGGCCGATGGTCTCCACCCGGTGATGGCCTGCGAGCTGGAGTTCTACCTGCTCGACCAGCAGCGCGACGCCCAAGGCCGGCCGCAGCCGGCGCTGGACAGCGACGGGGGACGTCCGCGTGGGACCCAGGTGTATGGCTTGCGCGAGCTGGAGCAGATCGAACCCTTCCTCGCCGACCTCTATGCCGCCTGCAAGGCCCAGGGCATCCCGGCCCGCACGGCGATCTCCGAATACGCGCCCGGCCAGGTGGAGATCACCCTGGAACACGGCGACGCACTCGAGGCGATGGACCAGGCCGTGCGCTACAAGCGCCTGGTCAAGGGCATCGCCAACGCCCACGGCATGCAGGCCTGCTTCATGGCCAAGCCGTTCGCCCAGCTGGCCGGCACCGGCATGCACATGCACCTGAGCCTGGCGGACGCCGCCGGCAACAACCTGTTCGCCAGCGAGGACAAGGCCGGTACCCCGCTGCTGCGCCAGGCGGTGGCCGGCATGCTGCATCACCTGCGCGAATCGTTGCTGATGTTCTGCCCCAACGCCAACTCGTTCCGCCGCTTCCAGGCAAACAGCTATGCACCGCTGGCACCGACCTGGGGCGTGGACAACCGCACCGTCAGCCTGCGCGTACCCGGTGGCCCGGCCAACAGCCGGCATATCGAGCACCGCATCTGCGGCGCCGACGCCAACCCCTACCTGGCCGCCGCCGCGATTCTCGCCGCCACCCACCAGGGCATCCGTGAACAACTCGATCCCGGCGCACCGGTCGAGGGCAACGGCTATGCCCAGGCCGGCGAACACCTGCCCACCGACTGGCTAACCGTCCTCGAGGCCCTGGAAAATTCGAGCTGGGCCCGAGAGGCGCTGGGCGAGGCCTTCCTCGGCGTCTACCTCAAGGTCAAGCGCGCCGAGTACCGCCAGTTCATGGCCGAGGTCGGCGAGCAGGACTGGCGCTGGTACCTGCACCAGGCCTGATGCCCACGAGATTACAAGAAGGAACAAGCATGAACGCAGCAGTGAACAACGGCCCGGCCCAGCGCGCGCCGTCCTATTACAGCGCCACCCTCAACGACACGACCGAATACCCCACGCTCAAGGGCACGGTGCAGGTGGACGTGGCGATCATCGGCGGCGGCTTCACCGGCGTGGCCACCGCGGTGGAACTGGCCGAGCGTGGCCTGAAGGTGGCCATCGTCGAGACCAACCGCATCGGCTGGGGCGCCAGCGGGCGCAACGGCGGCCAGGTCACCGGCAGCCTGTCGGGCGACGAGGCCATGCGCACGCAGATGCGCGACCGGCTGGGCGCCGAGGTGGACGATTTCATCTGGCACCTGCGCTGGCGCGGCCACCAGATCATCGAGCAGCGCGTCGAGCGCTACGGCATCCAGTGCGACCTCAAGCACGGCCACCTGCACGCGGCGATGAAACCGTCGCACATGAACGAGCTGCGCGCCTTCGAGGCCGAGGCCCAACGCCGCGGCATGGGCGACCAGGTGCAACTGCTCGACCGCAGCGCCATGCAGCGCCACCTGCAAAGCCCGCTGTACCTCGGCGCGCTGAAGAACCGCCGCAACCTGCACCTGCACCCGCTGAACCTGTGCCTGGGCGAGGCCCGCGCCGCCCACGGGCTGGGTGCGCTGGTGTTCGAAAACTCCGAGGTGCTGGAGATCGTCCACGGCCCGCGCCCGGCGGTGGTCACCGCCCAGGGACGGATCGAGGCACGCCAGGTGATGCTGGCAGGCGACGTGTATCACAAGCTGGAAAAGCGCCAACTCAAGGGCAAGATCTTCCCGGCCATGGGCGGCATCGTCACCACCGCGCCGCTGGGCGATCTGGCCGAGCAGATCAACCCGCAGGACCTGGCGGTGTACGACTGCCGTTTCGTCCTCGACTACTACCGCCTGACCGCCGACAAGCGCCTGCTGTTCGGCGGCGGCGCCAACTACTCCGGGCGTGATTCACGGGACATCGAAGGCGAACTGCGCCCGTGCATCGAGCGCACCTTCCCGGCGCTCAAGGGCGTGCCGATCGAGTTCCAGTGGAGCTGCGCCATGGGCATCGTGGTCAACCGCATCCCGCAGCTGGGCAAGCTGTCGGACAACGTCTGGTACTGCCAGGGGTATTCCGGGCACGGCATCGCCACCAGCCATATCATGGGCGAGATCATGGCCGAGGCATTGACCGGGACACTGGAGAAGTTCGATACGTTCGCGGGCTGCCGGCACATCAAGGTGCCGATGGGCGACTTGCTGGGCAATCCGCTGCTGGCGGCGGGGATGTGGTACTACCAGATGCTGGAAAAGCTGCGCTGAGTTTCCTGTATCGCAAACGTGGGAGCGGGCTTGACCCGCGATGGCTTCGACTCGGGCAACAACGTTACCTGAGCTGACGCTATCGCGGGGCAAGCCCGCTCCCACGTTTCAATCCCAAAGCGCGCTGCGGCTCAGGCGATCTTCTTCAGGCCCTGCTTCTTCAGCTCTTCGTCGCGCAGCTCGCGGCGCAGGATCTTGCCGACGTTGGTGGTCGGCAGCGCATCGCGGAACTCGATGGCCTTCGGCACCTTGTAGCCAGTGACGTTGGCGCGCATGTGCTCCATCACCTGCTCCTTGGTCAGGGTCATGCCCGGCTTGACCACGATGAACACCTTGATCACCTCGCCGGACTTCTCGTCCGGGATGCCGATGGCCGCGCACTGCAGCACGCCCGGCAGCGCGGCGAGCACGTCTTCGAGCTCGTTGGGGTACACGTTGAAGCCGGACACCAGGATCATGTCCTTCTTGCGATCGACGATGCGCATGTAGCCGTCCGGCTGGATCAGGGCGATGTCGCCGGTCTTCAGCCAGCCGTTGCTGTCGATGATCTCGGCGGTGGCGTCTTCACGCTGCCAGTAGCCCTTCATCACCTGCGGCCCCTTGATGCAAAGCTCGCCCACCTCGCCCAGGGGCAACTCCTGGCCGTTGTCGTCGATGATCTTGCACAGGGTGGACGGCACCGGGATGCCGATGGTCCCCAGCTGGTTGGCCGAAGTCGGGTTGACCGCCGCCACCGGGCTGGTCTCGGTCATGCCGTAGCCTTCGCAGATAGCGCAGCCGGTCACCGTCTTCCAGCGCTCGGCCACACTCTGTTGCAGGGCCATGCCGCCGGACAGGGTGATCTTCAGCGCCGAGAAGTCGAGGTTGCGGAACGTCTCGTTGTTGCACAGGGCGACGAACAGCGTGTTGAGGCCAACGAAACCGCTGAACTTCCACTTGCCCAGTTCCTTGACCATGGCCGGCAGGTCGCGTGGGTTGCTGATCAGCACGTTGTGGTTGCCGATGAGCATCATGGCCATGCAATGGAAGGTGAAGGCGTAGATGTGGTACAGCGGCAGCGGGGTGATGAGGATCTCGCAGCCTTCGTGCAGGTTCGAGCCCATCAGCGCGCGACACTGCAGCATGTTGGCGACCAGGTTGCGGTGGGTGAGCATCGCGCCCTTGGCCACTCCGGTGGTACCGCCGGTGTACTGCAGCACGGCGACATCGCCGGACTGCGGGTTGGCCTCGGTCACCGCACCGCCTTTGCCCAGCGCCAGGGCGTCGTTGAAGCGCACGGCGCCCGGCAGGTGGTAGGCCGGCACCATTTTCTTCACGTACTTGATGACGCTGTTGATCAGCAAACGCTTGAGAGGTGGCAACAGGTCGGCCACTTCGGTGACAATGACATGTTTGACCTGGGTCTTGGGCACCACCTTTTCCGCCAGGTGCGCCATGTTGGCCAGGCATACCAGGGCCTTGGCCCCGGAATCGTTGAACTGGTGCTCCAGCTCCCGCGCGGTGTACAGCGGGTTGGTGTTGACCACGATCAGGCCGGCGCGCATGGCACCGAACACAGCGACGGGATACTGCAGAACGTTGGGCAACTGGACAGCGATGCGATCACCCGGCTTCAGGTCGGTGTGCTGCTGCAACCAGGCGGCGAAGGCGCCGGACAGGGTATACAGCTCGCCGTAGGTGATGGTCTTGCCCAGGTTGCTAAAGGCAGGTTTGTCGGCAAAGCGTTGGCAGGATTGCTTGAGTACCGCCTGGATATTGGGGAATTCGTCAGGATTGATGTCCGCCGTGACCCCGGCTGGGTACTTATCCTTCCAAAAATGTTCGATCATGGAAGCCCGCTCCTTCAGCAACAGCGAATTCGGTACGCGTCGATGCGCTTATTATTGATATGAGAGGCCGGCTCATTGCAAACCGGATCCTCTGAAAGCGCGCCGAGAGTAACAGCTTTGCAAAGGGTCGACTAGAGGCCGAAATGGGCCGGCGGGTCACGAAAATGACTCAATGAACTATACAGGTCATTTTTAGAGTAATTATACAAAATGTCGCAAATCCGCCTGAAAGCCCTGCCCTAGATAGGCCTTGCGATTGCGTCAGCCTGGGCGACGACGCTGTCAGAGATGACACAATCGCGGGCCTACCATCAGGCGATGTCGCGCAACTCCCTACGAAGGATCTTGCCCACCGGCGTCATCGGCAGCGATTCGCGCAGCACGATGTGCTTGGGTACCTTGTAGCCGGTGAAGTTGGTCTTGCAGAACGCCTTGAGCTCATCGACGCTCACCCCACCCGCGCGCGGCACCACGAACAGCTTCACCGCCTCGCCGGTGCGCTCGTCCGGCACGCCGATCACCGCGCAGCTGGCCACCTGCGGATGGCCCATCACCACGTCCTCGATCTCGTTGGGATACACGTTGAAGCCCGAGACGATGATCATGTCCTTCTTGCGGTCGACGATGCGGGTGAAACCGTCCGGGTCGATGACGGCGATGTCGCCGGTCTTCAGCCAGCCTTCGGCATCCAGGACCTGGGTGGTGGCCTCAACCTGCTGCCAGTAGCCTTTCATGACCTGCGGCCCCTTGATGCACAGCTCGCCACGCTCGCCCAGCGGCTGCTCGTGACCTTCGTCGTCGATCACCTTGAACGCCGTGCCAGGCACCGGGAGTCCCACGGTCCCCAGGCGCGCCAGCTGGCCATAGGGATTGGTACTGGCTGCCGGCGAGGTTTCGGTCAGGCCGTAGCCTTCGACAATGCGGCAACCGGTGAGGGCCTCCCAGCGTTCGGCGGTGGCCTTGACCAACGCGGTGCCGCCGGAGTTGGTGATCTTCAGCGCGGAGAAATCCAGCGACTTGAAACCCGGGTTGTCCATCAGCGCGACGAACAGCGTGTTCAAGCCCACCAGCGCCGAGAACCGCCACTTGCCCAGCTCCTTGATGAAGCCGGGGATATCGCGGGGGTTGGTGATCAGCACGTTGTGGTTGCCGGTCACCATCATGCACATGCAGTTCGCGGTGAAGGCATAGATGTGGTACAGCGGCAGCGGCGCGATCATCACCTCCTGCCCTTCCTTGATCAGTGGCTGGCCATCGGGGCCGTGCTGGCCGAAGCAGGCCAGTACCTGGAGCATGTTGGCCACCAGGTTGCCGTGGGTGAGCATGGCGCCCTTGGCCAGCCCGGTGGTGCCGCCGGTGTATTGCAGCACCGCAATGTTTTCCAGGGTCTGCGCCACCGGTTTGTGGGTAAGCCCGCGCCCCTGGCGCAGCATCTGCTTGAACGACACGGCCTGGGGCAACTGGTAGGCCGGCACCATCTTCTTCAGCTTGTCGACCACGGTATTGACCAGCCAGCCCTTGGCCGTCGGCAGCAGGTCGCCCATCTTCGCCTCGATCAGGTATTCGATGCCGGTGTCGGGCAGCACCTCCTGCACACGCTTGCCGAACATGTTCAGGTACACCAGCGCGCGGGCGCCGGAGTCCTTGAACTGATGACGCATCTCGCGCTCGGTGTACAGCGGGTTGGTGTTGACCACGATCAGGCCGGCGCGCATGGCGCCGAACACCGCGATAGGGTATTGCAGGACATTGGGCATCTGCACCGCGATGCGGTCGCCCGGCACCAGTTCGGTGTGCTGCTGCAGCCAGGCGGCGAAGGCCGCCGAATGGCGCTCGAGGTCGGCATAGCTCAGGGTGACGCCGAGGTTGCTGTACGCCGGGCGGTCGGCGAAACGCTTGCAGCAGCGCTCGAAGACATCGACGACCGATGTGTAGGCATTCATGTCAATGGTGGAAGGTACGCCCGCCGGGCGCTTGTCGTTCCAGAAGTCGGCTTGCATTTATTGTTGTTCCTCTAACGGGACATCCCTGACCTGATCGCCTGCTGGCAAAAAGGTGTTCAGCCGACGTTAGCAGCTCTGTCGAGGGTGGCAAATACGCCAAGTGCCGCCATTAACATTGTGAATCTCTTTTCTGCCCTTCCTGCAATTGATGGCTTTGCGCATACACTGTTGGGCAACCTCCGCGCGCAAGGACCCGCCATGCCCCACGACGCCTTCTGGCTCCCCGCCAGCGAGCATTGCAGCCTTTATGTCCACCAATGGCTGCCGGCCACCCCGGTCAAGGCCGTGGTGTTGCTGGCCCATGGCATGGCCGAGCACGCCGGGCGCTACCAGCGCCTGGGCCATGCGCTCAATGCCGCCGGCTACGGACTGCTCGCCCCCGACCTGCGCGGCCACGGCCGCACCGCCGAGCTGGGCAGCCTGGGCCTGTTCGCCCGGCAAAATGGCTGGAATGCCGTGCTCAATGACTTGGGCCTGCTGGCCCAGCATATCGGCCAGCAGTTTCCGGGGACCCCGCTGTTCCTGTTCGGCCACAGCATGGGCAGCTACATCGCCCAGGCCTACCTGCTGCACCACAGCGCCAGCCTGCAGGGCGCGATCCTCAGCGGCTCGAACTTCCAGCCGGTGGCGCTGTACCGCGCTGCGCGCCTGATCGCCCGTCTCGAGGCCTGGCGCCAGGGCCCGCTGGGCAAGAGCACGCTGATCGACTGGCTGTCGTTCGGCTCGTTCAACAAGGCGTTCAAGCCCAACCGCACCGCCTTCGACTGGCTCAGCCGCGATGCCGAGGAAGTGGACAAATACATCGCCGACCCGCTGTGCGGCTTTCGCTGCAGCAACCAGCTATGGCTCGACCTGCTGCAGGGCCTGGCGCAGATCAGTCAGAAAAAGAACCTGGCGCAGATCGATCCGAACCTGCCGATCTTCGTGGTGGGCGGCGAATGTGATCCGGTGAGTGCCGGCAAGCGTCTCACCCACCTGGCCGACGCCCTGCGCGCGACCGGCAACCGTCATGTACAGTTGCGCATCTACCCCGGCGCACGCCACGAAGTGCTCAACGAAACCCATCGCGACGAGGTCACCGCCGAGATCATCGGCTGGCTGGAGCAGGCGCTGGCCCTTGGCCGCCCCGCCCGCAGTGAATGATCGGCAGCCTCGCCCCCCACAAGGAAGCCCCTGATGACCCAGGTCACCAACACGCCTTACGAAGCCCTCGAAGTCGGCCAGAAAGCTGAATACAAGAAGTCCGTGGCAGAACGCGATATCCAGCTGTTCGCCGCCATGTCCGGTGACCACAACCCGGTGCATCTGGATGCCGAGTTCGCCGCCAAGAGCATGTTCAAGGAGCGCATTGCCCACGGCATGTTCAGCGGCGCGCTGATCAGCGCCGCGGTGGCCTGCACCCTGCCTGGCCCTGGCACCATCTATCTGGGCCAGCAAATGAGCTTCCAGAAGCCGGTGAAGATCGGTGACGAGTTGACCGTACGCCTGGAAATCCTCGAGAAGCTGCCCAAGTTCAAGGTGCGTATCGCCACCAACGTGTACAACCAGAACGACGAGCTGGTGGTCGCCGGCGAAGCCGAGATCCTCGCGCCGCGCAAACAGCAGACCGTCGAGCTGGTGAGCCCGCCGGAATTCGTTGCCGGCTGAAAGTACAGCGGCTCCTACAGGTCTTGCACTCGGCCTGAGCGCTTACCCCAGCTCGCGCAAGCGCCGCTCGATATGCCGGCGCTCCGGCCCCTGCCGGGTCAGCGTCAGCGCCTGCTGCCAGGCCTCGCGGGCCTGTTCGGTATTGCCCAGTTGACGATGCAGTTCGGCGCGCGCGGCGTGGGCCAGGTGATAATCGCCCAGTTCGCCCCGCTCGAGAATTGCTTCAACCGCGCGCAACCCGACCTGTGCGCCATCGCGCCGGGCCAGGGCTGCTGCCCGGTTCAGCTCCACCACCGGTGACGGCCAGTGGCGCTGCAGCACATCGTACAGGCCGACGATCTCGTCCCAGTCGGTGGCCTCGGCGCTGGGCGCTTCGGCATGCAGCGCGGCAATCGCCGCCTGCACGCTGTAAGGGCCGAACTCCCGACTGCCCAGTGCCTGGCGCACCAACTGGCTGCCCTCCTCTATCTGTGCCCGGTCCCACAGACCGCGGTCCTGCTCATCAAGCAGCACCAGCTCGCCGTGGGCGTCGCTGCGCGCGTTCTGCCGCGAGGCCTGCAACAGCATCAACGCCAGCAGCCCCAGCACTTCGGCATCCGGCAGCAATTGCGCCAGCAACCGGCCCAGGCGGATGGCTTCGTCGGTCAGCGCGCGCGTGGTCACATCCTCGCCCGAAGACGCCGAATAGCCCTCGTTGAACACCAGGTAGATCACCCGCAGCACGCTCTCCAGCCGCTCCGGCAATTCGCCCAGCTCCGGTACCTGGTAGGGGATCTTCGCATCACGGATCTTGGCCTTGGCCCGCACGATGCGCTGGGCGATGGTCGCCGGGCTCTGCAGGAAGGCGCGGGCGATCTGCTCGGTGGTCAGGTCGCAGACCTCGCGCAATGTCAGCGGCACCTGGGCATCGAAGGCCAGGGCCGGGTGGCAGCAGGTGAAGATCAGGCGCAGCCGATCATCGACCAGCAGTTCCTGCTCGCCCGGATCCTGGGCCTCGCCTTCTAGCAGCATGATCAGGTCCGCCTGGGAGCGGTCGAAGCGGGCACGCCGGCGCAAGGCGTCGATGGCCTTGAAACGGCCGGCGGAGACCAGCCAGGCCCGCGGATTGTCCGGGATGCCATCGCGCTGCCAACGTTCGACGGCAATGAAGAAGGCGTCATGCAAGGCCTCCTCGGCCAGGTCGAAGTCTCCCAGCAGGCGGATCAGGGTGGCCAGGATACGCCGGGAGTCGCGGCGGTAGACCGCCGCCACTTCATCACGGATTTGCCCTTCGCTGTTCATCAGCCCGGCGATACCTGGGTCATCGTGGTTCTCCATTCACGTCAGGGTTGCAGCTCTCGCACAGGGCGCACCTCGACGCTGCCGACCCGCGCCGCCGGAATACCCTTGGCGATGTTCAACGCTTCGTTGAGGTCGCGGGCATCGACCAGGTAGAAACCAGCCAACTGCTCCTTGGTCTCGGCGAACGGGCCATCGGTCAGGCTCATCCGGCCGGCGCGCACGCGCACCGTTGTGGCCGTCTGCACGGGCTTGAGCGCCTCGGCGGCGATCATCCGCCCGGAGCCCTGGATGGACTCGGCGTAAGCCATGCATTCGGCGTCCTCGGGGCTGTCGGGCAGGCTGTGCAACAGCGCTTCATCACAATAGACCAGGCACAGGTATTTCATGATCGTCTCCGGGGCAAGGTGGCGATAGGCGGTCGAGGGCATTCAGGGTTTGAGATCGAACAGCGCTTTTTGCGTTTCCATGTCGAACGGCGCCGACCAGTGTTCGTGGATGACCTGCCATTGGCCGCCGCTGCGCCGGTAGCCGACGGTGGCGCGCATGAAACCGCACTGGCTCTCATCGTCGCCCGGGCCACAGCGGTTGAGCCAGTGGGCCAGGCCCAGGTCGCCGTCGGCGTGCACGGTCAGTTGCGCCAGTTCGAACACCATCGGCCCGGTGCACATGCCCATGCACATCTCCCAATGGGCGCGGTAGGCGGCCTTGCCTTTGAATTGCAGGGCCTGGATGGCGTCGAAGGCAAGAATGTCGTCGGCGTAGGGGGCGACGATACGGTCCACGTCACGCTCGCGCACGGCTTGCATCCACTGTTCGATCAGTTGCTTCAGCTCACGCTCGGCTGCAGTGTTCATCGGTGTTTCCTCCGAAGATTCATCAGGGTTGGTGGTGACGCTTTCAACACTGGTCGAACGGGAAAACGGCAAATCGACAACTGCCCGGAAACTTTCAGTCGAGGGGCGCGACTGGCTTGAGGAAATACACGACACGCTCAGTCTCGGCAAAGCCCAGGGCCGCGTGCATGCGCTGGCTGCCAAGGTTGTCCAGCGCGGCGTCCGAGGCCAGCTCGCGGCAACCTTTGCCATCGGCCCACCGTTCGACAGCCGCGATCAGCTGGCGGGCGACGCCCTGGCCGCGCGAGGCCTGTTCGACAAAGACGCCTTCAAGGTATGCCACCGGCGAAGTGTTGCTGCCATTGACATAGTCATGACGCACCGACGCCTCGGCCAGCCCTTGCGCCCTGCCCTGCTCGTCATACGCCAGCAGGGCCACGAAGGTTGCGGGGCGGCCGGCGATATCGGCCATTTCTGCCAGGTGGTCAGTCGCCGCACTGTCGGGCCACAAGGCGCTGCGCAAGTGCAGCCAGGCCGGACTGCCCGGGTCAGTGCAGGGTTGGATCATTGCCACTTCTGGGAACTCCATGACTCAAACAGGTGTAGACAAGATGAACTCACGATAACCGGAGAGAATCACATACACAGCGAAATAACAGAAAATGGCCGCCGACAGCAGGTAGGACCACGTAAGCAGCCGGTCCCCAAGCAGACGCCCACCATGGCTGGCGATGCCGCAGAGCGACACGCACCAGACCAACCCGGCGGCGAAGAAGCCCCCGAGGAACAGTCCCGCATCGAGCAGACTGCCGCCACCGGACCTTGAGATCAGCACCCCACCCACCGCCGCGAACCAGAGGATCGCGCTGGGCGATGACATGGCCAGGAAGATCCCGCGCAGGAACTCGCGCCAGCCCGACTCCACCACCACTTCGCCCCGCGACTCCAGATGCCCGCCGCGCCAGGCCGCCAGCAACATCTTCACGGCAAACCACACCAGCAGCGCCGAGCCGCCCAGCCACAGGGCCCAGCGCACGCTTTCGAACTGCAGCAGCACGGTCATCCCGGCCAGAGCAGCAATTGCATAGACCAGGTCGCCGACGCAGGTACCCAGGCCCAGCCAGAACCCCTGGAGAAACCCGCGCTGCATGGCCAGGGTGATCATGGCGATATTGGCCACCCCGATATCCAGGCAAAGGGACAGACTGAGCAGAAAACCGTTGGAGAAAGGCATGGTGCACTCTGGGCATATTCAGGGGTGCACATTGAACCCGAGGGGGCGCCTGCCGTACAGAAAGAAAGCTCACTCGCTCAGACAGGCCCCGCCAACACCTGCGCATAGCGCCCACGATCCACATTGGCGCCACTGAGCACCACCGCCACACGCTTGCCGGCCTGACGCCCACGTTCCTGCATCAGCGCGGCCAGGGCAGCGGCACCGGCACCTTCGGCGGTGTTGTGGGTGGTCTCGTGGTAGAGCCGCATGGCCTCGGCGATCTCGTCGTCGCTTACTCTCACGATACGTGCGGCATGCTCGCGCACCAGGGCGAAGGCGTCGGGGTGCGGCACGCGGCAGGCCATGCCGTCGGCGAAAGTGTCGGCGCTGGCGGTGGTGACGATGCGCCCCCGCTCGAAGCTCTGGGCATAGGCATCCGCAGCACTGGAGACCACGCCGACGATCTCGGTGTCCAGCCCCAGCAGGTTGCGCGCCTGGATCAGCCCGCAGATGCCCGAGCCCATGCCGATCGGCACGTACACGCAATCCAGGTCGGCCACCGCCTCGAACAGCTCCAGCGCATAGGTGGCCACGCCACGCACCAGTTCCGGGTGGAACGACGGGACCATCGCGTAGCCGCGCGCCTCGGCCAGGCGCGCCGCTTCTTCACGGGCAACGTCGAAGTCCACGCCGTGCTCCACCAGTTCCGCGCCCAGGGCACGCATGGCGGCGTTCTTCTCTCGCGAGTTGCCTTCAGGCACCACGATCACCAGCGGCAAGCCCGCCTGGCGCGCGGCCAGGGCCATGCTCTGGCCATGGTTGCCGCGGGTGGCGGTGACCAGCCCGCGTGGGACTTCGCCACCGGCCAGCAGGGAACGCACGTAGACCAGCCCGCCACGTACCTTGAAGGCACCGGTGGGGGCATGGTTCTCGTGCTTGACCCAGAGCTGGCAACCCAACCGCTCGGCCAGCAGCGGCCAGGCATGCTGCGGGGTCGGTGGCACGTGCTGGTGAACAAAATCGGCGGCTTCACGCAGGGCGGGCAAGTCGAACATGACGATCTTCCTTCATCGGTAGGGCTTGATCCGATCCTAAGCGCCGGTCATTGTATGGGTCCAAATATATATTGCATGGGTAGCAATTTCGTGTGGATTCCCGCCCTGCCAGACAACGACCAGCCGCGCTACCTGGCGCTGGTCGAGGCCATTGCCGGCGCCATCGAACAGGGTGAGCTGAAAGCCGGTGAACGCCTGCCGCCCCAGCGTCGCCTGGCCTGGGCGCTGGGCCTGAACCCGAGCACCACGCAACAGGCCTACCGCGAAGCCGCAGCGCGGCACCTGGTGTCCGGGGAGGTGGGGCGCGGCACCTATGTGCTGGCCAGCAGCAAGGAGGCGACGCTGTTTCGCCTCAAGCAGCCCGACCGCCAGCACCCGGTGATCGACTTGTCGACCAACGTGCCGGTGGCCGACCCGCATAATCTCGACCTGGAGCACAGCCTGCCCAGACTGCTCGAACAAGGTGCAACCGCCCTGCTCGACCATTACCTGGGGCCGGAACAACTGCTGCTGGGACGGATCCAGGCCGCTCGCTGGCTGGCCAATCGTGGCCTGGACCTCAGGCCGGAGGAAGTGTTGCTCTGCGGTGGCGCCCAGCAGGCCTTGGTCATGGTGTTGCAGTCGCTGTGCCAGGCGGGCGAGCCGGTGATGGTCGAGGCGTTGACCGCCCCGGGCATCAAGGCGGCCTGTCGTCAGTTGCGCCTGCCGGTGCAGGGGGTCGCGCTGGATGAGCAAGGTTTGCGCCCTGAGGAGCTGGACCGCGTCGTGCGGGCCAGTGGCGCGCGGGTGCTGGTGACCACCCCGACCCTGCACAACCCGACCGGGGCATGCATGGACGAGGCCCGGCGCCTGGCACTGGCGGAAGTCGTCCGCCACCACGACTTGCTGGTGATCGAGGATGACGTGTATGGCGCCTTGACCGATCGGCCGCCGCTCTACCCTTTGCTCGAAGGCCGCGGCGTGCTGATCAGCAGCATGTCCAAGACCGTGGCCGCCGGCCTGCGCCTGGGCTGGATCGTGGCCCCACCAGCGTTGCTGGCGCAGATCGACCCTTATGCACAGGCTACCCACTGGTCGGTGTCGCCGTTGAACCTGCACATCGCTTGCCAGTGGATTTCGGACGGGACCGCCGCACGGCGACTGGCCTGGCAGCGGGAGGAACTGGCCGAGCGCTGGCGCCTGGCGCGGTCGTTGCTGGGTAATGCATTGCCGGTGGATGGCGTGCCTTCGCCCCATGTCTGGCTGGCCACGCCTGGAGAGGCCGAGGCGCTGGTTGCCCGGTGTCGGGCGCAAGGGGTGGAGATCGTGCCGGCCAGCGTGTTCGCGGTGGGCACGGAGCGTGTGCGGGCGGTGCGGGTCAGCCTGTCGGCGGCGCACAGCCGGGCGCAGTTGAAGCAGGGGCTGGAGCTTGTGGGGGCGGGTTTGACCCGCGATTGCAACTGATCGCCATCGCGGGGCAAGCCCGCTCCCACGGGCCCTGACGGGGCCAACAGGCTCAATTCAGCCGGCAACCCTCGCCCAGGGCACGGTACTGAAGGGTGTGCACCTGTCCTTGATGGTCCTCGTAGGTCATGGTGGCGGGCACCACTTCACAGACGTTGGGGATCGTCGACAGACTGATCACGCGCTTGATGTCGAGGTTGGTGGAATAGTCATACTGCTCGACCACGGGTTGGGTGTCTGCGGTCTTGACCTGGTCCGCGAAGGCGAGCGAGGACATACCGACCAATGCAAGAATCAGTAAGGCTTTCATGGATAACGACCTTGATGGCTATCAAGCTGATCGCGTGACTTCTGATGCCGTCAATGGCGCGGAGAAGTTGTCATCGACTGCGAAGATGACACGAAGTACCGATCCCGCTTTATCGTACTGCCGGGGGGATGAGTGAAAGTCTACTCCGTAGTCGGAATAGTTGAACCCCGGAGTCGGATATTCACCCTTGCCGGATTTGCAACAATCTGCGACAAAGCACCGTCATTTTTCCTGCTTCTTGCAGCGCCCTACGAGCCACGCATGCCGCCCCTGACCTGTACCCGCCTGCCTCCGATCCAGCGCCGCCTGCTGGAGCAATTCTATCGCCAGCATGGTTCGCGCATGCGCGCCGCCGGTGATGGCGAACAATGGGTGGCACGCAGCGGTGAAATCATTGGCGGGATGAATCTGTCCCCTGTCGAGGGCGGCTACTGGCTGACCGGCCTGTTCGTCGCCCCGCAATGGCGTGGACAGCAGGTCGCCTCACAGCTGCTGCAAACCGCGCTGGGCGCTGCCACCACCCCGACTTGGCTGTTCTGCCATCCGGACCTGACGCCCTTCTACCAACGCCTGGCCTTCACCCCGGCCAGCACGCTGCCCGAAGCCCTGGCCTCGCGCCTGGCCCGCTACCAGCGCAGCAAGCCCCTGGTGGCGCTGGTACGGGATCAGTCGTCGGCCACATCGAGCCCGGGGAACAGCACGTCGGTGTAGCCGAACTTGCTGAAGTCCTGAATGCGCGAAGGGTACAGCCGGCCGATCAGGTGATCGCACTCATGCTGCACCACCCGCGCATGAAAACCATCGGCAAAGCGGTTGATCGGGTTGCCCTGCGGGTCGATGCCCGAATAGCTGATGTGCTTGTAGCGCGGCACCACGCCACGCAGGCCCGGCACCGACAAACAGCCCTCCCAGCCATCCTCGACCTCCGTGGCCAGCGGCGTGATCACCGGGTTGAGCAAGATGGTCCGCGGCACTGGCTCGGCGTCCGGGTAGCGCTCGCTGCGCTCGAAGCCGAAGATCACCAGTTGCAGGTCGATGCCGATCTGCGGCGCGGCCAGGCCGACGCCTCCGACATGGGCCATGGTCTCGAACATGTCGTCGATCAGTTGCTCGAGCTCGGGGCTACCGAGCATGTGCTCCGGCACGGGCGGGGCGATGCGCAGCAGGCGTTCATCGCCCATCTTGAGAATGTCGCGGATCATCAGGTGTTCGGCTCGCGGGTCTGGGGTTCGGGGGTCACCGGGTGCTCATGCCCGAGCACGGTAATGCTCTGTTGCGGATTGTCTTCGGCGAACGCCTTCTCGCCGGGGTTCTTGCCCTCGGCGGACATGTGCTCGATCACCGCGTTCATCTCGGCCCCGAGCAGCAGTACGGCGGCGGAGATGTAGAAGTACAGCAGCAACACGATGATCGCCCCGATACTGCCATACATGGCGTTGTAGTCGGCAAAGGTCTTCACGTAGTAGGCAAAGCCCAGCGACGCGACGATCCAAACCACCACCGCCAGCACCGAGCCTGGGGTGATGAAGCGGAATTTCTGCTTCACATCGGGCATCACGTAGTAGATCAGCGCCACCGCCACCATCATCAGGATGATGATCGCCGGCCAGCGCAGGATGGTCCAGACGACCACCACCGCCTCCTCCAGCCCCACCTGGGAAGCGATCCACTCCATGACCTGCGGCCCCAGCACCATCAACGCGGCGGCCGCCAGGAGCATGCCGGCGATGCCGACGGTGTAGATGATCGACAGTGGGATGCGCTTCCACACCGGCCGCCCTTCAGGCACGTCGTAGGCGGCGTTCATCGCGCTCATCATCAGGCGCACACCCGCCGAGGCGGTCCACAGGGCGATTACGATACCCACCGACAGCAATCCGCCCTTGGACTGCTGCAACTGGTCGATCACCGGGTTGACCTGCTCCAGGGCCTGGGGCGGCAGCACCAGCTCGGACTGCAGCCGCAGCCAGGAGAAGAAGTCCGGCAGGTGCAGGAAACCGATCAGGGCGATCAGGAACAACAGGAACGGGAACAGCGAAAACAGCATCTGGTAGGCCAGCGCGGAAGCGTAGGTGGACATCTCGTCGTCAATGAACTCCTTGACGGTGCGCACCAGCACGCGGTGCAGGGGCAGGCCGCGCAGGTCGGGGAAAATCATAGCGTCTCCTTTCGCCGCTTGATCGGGGTGGCAATACAACAAGTCTAATAGACCGGGCGGCGGGCGTGCTGTTCGCTGGCGCGTTGCCGAACGCACAAAGCAGTCGCGGGGCAAGTGCGCTCCCACCGGAAGAGCGCGCACTGCCCCGCGACAATACCACTGCGATCAAGGCTTCTTCACGGCATCCTTGACCTTGCCCACGGCCTGCTGCGCCTCGCCCTTCAGCTCCTGGGCCTTGCCCTCGGCGCGCAGCTTGTCGTTGTCGGTCACCTTGCCGACGCCCTGCTTGATGTTGCCCACCGCCTCGTTGGCCAGGCCTTTCGCTTTATCCTTGGTGCCACTCATGGGATATCTCCTTGCCGAAAAGACACGGGAAATCGTGTCGACACCTGATCGACCCAAGGTCATCGGCAAGAGTTTCAATTAGTTCGCCTGGTCCCGGCCCAACGGCTTAAAGCGTTCCCCCGCGGGCGCAGCGGTACGCCGATGCGACTTGCCCCGCGATGAGCCCACCCGCACAATACCAGGCCAATCTAGCGTCAACCCGCAGGAACCTGCATGAAACTCGACAAACCCACCGCCATCGCTCGGCGCAACGAAGCGCTGACCCGGCCGGTGCTCAACCGCGACAACACCCTGTTCGCCATTCTCGACAAGAAGCGCAACCTGTGGTGGTTCGAGGTACCGGTGGCGCTGCTGCGCAAAGGTCAGCCCGACTGGGTCAACCTGCTGCTGCACACCCCGGAGACCGATGAACTGCAGCACCTGAAGGTGCCGACCAACTTCCTGCGCGCTCACCAGGAGCAGATGGAAGTGCGCAACGCCGGCAAGCGCCGCTCGACCATCAGCCTGGCCCTGAGCGCCGACCGCGACTCGCTGCTGCGCGACAGCCGCCCGGGTGGCGAGCAGCTGGACTTCAGCACCTTCGTGCAGGCCTGATCAGGCCCGCTCGATGCGATCGTCATGGATGACGATCCGGCCCTGCTTGAACAGTGCGCCGATGGCTTTCTTGAAGTTGCCCTTGCTGACATTGAACATCTGGCTGATCAGCGCCGGATCGCTCTTGTCGCACACCGCCAGCACACCGCCATTGGCCTCCAGGCGCTGCATGATCTGCTCGGGCAAGCCGTCGGCCAGGGCCTGGCCCACCGGCTGCAGGCTCAGGGCGATCTTGCCGTCGGCGCGCACTTCCTTGATGAAGCCCTTCTCGTGCATGCCCGAACGCAGGAACTTGAACACTTCGTTCTTGTGGATCAGGCCCCAGTGGCGATTGTTGATGATCGCCTTGAAGCCCATCGGCGTCTCGCCGGCCACCAGCAGCTCGACCGGCTGGCCGACCTGGTAGTCCACCGGGGTGCGGTCGAGGTAGCGGTCCAGCTTGGCGGTGGCGGTGATGCGCCGGGTGCGCTTGTCCAGATAGGCGTGGACCACGCAGTAGTCACCGATCTTCAGTGGCCGGGACTCCTCCGAGTAGGGCATCAGCAGGTCCTTGGACAGGCCCCAGTCGAGGAAGATGCCCGCGCCGTTGATGTCCTTGACCTTGAGGCTGGCGAACTCGCCCACCTGCATCTTCGGCTTTTCGGTGGTGGCGATCAGCTGGTCCTCGCTGTCGAGGTAGATGAACACGTTGAGCCAGTCGTCCAGTTCGAGCTCGGCATCCTTGGGGAAGTAGCGCCTTGGCAGGAGGATTTCGCCGTCGGCGCCGCCGTCCAGGTACAGGCCGAATTCCACGTGTTTCACGATTTGCAAACTGTTGTAACGCCCAAGCAGAGCCATTTCCGAAGATCCTCAAGACAAGGCGGCTATTCTAACACTTGACCCGCCCGTCCGCCCGAGCGCGCATGCGCCGGAACCCTCGGGCCCACCTTGCGTCCACCGCCTGGCCAGCCTGTGCAAGGATTCGCTCATGCCCCGACGCCTGATCCACGCCCTACTGCTCGTCATTGGCTTCGCCCTGGCCCTTGTGGCCTGCAGCCGGATCGACCTGGCCTACCGCAACCTCGACCGCCTGGTGCCCTGGTCGCTGGGCGATTACCTGGACATGAACCGCGAGCAGAAACAGTTGCTCGACGAACGGCTTGAGCAACAACTGGCCTGGCACTGCAAAACACAGCTGCCCGGCTACCTCGACTGGCTCGACCGGGTGCGGCTGATGGTGGCCGACGACGCGGTCACCGACCAGGCCCTGGAACAACGCACCCTCGAAGCCCGCCAGGCCATCGACCGGGTGGCCACGGCGATCACCCCCTCGGCCACCGAACTGCTGCGCGGGATGAGCGACGACCAGGTCGCCGAAATGCGCCAGGCGTTTCGTGCCGACATCAGCAAGCGTCGCAAGACCTATGACGAAACCCCGCTGCCCAAACAGATCGAACAGCGCGCCGCGCGCATGCAGAAACGCCTGGAACCCTGGCTGGGTGAGCTCAGCGCCCAGCAACGCTTGCGGGTGATGAGCTGGTCCCAGGCCCTGGGCGACCAGAGCCGCCAGTCGATCGCCAATCGCGCGCACTGGCAGCAACAACTGGTGCTGGCAATGGACCAGCGCGCCACACCGGGCTTCGAAGCGCGCCTGGCGCAACTGCTGCAACGCAAGGAGAGCCTGTGGACGGCGGAGTACCGCCAGGCCTATGAGAACAGCGAACAGCAGGCGCGCAGCCTGCTGATCGACCTGATGAGGCAGAGCAGCCCTGCGCAGAAACAGTTCCTGCAGCAGCGCCTGAGCAAGGTGCGGGCGGATTTCAGTGAGCTCAAGTGCCTGAAAGGTTGAAGATGGCCGGACTGCTCGAGCCATACGCATTTCCCGTGTAGGCGCGCCAGTCAGCGCCCCTTGCGTCGATACGGAAACACATCGATCACCTTCCCCGCCCGGATCGTCTCCTGCAGGCCTTTCCAGTAGTCGGCGTCATACAGCTCGCCGTGCAGGCGACTGAACAAACGGCGCTGACCGATATCGGCGAACAGGAACGGCGGAAACTCCTCGGGGAACACATCATGCGGCCCGATCGAGTACCACGGCTCGCCCGACATCTCGTCTTCGGGGTAGCGCGGCGGTGGAATATGGCGGAAGTTGACCTCGGTAAGGAAGCTGATCTCGTCGTAGTCATAGAACACCACCCGGCCATGGCGGGTGACGCCGAAGTTCTTCAGCAGCATGTCGCCTGGGAAGATGTTCGCCGCCGCCAGCTGCTTGATCGCCAGCCCATAGTCCTCCAGCGCCTCCAGCACCTGGGCTTCGCTGGCCTGTTCGAGGTAGAGGTTGAGCGGGGTCATGCGCCGCTCGGTCCAGCAGTGGCGGATAAGTACCGTGTCCCCTTCCAGCGCCACGGTGGAGGGCGCCACTTCCAGCAGCTCGGCGAGGCAGTCGGGATCGAACTTGGCGCGGGGAAAGCGAAAATCGGCGAACTCCTGGGTGTCGGCCATCCGCCCGACACGGTCCACGCTCTTCACCAGGCGGTACTTCTCGATCACCGTGGCACGGTCTACGGTCTTGGACGGCGAAAAGCGGTCCTTGATGATCTTGAACACCGTGTTGAAGCCCGGCAGGGTAAACACACTCATCACCATCCCGCGCACCCCCGGCGCCATGATGAAGCGGTCGTCGCTGTTGGCCAGGTGGTTGATCAGTGCGCGGTAGAACTCTGACTTGCCGTGCTTGTAGAAGCCGATCGAGGTGTACAGCTCGGCGATGTGCTTGCCCGGCAGGATGCGCTTGAGAAAGTTGACGAACTCCGCCGGCACCGGCACATCGACCATGAAGTACGAGCGGGTGAAGGAAAAGATGATCGACACCTCCGCCTCGTCGGTGATCAGCGTATCGGCCTCGATGCCGTGGTCTTCACGGTGCAGCAGCGGGATCACCAGCGGCCACTGTTCGTCGGGGGTGTACAGGCGCCCGACCAGGTAGGCCCCCTTGTTGCGGTAGAGCACCGGGCTGAACAGCTCCGCCGCCAGCGCCGGGTCCTTGCACACCCAGTCGGGCAGGCATTCACGCAGTTGGTCCTGCAACCGCGACAGGTCGCCCTCCAGGTCTGCGTAGGGCACGTCAAAACCGTAATCGGCGAAGATTGCCCGCAGCAATCCCTTCAATCCACCGTCCAGCGCATAGGTGCGGGTCTGCGCCGCGCGTTCGTGGCCACGCATGGACGGGCGGGTGGTGTGGATGAACATGCAGCCGTCGCTGATCTGCTCATGGCTGAACAGGCTGCAGAACAGCGAGTTGTACCAGGTCTCGGACAGTTCATCGTCCAGCCGCGGGTCGATCAGGCGGATGTAGGCGTTCTTCACCAACGGCCACTGCTCCACGTCCAGCAGTTGGGAGGCTTCGAAGCCCTGGCGCAGCCAGCCGTTGACCTCGGCGACCTTCTCTTCGTAGAGGTTGATCCGCGCCGCCGCTGCACGCTGGATGTCCTGCCAGCGTGCCTGCTCGAAGCGTTCGCGGGCACCGAGGGTTATCCGGCGAAAATGCTCGCGGTAGTCGTCGAAGCCATCGAGGATCATCCGGGCGATGTCAGCGGCGGGCCAGGGTTGGGTCATGCGCGGGATCTCAAGTTGAGTGGCGTTAGACAGCTTAGTCGTCCGCAAGCGGCTCACACAGCAAGAAAGCACAAGAATCCCGGTTGCCCACTGACGTAGACTCGCGCACTGCCCCCAACGCCGGAGACCACCCGTGAGCCCCATCGCCCTTGCCCGCCTGCTGACCCTTGCCGCCGTCTGGGGCGCGAGTTTCCTGTTCATGCGTATCATCGCCCCGGAGCTTGGTACCGTGCCGACCGCCTTCTTTCGCGTGTCAATCGCCTGCCTGGGGTTGATGGCCATACTCGCCGCCGCCCGCGTGCGCTGGAAATTCGAAGGCAAGCTGGGCGCCTGCCTGGTGCTGGGCATGATCAATTCCGGTATTCCAGCGACGTTCTACTCCGTGGCGGCGCAGGTGCTGCCGGCCGGCTACTCGGCGATCTTCAACGCCACCACGCCGCTGATGGGCGTGCTGATCGGCACCTTGTTCTTCCGCGAGGCGATGACCCTGCCCAAGCTCTGCGGGATCTTCCTTGGCCTGTTCGGCGTCGGCATTCTCAGCGGCGCCGGACCGGTGGCGCTGGACATGGCCCTGGTGCAAGGCGCCCTGGCGTGCCTGGCGGCGACCACCTGCTACGGTTTCGCGGGATTCCTGGCACGACGCTGGGTGGGAACGCTGGACAGTCGCCTGTCAGCCCTGGGCAGCATGCTCGGCGCCACCCTGCTGTTGAGCCCGCTGTTCGCCTGGAGCGCGCTGACCCAACCGCCGGCCAGCTGGGGCGGCTGGCAGGTGTGGCTGTCGCTGCTGGGCCTGGGGCTGTTGTGTACGGCGTTCGCCTACATCCTGTACTTCCGCTTGCTGAACGAAATCGGGCCGGTCAAGGCCAGTACCGTGACCTTCCTGATCCCGGTGTTCGGCGTGCTGTGGGGCGCGTGGCTGCTGGATGAGCCGCTGTCGATGGCGCACCTGTACGGCGGCCTGCTGATCGCCGCGGCACTCTGGCTGGTGCTGCGTCCTGTGGGAGCGGCCTTGCGTCGCGAAGGGGCCGCATAGCGGCCCCCCTTTGGCTCAGGCTTCAGCCGCACGCAACGCCGGCTTGCGGAACACGAACAGCAGCCCGATCACGATCAACCCCATTCCCAGCAGGCTGAGCGGCGCCAGGCGGTTACCGAAGATGGCGAAATCCATCACCGCCGTCACCGCCGGCACCAGGTAGAACAGGCTGGTGACATTGACCAGGTTGCCACGGGCGATCAGCCGGTACAGCAGCAGCGTGGCCAGCAGCGAAACCACCAGCCCCATCCACAGCAGCGCGCCGACGAAGTTTGCGTTCCACTCGACATGCAACGGCTGGAACGGGGCAAACAGCGCGCACAGGGCAAATCCGGCCAGATACTGCAGCGGCAAGGTGCCCATCGGGTTGTCGGTGATGCGCTTCTGCAGGATCGAGCCGAAGGTCATGCTGGCCAGCGCCAGCAAGGCGAACAGCATGCCCGCCAGGGACACCCCGCCAAGGTTGATGCCCTGGTAGACCACCATCACCAGGCCGCCAAGCCCCAGGCCCAGGCCGAACAGCCGGCTCCAGGAACGCTGGCGCTCCATCAGCACCACGGTAAGGATCGGCTGCACGCCCATGACCGTGGCCATGACGCCGGGGGTGACATGGGTATCGAGCGCCAGCAGGTAGAAGATCTGGTAGGCGCCCAGCAGCACGCAGCCAGTCCCCAGGGCGCGAACGATGCCGCCCCGGGTACGTGGCCAGCGCAAGCCGAGCAACGGTCCGATCAGCAATAGACCGAAAAGCGCCAGGGCCGAGCGCAGCAGCAGGAAGGCGAAAGGGCTGGCCTGGGCCAGGCCGAGCTTGGAAACGATCGCCCCGCTGCTCCACAGCAGGACGAACAGGCTGGTAGTGGCCGCCGAGGCCACGGATGCTTTGTTGAAAACAGACATGTATTGCCACCTGTATACGGGCAAATGAACCGTACGGAGGACCTATCGCGTCTTGCGGGGATAGCCGACCGTGTTCAGTAGGTTGCGAGTGCGGTGGGGAGCGGCCAGCGGCCGGTCAGCCCAGCACCACGACTGCGCAAGGAGGCGGAGCTACGCCGCCTACGACGCCACTGACAGGTGGTGGGTAGTGACTGATCATGGCCGGCTGCTGGCTGCCACGCACGACCACGCCCGCGACAGGCGCGAGAACGTAAGCGATGGTGGCAGGAATGGCGGGCATGAACAGGTCTTCTGGGAAGAGAGTGTTTCGGAATATAGCGGGGGAATCATCACGGGGCAAGCCCGCTCCGTTCAGGAGCGAGCCTGCCCAGGCGAATCAGAACAGCCAGCGGTAAAGCGCGTAGGCCACGACAACCGCCAGCACCGGCCTCAGCACGCGGTAGGCCTTGGGGTTGGCGCGCTTGAACTGCTTGACCCGGGTGCTGATGACGTTGCTGAAGCGCTTGCTCCAGGCATAGGCCTGGTTGATCCCGCCGACACGCTCGTCATCGGTGTTCTGCGGCGCGGTGGCGCGGCCGAGGAAGGCGCTGACCTTGCGGTTGATGCGGGTCATCAGCGGGCTGTTGAGCGGGCGCTCGACGTCGCAGAACAGGATCACCCGGGTGACGTCGGTCTCGTTCTTGACCCAGTGCACGAAGGTTTCGTCGAACATCACGTCCTCGCCATCACGCCAGGCGTAGGGCTGGCCGTCGACGTAGATGCGGCAGTTGTCCGAGTTCGGCGTGGACAGGCCCAGGTGATAGCGCAGGGAGCCGGCAAACGGGTCGCGGTGCGGGTTCAGGTGGCTGCCGCCGGGCAACAGGGCGAACATCGCGCCCTTGACGTTGGGGATGCCGCTGACCAGCTCGACGGTCTTCGGACACAGCGCCTCGGCCGAAGGCAGCGGCTTGTCGTACCACTTCAGGTAGAAACGCTTCCAGCCCTTCTTGAAGAACGAACCGAAGCCGGCGTCGTTGTCCTTCTCGGCAGCGCGGATGTAACCCTCGTCGAAAAGGCGCATGGCTTCTTCGCGGATCACCTCCCAGTTGTCCTTGAGCACATCCAGTTCGGGGAAGCGCTGGCGGTCCAGGTAGGGCTTGGAAGGCACGCCGGAGAACAGGTACATCAGGCTGTTGTAGGGGGCGAACAGCGCCGAATGGTTGACGAACTGGCGCAGCACCGGCAGGCGCGCCTTGCCGCGCAGGTGCACGAACAGCACGCTGCCGAAAAACACCAGCAGCACACCGGCCTTGGCGACGAAGGAAAAGGTCATGCAACACTCCTTGGAGGGGAAATCAGGCCATCCCCAGATAGCCGGACATCATAAACCCATCCGGGCCGGGTAAAAACAACCGGTGCCGGATCGCAGTGTTAAGGATTGTGCAATAAACGAAAGCGGCCGACATTGCGCCGGATCAGCGGTGGTGCGGATATCCCGGGGCCGCTGCGCGCGCCATCGCCGGCAAGCCGGCTCCCACAGAGGCAACGCAAGCGGTGTGGGAGCAGGCTTGCCGGCTAAAGGCCTGCACGGCAGACCCAGGTTTACTGCTGGTTCTCCTGCTCGCTGAACATGTCGCTGAACAACATGCTCGACAGGTAGCGCTCTCCGGAGTCCGGCAGGATCACCACGATGGTCTTGCCCTGCATCTCGGGCTTCTCGGCCAGGCGCACCGCTGCCGCCATCGCCGCGCCACAGGAGATACCACAGAGGATGCCCTCCTCCTGCATCAGACGGATGGCCATGGCCTTGGACTCGTCATCGGTCACCGTCTCGACCTGGTCGACAATCGACAGGTCGAGGTTCTTCGGCACGAACCCAGCGCCGATGCCCTGGATCTTGTGCGGGCTGGGCTTGAGCTCCTCGCCCGCCAGGGTCTGGCTGATCAACGGCGAGCTCACCGGCTCTACCGCCACCGACAGGATCGACTTGCCCTGGGTGTGCTTGATGTAGCGTGACACGCCGGTGATGGTGCCACCGGTGCCGACGCCCGCCACCAGTACATCCACCGCGCCGTCGGTGTCGTTCCAGATCTCGGGGCCGGTGGTCTTCTCGTGGATGGCCGGGTTGGCCGGATTGTCGAACTGACCAGGCAGGAAGTAGTGGGCCGGATCGGAGGCGACAATTTCGTTGGCCTTCTCGATGGCGCCCTTCATGCCCTTGGCCGGATCGGTGAGCACCAGCTCGGCCCCCAGGGCCTTGAGCACCTTGCGCCGCTCAAGACTCATGGACGCCGGCATGGTCAGGAGCAGCTTGTAGCCGCGGGCGGCGGCGACGAACGCCAGGCCGATACCGGTGTTGCCCGAGGTCGGCTCGACGATGGTCATGCCCGGCTTGAGCTTGCCGCTGCTCTCGGCGTCCCAGACCATGTTCGCGCCAATCCGGCACTTCACCGAGTAACCCGGGTTGCGCCCTTCGATCTTGGCCAGGATGGTCACCCCACGCGGGGCGATGCGGTTGATCTGCACCAGCGGCGTGTTGCCGATGGAATGGGCGTTGTCGGCGTAGATGCGGCTCATGGCAGTGTCCTTGAACATGAAAGAGCAGGGAAAACCATGAGGGTAAGCCCGCAATGCAGGAGCGTAAAGCCCGTTCGAACTCGGCGAAGCGGCCTGCGGTCAACCGCAAAAGCCGGTGCGGAGAACCACGATGAAAGCACGTTATCGCTGGCCATTGGTCGGCCTTGCCAGCCTGGTTGGGTTGCTTGTGGCCCTGCACCTGGCCCTGCCCTATCTGGTTCGCGATTACCTGAACGACAAGCTGGCCGACATGGGCGACTACCGTGGCCAGGTCACCGACGTCGATCTGGCCTGGTGGCGCGGCGCTTATCAGATCAATGGCCTGAAGATCGCCAAGGTCAGCGGCAAGGTGCCGGTACCGCTGCTCGACGCACCGCTGATCGACCTGTCGGTGAGCTGGCATGCGCTCTGGTACGACCATGCAGTGGTTGGCGAAGTGACCTTCCTGCGCCCCGAACTGAACTTCGTCGATGGCGGCACCAGGCAGAACTCACAGACCGGCCAGGGTACTGACTGGCGCCAGCAACTGGAGAAACTGCTGCCCATCACGCTCAACGATGTGCGCATCGAACAGGGCACCCTGAGCTTTCGCAACTTCAACTCCCAACCGCCGGTCGACCTCAAGGCCACACAGCTCGACGCCAGCATTCGCAACCTGACCAACGTGCGCGATGAAAAGGGCCGGCGGGACGCCAGTTTCGAAGGGACGGCGTTGCTGACGGGCGACGCCAGGGTCGAGAGCGAGGCCACCTTCGACCCGTTCAGCGACTTTGACGACTTTCAGTTCCGCCTGCGCGCCAAGGGCATCGAACTGCGCCGACTCAACGACTTTGCCAGCGCCTATGGAAAGTTCGACTTCAATGCCGGACACGGGGACGTGGTGATCGAGGCCGAAGCCGCGAATGGCCGACTGAATGGCTACATCAAGCCACTGCTGCGCGATGTCGACGTGTTCAACTGGCGGCAGGATGTGCAAGACAAGGACAAAGGTTTCCTGCGCTCAATCTGGGAGGCGCTGGTAGGCGCCACCGAGACCGTGCTGAAGAACCAGCCGAAGAACCAGTTCGCCACCCGTGTGGAACTGAGCGGCAGTGTGCACCAGCAGGATATCAGCGCGTTCGAGGCGTTCCTGCAGATACTGCGCAACGGGTTCATCCAGGCATTCAACGCACGTTACGAACAACCCCCGCCCCAATCCGACTAAGCCGACAGTGACGGATCATTCAGGGACTGAATACCCGGTCTGCGTTTGCAGGCGGCGGGTGCGGGGTTATAGTCGCTGGCACATCAATAAACATGCGTCGGCTGCCCCGCGATGAGGCGAGCCCAGCCACCCAGAGGATCGGTTCATGAAGTTCGAAGGCACCCGCGACTACGTCGCCACAGACGACCTGAAGCTGGCGGTCAACGCGGCCATCACCCTGGAGCGCCCGCTGCTGGTCAAGGGCGAGCCGGGCACCGGCAAGACCATGCTCGCCGAACAGCTCGCCGCCTCCTTCGGCGCCCGCCTGATCACCTGGCACATCAAGTCCACCACCAAGGCCCACCAGGGCCTGTACGAGTACGACGCGGTCAGCCGCCTGCGCGACTCGCAACTGGGCGTGGACAAGGTCCACGATGTGCGCAACTACCTGAAGAAAGGCAAGCTGTGGGAGGCCTTCGAGGCCGACGAGCGGGTGATCCTGCTGATCGACGAGATCGACAAGGCCGACATCGAGTTCCCCAACGACCTGCTGCAAGAGCTCGACAAGATGGAGTTCTACGTCTACGAGATCGACGAGACCATCAAGGCCAAGCAGCGCCCGATCATCATCATCACCTCCAACAACGAGAAGGAACTGCCCGACGCCTTCCTGCGCCGCTGCTTCTTCCACTACATCGCCTTCCCCGACCGCGCCACCCTGCAGCAGATCGTCGACGTGCACTACCCCAACATCAGCCAGTCGCTGGTCAGCGAGGCGCTGGACGTGTTCTTCGACGTGCGCAAGGTCCCGGGCCTGAAGAAGAAGCCCTCCACCTCGGAGCTGGTCGACTGGCTCAAGCTGCTGATGGCCGACAACATCGGCGAGGCCGTGCTGCGCGAACGCGACCCGACCAAGGCCATTCCGCCGCTGGCCGGGGCCCTGGTCAAGAACGAGCAGGATGTGCAACTGCTCGAGCGCCTGGCCTTCATGAGCCGGCGCGGCAACCGCTGACAGGAGCCGGGCCATGCTGCTCAACCTGTTCAATGAAATGCGCGCGGCCAAGGTACCGGTGTCGGTGCGCGAACTGCTCGACCTGCATCACGCCCTGCAAAAGGGCGTGGTGTTCGCCGACATGGACGCGTTCTACTACCTGGCCCGGGCCATCCTGGTGAAGGACGAGCGCCATTTCGACAAGTTCGACCGTGCGTTCGCCGCCTACTTCAAGGGCCTGGAGAACCTCGACCGGCACATCGAGGCCCTGATCCCCGACGACTGGCTGCGCAAGGAGTTCGAGCGTTCGCTGACCGACGAGGAACGGGCGCAGATCCAGTCCCTGGGCGGCCTGGACAAGCTCATCGAGGAATTCAAGAAGCGCCTCGAAGAGCAGAAGGAGCGCCACGCCGGCGGCAACAAGTGGATCGGCACCGGCGGCACCAGCCCGTTCGGCTCCGGCGGCTTCAACCCCGAAGGCATCCGCGTCGGCGAGGCCGGCAAGCGCCAGGGCAAGGCGGTGAAGGTGTGGGACCAGCGCGAGTACAAGAACCTCGACGACCAGGTCGAGCTGGGCACGCGCAACATCAAGCTGGCCCTGCGCCGCCTGCGCAAGTTCGCCCGCGAAGGCGCCGCCGAGGAGCTGGACATCGACGGCACCATCGACCACACAGCCCGTGACGCAGGCCTCTTGAACATCCAGATGCGCCCCGAGCGGCGCAACACGGTCAAGCTGCTGTTGCTGTTCGACATCGGCGGCTCGATGGACGCCCACGTGAAGGTCTGCGAGGAATTGTTCTCGGCCTGCAAGACCGAGTTCAAGCACCTGGAGTACTACTACTTCCACAACTTCATCTACGAGTCGGTGTGGAAGAACAACCTGCGCCGCACCTCGGAGCGCTTTTCCACCTTCGACCTGTTGCACAAGTACGGCGACGACTACAAGGTGGTGTTCGTCGGCGACGCGGCCATGGCGCCCTACGAGATCACCCAGCCGGGCGGCAGCGTCGAGCACTGGAACGAAGAGGCCGGGTATGTGTGGATGCAACGCTTCATGGAGAAGTTCAAGAAGATCATCTGGATCAACCCTTATCCGAAGCACGCCTGGGAGTACACCGCTTCGACCCATCTGGTGCGGGACCTGATCGAGGACAGGATGTTTCCGCTGACCTTGCAGGGGTTGGAAGACGGGATGCGTTACCTGTCCAAGTAATGTTTTCAGGGCCGGCCCCGTCGCGGGGCCGGCACCTTCATCCCCAACGGCTCAGATAAGCCTGCTGCTCCCGCCACGCTTCGTCCTGCACCACCGCCCGAAACCGCACCACGCCCCCCGGCATGCACTGTGCCAATTGCGCCAGCGCCAACGGCGTCAACGCCCCCAGCCGCGGATATCCACCGATGGTCTGGCGGTCATTGAGCAACACGATCGGCTGCCCATCCGGTGGAACCTGCACGGCGCCAAGCGGGATCCCTTCGGAGATCATCGGCGCGCCCTGGTAGACCAGTTGTGGACCGAGCAGGCGAATGCCCATGCGGTCGGCACGGCTGTCCAGCGTCCAGTCACGGTTGAACGCCTCGAACAGGCTGGTGCCGCCGAAATCACCGATCTGCGCGCCCATCACCAGATCCAATATCGGTTTCTCGGCATACAGCGGCCGCAGCGCTTCGGGCACGTGGGAGCGGGTATGCCCCGCGATGGCCCCGGCAGCATGCAGTACCTCCCCTTTCAACAGCGCTCGGCCCTGGCCGTCAACCCCACCCAGTTCTTCCCGTACCACGGTGGAACAACTCCCCAGCACCGACTCGCCCACGAACCCGCCCGGCACCGCCAGGTAAGCACGTACCCCCTGGCGAGGCTGGCGCAGCGTCAGGCGCTGGCCCTTGCCGAGGTTGAAACTGGTCCAGGGCGCCACGGCCTGCCCGTCGACCTGCGCATCCAGATCGGCCCCGGCCAGCGCCAGCACGCAGTCCTGCTCGGCAACCACACTGAAGCCGCCAAGCGCGATCTCCACCACGGCGCTGTCCAGGGCATTGCCCAGCAGCCAGTTGGCCCAGCGCATCGCCACCCAATCCAGCGCGCCGCCCTGGGTCACGCCCAGGTGCCGCACACCGAAACGCCCGGCATCCTGCAACAGGCACAGCGCGGTGCTGGCCTCGACTCTCAACTGGCTCATACCTGGGCCTCCAGCGGGCTGTCGTCACCGCCCAGGTTGATGAATTCGGCCCTTTCGACGGCCACGAAGCGCACCCGATCGCCAGGCTGCAGCAGGCTGTAGCCCTCGCGCTCGCGGTCGAACAGCCGCACCGGCGTGCGACCGATCAGGTTCCAGCCGCCCGGCGACACCGCAGGATACGCGGCGGTCTGGCGCTCGGCGATGCCGACGCTGCCCGCCGCCACGCGCTTGCGCGGGGTGCTCAGGCGCGGCGTGGCCAGGCATTCGTCGACCAGTCCCATGAAGCCAAAGCCCGGCGCGAACCCCAGGGCGAACACCGGGTAGTCGCGGCCACAATGCAGACGGATCACCTCGGCCTCGCTCATCCCGCCGCGCGCGGCCAGCACCGGCAGCTCGGGGCCGACGCTGGCGTGGTACCACACCGGGATCTCGTGCCGGCGCCCGGCCTGGCCGGCATCCGGCCGCAGGCCCTCCAGCGCCTGCAGGATGCGCTGGCGCGCCTCGCCCGGTGCCAGGTCGAACTGCACCATGAGCGTGGTGTAGGACGGCACCAGGTCGATCAGTTGCTGGCCAAAAGCCTCCCGCAAGCGCTGGCTGGCGGCGAGGATCCACGGCATGTTGCCTTCATCGATGGCATCGAACAGCCGCACCATCAGGCTGTCGATGGCCACCACCTCGATACGTGGCGTCATGCTTGCTCCAGTGCATCCAGGGCCTGGCGGATCTGGCGCACGGCGGCCACCGAGCCGTCGTTGTCGCCGTGCACGCACAGGGTGCTGGCGTTCAAGCGCACATCGCTGCCGTCGTCAGCCACCAGGGCCTCGCCCTTGGCCAGGCGCAAGGCCTGCTCGACCACCAGCGCCGGATCGTGGTGCACCGCGTTGGGCAGGCGCCGCGACATCAGGTGTCCGCTGGCCGTGTAGCCACGGTCGGCGAAGGCCTCGAACCACAGTGGCACGCCGACTTCGTCACCCAGGGCCTGGGCGGCGCTGTCGTCGGCGGTGGCCATGAGCATCAGCGGCAGGCCGCTGTCGAACGCCGCCACCGCTTCGAGCACGGTGCGCAGGATGTCAGGGTTGGCCATCATGTCGTTGTACAGCGCGCCGTGGGGCTTGACGTAGGCCACCCGACCGCCGAGCACCTTGCAGATGCCGTCCAGGGCGCCGATCTGGTAGTGCAGCAGGTCACGGATCTCGTCGCTGCTGCAGGCCATGGAACGGCGGCCGAAGCCCATCAGGTCCGGGTAGGCCGGGTGCGCGCCGATGGCCACCCGGTGTTCCAGGGCCAGGGCCACGGTGCGGCGCATGGTGCCCGGGTCGCCGGCGTGGTAGCCGCAGGCGATGTTGGCGCAGTCGATGAACGGCATGACCTTGGCGTCCTGGCCCATGCGCCAGTTGCCGAAGCTCTCGCCCATGTCGCAATTGAGTAGCAGGCGTTTCACCTGGCGGACCTCCGTATCAATGTTCATGGTGCCTACCTTAGCGCGCCTGGAGCGCTTTGCCGCGGGTTTCCGGCAGGCTCAGAGCCGCCAGGATCACCACACCGTAGGACACCGCGGCGAAGGCGCCAATCCCCAGGCCCAACGGCACTTTCTCGCCAAGCAGGCCGATCAGCAACGGGAACATCGCCGCGACCACCTTGCCGATGTTGTAGCAGAAGCCCTGCCCCGATCCGCGGATCCGGGTCGGGAACAGTTCGGTGAGGAACGAACCCATGCCACTGAAGATGCCCGAGGCGAAAAAGCCCAGGGGGAAGCCCAGCCACAGCATCACGCCGTCGCTGACCGGGATCTGCGTGTAGAGCAGGACGATGACGAACGAGCCCACGGCGAACAGGATGAAGTTCTTCCTGCGCCCCAGCAGGTCGCACAGGTAGGCGCTGACCACGTAGCCGATGTAGGAGCCGACGATGACCATCGCCAGGTAGCCGCCGGTGCCCAGCACGCTCAGGCCGCGCTCGTTCTTGAGGAAGGTCGGCAGCCACGAGGTGATGGCGTAGTAGCCGCCCAGGGCGCCGGTGGTCAGCAGCGAAGCGCGAATCGTGGTCCAGAGCATGCCGGGGGCGAAGATCTCGTAGAACTGCGCAGGCGCCTCGGCCTGTTCCACGGCCTTGGCCTGACGGTAGATCTCCGGGTCCTTGACCAGGCGCCGGACGAAAATCACGAAGATCGCCGGCAGCAGGCCCAGCAGGAACAGCGCGCGCCAGGCCTGCTCGGCCGGCAGCCAGGAGAACAGCAGGGCATAGAGGATCGCCGTCAGGCCCCAGCCGATGGCCCAGCCCGATTGCACCATGCCCACCGCCTTGCCGCGGTCCTGGGCACGGATCACCTCGCCGATCAGCACCGCGCCAGCGGTCCATTCGCCGCCGAAGCCGAAGCCCATCAGGGTGCGGGCGATCAGCAGTTGCTCGTAGCTCTGGGCGAAGCCGCAGAGGAAGGTGAAGAAGGCGAACCAAAGCACCGTCAGCTGCAAGGTGCGCACCCGCCCGATGCGGTCGGACAGAATGCCGGCGATCCAGCCGCCCAGGGCCGAGGCGATCAAGGTGCTGGTGTGGATCAACCCGGCCTCGGCGGTGCTGATGCCCCACACCATGATCAGGGTGGGGATGACGAAGCTCAGCATCTGGGTGTCCATGCCGTCCAGGCCGTAGCCGATCTTGCAGCTCCAGAAGGTGCGTCGTTGCTGGGAGTCGATGTCGCGGTACCAGGCGAAGGGGCCGCTCGAGGTTCGGGCGGGGGCCTGCTGCTGCACGCCGGTCGGGTTCATGGTTGCCTCGGCTTGTTGGTATTGTTCTATGGGCGACGTCGGGCGTCGCGGCCTGGGCTTCATGTTCAGAGGCCGCGCCACCTGCGTCCAACGAGAAAAACCGCCGGTCTGGAACAAGAAAAACTGATCATGAACCTTCGTTTCCTCGAAACCTTCGTCTGGGTCGCCCGGCTCAGGAGCTTCCGCCTCACCGCCGAGAAGCTGTTCACCACCCAGGCCTCGGTGTCCAGCCGCATCGCCGCGCTGGAGGCCGACCTGGGCGTGAAACTGCTGCTGCGCGACTCCCGCGGGGTCAGCCTGACGCCGGAAGGCGCCAAGGTGCTGGAGTACGCCGAGCGCATGCTCGACACCGCCAAGGCCATGAAGCAGTCGCTGGACAGCGACCGGGCCAAGACCGGACGCATCCGCCTGGGGGTGATGGACACGGTCATCCACACCTGGATGAGCGCCTTGGTGGCGGAGCTGGGCGAGCGCTACCCGCAGGTGGAGATCGAGCTGGTGGCCGATACCGCGCTGAACCTGCGCGAGCAGCTGCAGAAGGGTTTTCTCGACGTGATCCTGCAGACCGACCTGCTGCGCGAGCAGTCGATCCGCAGCCACGACCTGGCGCGCTACCCGATGGGCTGGATCGTCGCCGCAGGCTCCCCGCACCACCGCACCTACGCCTCGCTGGCGGAACTGGCCCGCGAGCGCATCGTCACCTTCTCGAAGAACTCGCGACCGCACCAGGAGGTGCTCGGCCTGTTGCAGGCCGCCGGGGCCGAGGCGCCGCGCCTGAACTGCGTGAACTCGGTGGCGGCCATCACCCGCCTGCTGCGCGACGGCTTCGGCATCGGCGCATTGCCGCCGGCATTGGTGGATGGCGAACTGAGCCGCGGCGAGCTGGTGTTACTGGAAGGCTTGCAGCCACCGCCGAGCCTGGAGCTGGTGGTGGCCTGGCAGACCGGCGTGGCGCTGGTGGACGAGGTGGTGGGCGTGTGCCGGCAGGTGCTTGAGCGCTATGCGCGGGATGTGGGCGGGCAGCGGATCGTGCTGGTCTGAGCTGCCGCAGGGCCGGAAAAGCTAGCGCCAGCTTTCCTTCACCACCTTGCGCCGCCCGCCAAGAATCACCCAACCAATCACCAGCAACAGGCTCTCGACCACAAACGCCAGCACGAACCCGCTGCCGATCCCCCAGCCGATCGCCTCGGGCACCAGCAGGATCTGATAGCTGTAGCCCTTGAGCGTCTCCTCACGCAGCGCCGGCTCCGGCTGCACCAGCACATGCCAGGTGCGGCTCACCCACGAGCCTTGCAGGGCCTGCCATTCATGCTCGAGCAACTGGTTGCGGATCAGCAGGCTCTCGATGCTGTTGGCATCGCTGGTGAACACCGGATCGTCGCTGCCCCGGTAATGTCGCACCAGCGCCTGCAGGTCACCGTTGAAGAAGCGCTGCGCGGTCTGGCGGAAGCCGTCGAGCGCCTGGCGCGATTCGAGCAGGTGCGCCTCGACGCGCTGGCTGTAGTCCTTGACCAGCCCCGGCACCTGGAGACCGGCCAACAGGCCGAAGGTGAACAACAGCAAACGCAGGTAACTTCTGAACATGCAGTGTCCTTAACTCTGGCCGTGGGCAATGCACTCGCCATGCCGCCACAAGCCCCATTCACCCGGCTCGTAGCGGTTCCAGGTCTCATTCTCGGTCAGAGGCTCGGTGGCGATCACCGTGACCACGTCGTTGGGGGTGGTTTGCGTGTGGAAATCGACGATCAGGTCGACATCCTTCAAACGCGCAGCGCCGAACGGTGCGCGGCGGGTGATGTGCACCAGTTTGGTCGAGCAGAAGCAGAACAGCCAGTCGCCGTCGCTGAGCAGGCAGTTGAACACGCCTTGGCCACGGTACCCGGCGCAGGCTTCAACCAGCACTGGCAGCAGTTGCTCGACCTCGACCGGTTCGGGGAAGGCTTCGCGCACGCGGTTGAGCAGGTCGCAGAAGGCCGCTTCGCTGTCGGTGTCGCCGATCGGCCGGTAGAACGTGCGCTGGCCGGTGAAATCGCCCAGCTGGCCGTTGTGCGCGAAGCACCAGTTGCGACCCCACAGCTCACGCACGAACGGGTGGGTGTTGGACAGGCAGACCTTGCCGACGTTGGCCTGGCGGATATGGCCGATGACCACTTCGCTCTTGATCGGGTAACGCTGCACCAGGTTGGCCACTTCCGACTCGCTGCTCGCCGCCGGGTCCTGGAACAGGCGCAGGCCGCGCCCTTCATAGAAACCGATGCCCCAGCCATCGCGGTGCGGGCCGGTGCGCCCGCCGCGCTGCATCAGGCCGGTGAAGCTGAAGACGATGTCGGTGGGGACGTTGGCGCTCATGCCCAGCAGTTCGCACATGTTGCGGCTCCTGGCTTAAAGACGGGGTTCGACGCGGCCCTGCCCGGGGCCGGAGCGGCGCACGGGGGCGGGGGGCGGGTCGTCGCGGTAGCGGTCTTGACGGTTGGCGGCCAGGGACGCTTCGGCCACGACCTCCTGCTCTTCCTTGACCTGGCGCTGGGCGGCGGCCTCACGCTGGGCGCGGCGCTCGCGGGCACGCTTTTCCAGCGGCCAGCGGATCAGCACGAAGACGATGTACAGGGCAAAGGCGAGCATGCCGTACATGGCCAGGTCGGAGGCGGCGCGCCAGGCGTTGTTGCCGACCTTGAAGGCGACGTCCAGCGCGGTGATGGCGATGGCCGGGGCGAAGCTTTCCTTGACCGGGTCGACGATGGTCGGCGAGAACAGCAATACGGCGATGATCACCCGCAGCGGCTCGCGCAACCAGCGCCACATCCAGCCGGTCAGCTTGAAGCCCACCAGCAGGCAGCCCAGGGCGGCAACGGCGTACAGGCCCCAGGCGAGGGTATAGTCGTGTTCGGTCATGGTGTGGGTGCAAGCCAGGCAAAGAGATGCCTATGATAAACACTTTTCCCGGCGCAGGCTGCCCCCGCCCCGCAAGGGACCTGCAGCGGCCCCGCGATGGGGTCCACAATCGATGAGATCACCCATGCCCCTACCCCTTCCCGCCCCTATCGCCCATCAAGCCGAAGGCCAAGACCCCTACGCCTGGCTGCAGCAGCGCGACGCCCCCGAGGTCCTGGCCTACCTGGAAGCGGAAAACGCCTACCAGCAAGCCGTCCTCGCCGACCAGGCGCCGCTGCGTGAACAGCTGTTCGAAGAAATCAAGGGCCGCATCCTCGAGACCGACCTGTCGCTGCCCTCGCCCTGGGGCCCGTACCTCTACTACACCCGTACCACCGCGGGCGACGAGTACCCGCGCCATTACCGCTGCCCGCGTTCGGCCGACGACAGCAACACCGTCGATGAAAGCCGCGAGGAGCTGCTGCTCGATCCCAACGCCCTGGCCAATGGCGGCTTTCTTTCCCTCGGCGCCTTCAGCGTCAGCCCCGACCACCGCCTGCTGGCCTACAGCCTGGACACCAGCGGCGACGAGATCTACACCCTGTACGTCAAGGACCTGGCCAGCGGCGCGCTGACCACCCTGCCCTTCGACGACTGCGACGGCAGCATGACCTGGGCCAACGACAGCCGGACACTGTTCTTCGCCGAACTGGACGACACCCACCGCCCCTGGCGCCTGCGTCGCCACACTCTGGGCGAGACCGACGCCGCCACGGTGTTCGAGGAGCCCGACGGGCGCTTCTTCCTGCACTGCTACCGCGCCAGCTCCGAGCGCCAACTGGTGCTGCTGCTCAACAGCAAGACCACCAGCGAGGCCTGGGTGCTCGATGCCGCCACGCCACAGGCTGATTTCACCTGCCTGGCGCCGCGGGTCGAAGGTCATGAGTACTTCCCCGACCACGGCCAGCTCGACGGTCAGTGGCGCTGGTTCGTGCGCAGCAACCAGGACGGCATCAACTTCGCCCTGTTCCACGCGCCGGCCGACAGCGTGCCGACCCGCGCGCAGTGGCAGGTGCTGGTGCCGCACCGTGACGACGTCATGCTCGAAGGGCTCAGCCTCAATGCCACGGCGCTGTCCCTGAGCCTGCGCGAAGGTGGCCTGCCGATCATCGAAGTGCACCCGCAAGGCCTGCCGGCCTACCGCGTCGAGCTGCCGGACGCCGCATACAGTCTCTACGTGCAGGACAGCCTGGAATTCGCCAGCACGCGCATCCGCCTGCGCTACGAAGCCCTCAACCGCCCGGCCCAGGTGCGCCAGCTGGAGCTGGCCACGGGCGCCCAGCAGGTGCTCAAGCAGACCCCGGTGCTCGGCGCCTTCGACGCCGACGACTACATCAGCCAGCGTCTGTGGGCGGTGGCCAAGGACGGCACCCGGGTACCGATCAGCCTGGTGCGCCGTCGCGCTGACGAAGGCAAGACGGTGCCGCTCTATCTCTACGGCTACGGCGCCTACGGCGAGAGCCTCGACCCGTGGTTCTCCCATGCCCGCCTGAGCCTGCTGGAGCGCGGCGTGGCCTTCGCCATCGCCCATGTGCGCGGCGGCGGCGAGCTGGGCGAGGCCTGGTACCGGGCCGGCAAGCAGGAGCACAAGCACAACAGCTTCGACGACTTCATCGCTTGCGCCGAGCACCTGATCGCCGAAGGCGTGACCACCCGCGAACGCCTGGCGATCAGCGGTGGCAGTGCCGGTGGTCTGCTCATGGGCGCGGTGCTCAACCTGCGCCCCGAGCTATTCCGTTGCGCCATCGCCGAAGTGCCGTTCGTCGATGTGCTCAACACCATGCTCGACCCCGAGCTGCCGCTGACCGTCACCGAGTACGACGAATGGGGCAACCCCGAGGAGCCCGAGGTGTACGAGCGGATCAAGGCCTACGCGCCCTACGAGAACGTCAAGGCGCAGGCCTACCCGGCGCTGCTGGTGGTCGCCGGCTACAACGACAGCCGCGTGCAGTACTGGGAGGCGGCCAAGTGGGTGGCGCGCCTGCGCACGCGCAAGACCGACGACAACCTGCTGCTGCTCAAGACCGAGATGGGCGCGGGCCACGGCGGCATGAGCGGGCGCTACCAGGGGCTGCGCGATGTGGCGCTGGAGTATGCGTTCGTCTTCAATGAACTGGGCGTGGCGTAAAACGCGATTTTCGTTGTCATAGGGTTCGCAACGGCGAGGGCTTTGCCCTCGTGTCGCGAAAGGGCTGCGCAGCAGCCCCGACAATCCCAGGACAGCACCCGGTGAGAACAACAACACATGCCCGACACCCAGCACCTGAACGCCGAGATCCGCGACATGCTCATGGACTGCGGCCTGTTCGACACCCTGCAGCCCGGTGACTTCCTCGCCGCCGCCGGCTACTTCAGCCTCGCCGCCGTGGCCCAGGGCCAGACCCTGTTCAGCGAAGGCGACGCCGGCACCTTCATGTGCATCCTCCATCGCGGCGTGGTCTCGGTGCGCAAGACCGACGGCAACGGCGCCCAGGTGGAGATCGCCACCCTGCGCAAGGGCCGGGCATTCGGCGAGATGGCCGTGCTCGACGGCGAACGCCGCTCGGCCACCTGCGTGGCCGCCAGCGACTGCCAGCTGCTGACCCTGGGCAAGGACGCGCTGGAAAAGATGCTCAACGAAGCGCCGCGCATCGCCGCACGGATCATCCGCGCCCTCGCCGTGGCCTTGTCAAAACGCCTGCGCATGCAGGATGGCCAGCGCCTGGCGCAGCAAGTCTAGCGGCCCTTGTCAGGCGGTTTCGGCGGGTCCTGGCTCAGCCCGGGCAACGGCTGGTCCTTGGGTGGCCCCGGCAGCGGCATTGGCGGCAACAGCGGCGCGCCCGGCCGGTTGGCGCCGGCCTTGGGCGGCGTGCTCGGGGTGATCTGCGGGTAAGGGGTCGGCGTCGCGGTCCCGGGCGCCCCGGGAACCGTCGTGAGCGGCCGTTGCTGGCCCGCGGCGTCGGCCGTGGATACAGCGCCAAGCAACAACGCGGCGAGGATCGCATGCAACATCGGCAGCCTCCTATCAGAAACCTCCCTACAGGCTACGCCCAATGGCGCGATTTTGCCTGTCCGCCCGGCCCACAGGCGCGCTAGACTCAACGGCATAACCGTCATTGCCCTGATCAGAAAAAAGGTAACACCATGAGCTCCACCTCCGACGCCACCGCCCGTCTCGACCGCATCCTCGCCGACGCCAAGCGCGACAAGGAAATGGGCTACCGCGACAAGGCGCTGAAGATGTACCCCCATGTCTGCGGCCGTTGCACCCGTGAGTTTTCCGGCAAGCGCCTGTCGGAACTGACCGTGCACCACCGCGACCACAACCACGACAACAACCCCCAGGACGGCTCCAACTGGGAGTTGCTGTGCCTGTACTGCCACGACAACGAGCACGCCCGCTACACCGACCAGCAGTATTTCAGCGAAGGTTCGCTGAGCACGCCGAAAGTCGCTGTGGCCACCCACAACCCGTTCGCCGGCCTGGCCGCGCTGATGAAGAAGGACTGAACGTCGATTCGTGCCCCCGGCGCGCCGGCAAGCCCGTATAATCGCGCTCTTTTTTTACGAAGGGCCCCGACACGTGGCGAACAAACGGTACAGCTGCATCGGCCTGTTCAACCCCAAATCCGCGGAAAACGTAGGCTCGGTGATGCGCGCCGCGGGCTGCTATGGCGTCAACTCGGTGTTCTACACCGGCAAGCGCTATGAGCGCGCCCGTGACTTCGTCACCGACACCAAGCGCGTGCACTACGACATCCCGCTGATCGGCATCGACGACCTGCAGCGCATCATTCCGCTGGGCTGCACCCCGGTGGCCGTGGAGCTGGTGGAAGGCGCACGGCCATTGCCTGAGTACACCCACCCGGATCGGGCGATCTACATCTTCGGGCCTGAGGATGGCTCGTTGAGCGAAGACGTGCGCGGCTGGTGCGAAGAGACGATCTACATCCCGACAGAGGGCTGCATGAACCTGGCGGCGACGGTGAATGTGGTGCTGTACGACCGCATGGCCAAAGGCTTGAACACCCGTTCGGGGCCGAAGTTCAAGTAGCCCTCACGCCTTGCGCCCCCCCAATCCGGCTCCCGTGCAAGCCTGGCGTCTACGCGGCGAAATAAACGCTACCGTAGGCCGTTGCCGTTGTGCTTTTGCTTTTGCTTTTGCTTCTAAGCGCGCGATATCCCAGGCGACACAAATTGCGACTTCAGGAGGCCGAACGCAGGCCTTGCGGAGGGAGGTGACGGGCATGGATGCCCGTCAAGCGCTGGGGCCCAGGATGGGCCCTGCAGCGCG
>NZ_JBSSDH010000026.1:0-56989 GCF_054060555.1 Pseudomonas sp. TE6283
CGGTCCTCCCGGGAGCAAGAACGGAGCGAGGGAACCCCGGAGCGAAGCGCAGGGGCCGGATGAACGGAGCGGAACGGTTTTGCCTACTTTTCCCAAGAGAAAAGTAGGCCGCCGTAAGGGCGGAAAGGTGACTAAATGTCGTTATCTTCTACGAATTCGCATAAAAATATCAAAACAATCATCCCAGAGCCAGAGCCAGAGCCAGAGCCAGAGCCAGAGCCAGAACCAGAACCCGAAAAAAGAACCGCAGTGCCAGGGGAGCACCAACACCGCGGTCCAAGGGGAAAGCCCGTCACTGCTGGGTAACAGTCGCCATGTTGGCATTACCATACTGCATAACATTGGCCGTCTGACTCGCACCGCTCTGGTCGACAAACGCCTGGTTGTTATTCCCCGCCTGAGTCACGTAGGCCAGGTTGACCCCATCGGTCTGCTTGATGGTCGCCTCGTTCCCATAGCCCTGCAGCTGGTAGGTGTAGCTCTGGTTGCCACTCCCCGACTGCTCGACGGTTATGCTGCCGCCGCTACCAGCAGCCAACCCCTCGGCATAGTTGCCAGTCCCCCGCTGGTCGGCGATAAGCAGGTTGTCGCTGCCGTTCTGCTCGAAGTACAGCTCGTTGTTGCTGTCCGCCTGGCGGGTCTGCATCTGGTTGCGGTTGCCATTCTGGTTCAGCCGCGCGATCTGGGCGTTGCCTTCCTGGGTGATATTCACCCCGTTGCCATGACCTACCTGGTTGATCTGCGCCTGCTGCCCGACCCCGAACTGCCCGCCGGACTTCTCGCCCTTCCAGTTGCTGGCCATGATCTTGTTGGCATTGCCCACCGTGTTGATGGTCAGGCTGTGGTTGTCACCGGTCTGGTAGGTGAAGTGCAGGTTGTTGTTGCCCACCTGCGAAATGTTCGTCACCGCCTGGCTGGTTTCGTATTGGTCCGACCAACTGGCGTTGCCACGGCCTGTCTGGCTGAGGCTGGCAGTGTTGCCCTGGCCGAAGCTCTGGTCGATGTAGCCTTCGTTGGCCTGGCCATTCTGGTAGACACTGGCCTGGCTGGCGGCCTGGTTGTCCTGCCACACTTCAACCGAGTTGCCGGTACCGTACTGGTCGATGCCGATGGTGCCGCCCAGGCCGTCGCGCTGGTCGCCGTAGGCCCAGTTCTGCTTGCCCTCCTGGTAGATGGCGATATCGCCATCCTGGTGGGTCATATGTTCGGCGGCGGCCTGGTTGTCGCTGCCACCTTGCATGATCGAACTCTTGTTGTTGCTGCCACCGAACAGCTGTTCGACGGTCGCACTGTTGCCGAAGCCCGACTGCAGGGTGGTGGCCTTGCTGCCGGTCTGCGTGTCCTGCCAGATGATCGACTGGTTGCCGCCGCCGGCCTGGATCTGCAGCGCTTCGTTGTTTTCACCCACCGACTGGCTGGCGAATGCATCGTTGAGCTCGCCGCCGGCATGCTGGGTGATCTGGCTGCCGTTCTCGTACAGTTGCTCGGCGTAGCCGGCGTTGAACGAGCCGGTGGCGCTCTGCTGGATGTGGCTGGTGCTGGCGTCCTGCAACGCCATGTGGTTGTGGTCGTGACCGGTCTGGTTCTGCGTGGCCGAGGCGAAAGGCGCCTGCGACTGCTTGACCTCGGCTATGTTCTGGGCGCCTTGCTGGTTCTGGGTCGAAACGCTGTCGTCAGCCATGGCCTGGCCGGCAAGGGCCAGGACGATGGCAGCGCTCAGGGGGGCGAGCTTGTGCATGGTGTTGCCTCCAGATCTGTCGTGTTGGGCCTAGCGGTATTGGGTGACATGGACCTGCTGGCCGTTGCCGGCCTGGGTCACGGTGCTGTTCAGCCCCGTGCCGCGCTGGTCGATGGTGGCGCTGTTGTGGTTGCCGATCTGTTCGATGGCGGCGCTGTTGTCGCTGCCGTTCTGGCGGATCGTGGCGTTGTTGCCCTGGCCCTGCTGGCTGATCGCGGCCGTCAGGTCGCTGCCCTCCTGCAGGATGTACGCTTCCTGCGCGCTCCCGGCCTGGACGATCCGGCCCAGCAGGGCCTGGCCGTTCTGGTCGAGGGCGGCGCGGTTGCCCGTGCCCAGTTGCTCGATCACCGCGGCCTGGCCGGCGCCCGCCGGCAGCAGGCGCAGCACCAGCGGCTCGCCGAGGTCGCTGCCGACGGCGAGGTCGGCGTTGTCCATCAGGTCGTCGGCCAGGGCCTGGCCGGTGAGGGCCAGGCTCAGCAACAGTGGGTACAAGGCGTTCATGGCATCCCTCCGAGTCTTACTGCACCACCACGTTGACCGTGCGCGTGGTGCCCTGGCTGCTGGTCACCGTGGCGGTCGGCGTGGCGGTGGGCACCAGCGTCGTGCTGTTGCTCACCGTCAGGCGCCAGCGGCCGGTGACCGGCACGGTGGTGGTGCCCAGGGTCTGCACGCCGGTGGTGGTGGTGACGCGTACGGTGATGGTGTTGCCGGTGGTTACCGAGGACGTGCCGCTGATGTCCCAGTTGAAGCGATTGTTCGAGCGCGCCGTGACCGTCGCCGCGGTGACCGCGAAGGTCTCCTGGGCCGGCCGTGGCGATACCTGCACGGTGACCGTGCCGGGCGTCGAGGTGGCGCCGATCGCGTCACGGGCGATGTAGCTGAAGCTGGTGGTAAACGCCGCGCTCACCGTGGCCGGTGGCGTATAGGTGATCACGTTGCCGTCGGTACTGACCGTGCCGCGCCCGGCCGGGGTCGGCTGGGTGACGCTGGCGATGGTCAGCGGCAGGTTGCCTTCCGGGTCGGTGTCGTTGGCCAGCGCGTTGATGGTCAGTGGCACGCCGAGGGTGGCAACGCTGTCGGCCACTGCAGTCGGAGGTTGGTTCGGCGCGACATTGACGGTTACCGTGGCCGGTGTCGAGTTCAGTCCCTTGGCGTCCTGGGCGCGGTAGCTGAAGGTCGCCACCACGGGCGAGGTTGCACCGCTCGGCGGGGTGTAGGTCACCGAAGTGCTGCCGTTGAGCACCACGCCGCCCAGGCCGGTGCCAGGCTGGGTGAGGTCGGTGATGCTCAGCGGCACGTTGCCGTCCGGGTCGCTGTCGTTGGCCAGCAGGTTGAGGGTGATCGGCACCCCGACACTGGTGCTGGCGCTGTCGGCCTGGGCCACGGGAGCCTGGTTCTCGGTTGGCACCGGGGCGTTGCCGACCACCACCACCGGCTCCACATCGACCCCGCCATGGGCCGACTTGACGGTGATGCTGGCGGGTGGCTGGGCCAGGTCGTTGACCGTCAGGCTCTGCTGCACGCCAGACTTGGACATGCGCCCGAAGCCCTGTACCAGCAGGTCGGGCACCACCACTTCATCACTGGAGCGGGCCTCGACCAGCAGGCGCCTGGCGCTCCAGTCATAGCGCGCGGTGGCAACCTTGACCACGTCACTGAGCTTGCTCGACAGCGCTGTCGGACGCGTGGTGCCGGCCGGGCTGCTGGCAGTGACTACCACCACCGACGGCGGCACGGCCTGGCTCAACTGCTGGCTGAAGAACAGCCCGTTGTTGTCGGCGAGCATGCTGAACTGGCACGGCGACGGCGGCGAGCCGATCAGCGCCAGGCCGTTGCGCAGGCACAGGCTGGCGCTGTTCGGCGCCTTGGCGAAGACCTCGACGCGGGTGCCGGCGGCGTTGCGCTGGTAGGTGGCGCGTTCCAGTGTCACCGGGGTCTGCTGGCGCTGGTCGAGGACCTTGCCCGAGACGCTGAAGACGTTGGTCTGGATGGTGCCCGCCGGGCCCTGGATGCGCACGAAGTTGGTGTTGTTCGGGCTGCCGGTCACCGCCTCGGTGATGTTCGGGTCGCCGACGAAGGTCTCGGTGGCGCCGGTGTCCGGGTTGACCTCGGTGTAGGGGCCGCCGACGCCGCGCAGGAACGGGCCGAGGTTGCCGGTCAGGGCACCGCTGAAGTTGCCTGGCGCGCCGATGCCGATGTCGCGGGTGATGTTGATCGCCCGCCGGCCGGCGGTGGTCACGTTGACCGTCTCGACGCCGAACGGGTGGGTGATGGTGTAGGTGCCGGTGCGCGGCACCGAAGCACGGATGCGGATGCGGGCGAAGCTCTGCTGGTCGCCGTTGACCGGGTTCTCGGCGGCGAAGGCCGCCTCGAGGCCTGCGACATAGACTTCCAGCTCGTAGCCGCTGTTGCCCACCTGCGGGATCTGGGTCTCGGCCAGGAACCAGAACATCTCCGGCGGCCAGTTGTCCGGGAACACCAGCGGCAGGGCATCGTCGTAGACCCCGGGCTCGGGCAGCAGGGTGCACATGTAGGCCGGTGCGCCTGGCGCGCCCGGTGCCCGCGAGCTGGTGGCGCGTGACTGGCACAGCTCCAGGGCAAGGTTGTTGGCGTCCTTGTACCACATCGGGTAGCCCCCGGTGGCGAAGGTGTAGGGGCCGGGATCGACCTCGCTCAGGGCGGCCCAGGCCGCGCTGCTGACGGTGAGGGTGAAACCGGCGGCGCACAGCGCCCGACGCGACCAAGTATTCATGCGGCCTCCTTGAAGGCGGTGTCTGTTCATGGCACCAGCACCACGTCTTCGTTGTCGCTGCCGCCGTGGCTGCTGGTGACTTGCACCTGCGCCGGCGGGATGGGTGACAGCCCGGTGGTCAGGGACTTGACCGCGCCGTTGCCGCTCAGGTTGCCGATCAGCGTGCCGTTGCCGGTACGGGCGGTGAGGGCGGGCGGGCTGGTCTCGTCGCTGCTGCTGGCGACCAGGGTCAACTGGCCGCTGGCCAGGCTGTATTCGGCGCGGCTGATGGTCACCAGGTCGGTCAGCGGCATGGCGGCGCTGGTCGGCGTGCTGGTGGCGATGGCCAGGCTGTTGTCGGCGGTCACCTGCAGGGTCAGCGGCAGGGTCGGGTTGAGCGCCGATTGGGCGTACCAGGCGCCGGTGCCGTTGGCCTCGCCCAGGGGCAGGGTCGGTGTCTGGCTGGTCAGGGTGACCGTGGCCGGCGCTGGCGGCGCCATGACGAACACATCCTGCTGGGCCCGCAGGTCGCCGTTGACGGTGTGCCGCGAGTAGGTGCTGCGCTGCGGGATCAGCGGTGTCGGGCGGTTGACCGTGGACAACTTGCCGGAGACGGCGAACAGCTCGGTGCGCAGGTCGATGCCGTTGGGGCCTTCGATGCGCACGAAGTTGGTGTTGAAGGGGCTGCCGGTGACCGGCTCTTCCAGGTTAGGGTCGCCGATGTAGCGTTCGCTGGCGCCGGTGTCCGGGTTGGTTTCGGTGTAGGGCCCGTTGACGCTGCGCAGGAACGGCCCGACGTCACCCTTGAGCGCGCCGCTGTAGTCGCCGGGAGAGCCGATGCCGATGTCGCGGGTCATGTTGATCGCCCGGCGCCCGCCCGCCGGCACGTCGAAGACCTCGACGCCGTAGGGGTGGGTGATCGTGTAGGTGCCGGCCACCGGCACATCGACGCGAATGCGCACCCGGGCGAAGCTGACCTGGTCACCGTCCACCGGCTCTTCGGCGGCGAAGGCAGCCTCGATGGCCGAGCCAAAGCTCAGGTCGATACCGCGGGCGGCATCGACGATGGCGGCGTCGGCGGTGAACCAGAAGGCCTCGTCGGGGAAGTTGCTGGGGAAGACGATCGGCTGGGTATCGTCGAACACGCCGGGGGTGGGCAACAGCGTGCACATGTACGAAGGCGCGCCTGGGGCACCGGCGACTCGCGAGCTCACCGCCTTGGACAGGCACAGGTCGAGCACCCGGCCGTGGCTGTCCTGGTACCAGGCGGGGAACTTGCCGGTGGGCAGGGTGTAGGGGCCGCTGTCGACCGCGTACAGCGCAGCCTGGGCCGGTAGCTGGAGCAGGCCGGCGAAGATCGCCACGGCCAGCGGGTGGGGAGTCGGTCGGTGCATGAGTTGCTTCCTCCTGCAAACGGGCCCATGGGTTGGGGCGTCTGGGGAGGGATCGGCAACTGTTGTGCCAGGTTTTTCAGGGGGCGGTTGAAGGGCTCTGGGGTAGGGGTTTCAGCGTTTCTGGCAAGTGTTCGGCGAGGTACGGCGGGTGGGCGGGGGGACCCAGGATTGGGGAATGGGGCAGGGCTTTCAGGTGTTCGCCGATAGCCTTGCAGCGCCTCCCAGCGCATACCTGATGACTACCAACGATTTCTGACGCACACTGCCGAAAAAACCGATGCCCATTGCCCCGTCTGAGCGGGGCACCCCTGGAGCACGCAATGGCGCGACAACTTCCAACAACAACCGCCAACGACCCGCTGCAGCAATCCCGTCTGGTCCGCCTGAAACTGGCCAGCGAAGGCGAACTGCCCTCCGGCATGCTGCGTGACGAAATCGATGCCTCCTGGCGCCGCAGCCTTGGCCATGGCCTTGACTGCCTGCAGGGCGAGCAGGTGGGCCTGGGCATTCGCCATGGCCTGGACCTGCGCGCGCTGCTGGAGCACAACCGCCTGCTGATCGACGCAGTCACCCCCGAACTGGATTATCTGGTCAAGCGCCAGGGCAAGAGCGGCATCGTCATCCTCGGTGACGCCCAGGCCAACGTGCTGGCCATCGAGGGCCAGAAGCACGTGCTCGCCCGCGAGGGCCTGCGCGACCTGCACCCGGGCAGTTGCTGGAGCGAGGCCCTGCGCGGCACCAACGCCATCGGCACGGCGGTGGTCGAGGGCCAGCCGACCCTGATCAACTGCGGCGAACACTATCTCGACCGGCTCAGCCCGTTCTCCTGCACCTCGGTGCCGCTGCGCGATCCGCGTGGCGAGGTGATCGGCGTGCTCGACGTGACCCGCGAAGGCGTCATGGCCCAGCCCCAGGACAGCCTCTCCACGTTGCTGCTCGCCGCCGGCAGTATCGAAAGCCGGTTGTTCGGGCTGTATCACCCCGAGCACCTGGTGCTGGCCTTCCACAGCCGCCCGCAGTACCTGGCCAGCGCCTGGCAGGGCCTGCTGGCACTGAGCCTGGAAGGCGAGGTGCTGGCCGCCAACGACAACGCCTGCCAGCTGCTGCAGATGCCGCGCCAGGCGCTGCTTGGGCGCCGCAGCAGCGACCTGCTGGGCGAGCGCTCGCCGGCATTCATCGCCCGCCTGTGGCAGGGCGGTGTCAGCAGCGTGCAGACGGCCAAGGGCGAATTCTTCTTCCGTGCCTTGCAACTGCCACGGCATGGCCGTTTCAGTGGTCCGACGCCCACCACCAGGTCGACCGAGCCGGCCAAGATCCAGGCCCTGGAGGCCCTGGCCGGCGGCGATGCACGCTTGGCCCGTGCCTTGCGCATGGCCCGCCAGGGCCTGGCCAATGGCTTGCCGGTGCTGCTGCTGGGCGAAACCGGTACCGGCAAGGAAGTCGCCGCCCGCGCCCTGCACCAGGCCGGAACGCGGGCCGACAAGCCGTTCGTGGCGGTCAACTGCGCGGCGATTCCCGAGGGCCTGATCGAGTCCGAGCTGTTCGGCTACCGTGAGGGCGCCTTTACCGGCTCGCGCCGCGGTGGCATGGTCGGACGGCTGATGCAGGCCCATGGCGGCACGCTGTTCCTCGACGAGATCGGCGACATGCCCCTGGCCTTGCAGGCCCGTCTGCTGCGTGTCCTGCAGGAGCGCCGGGTGGCGCCGCTGGGCGCCGGCGACGAGCAGGACATCGACGTGGCGCTGATCTGCGCCACCCACCGCGATCTCAAGCGCCTGGTCGCCGACCAGCAGTTTCGCGAAGACCTCTATTACCGGGTCAACGGCGTATCCCTGCGCCTGCCGGCACTGCGCGAGCGCGACGACCTGGCGACGCTCATCCAGGGCCTGCTGGACAAGTCCGGGGCCAGGGGCGTAAGCCTCGATGCGCCCTTGGTGGCGCTGCTGGAGAACTTCGACTGGCCGGGCAACATCCGCCAGCTGGAGATGGTGGTGCGTACTGCCCTGGCGATGCGCGAGGAGGGCGAGCAGGTGCTGACCCTCGACCATCTCACCGACTGCCTGCTCGATGAACTGGCCAGCGGCGCCGCGCCGTCCGGCAGCCTGCGCGACAACGAGCTGGAGCTGGTCCGCGCCGCCCTGGCCCGACATCAGGGCAATGTCTCGGCAGCGGCCGAGGCCCTGGGCATCAGCCGCGCGACGCTGTACCGCAAGCTCAAGCAGTTGCGTGGCTGAGCCATGGGCGGACTGTTTTCCCGATTGATCGAATCCAGCGACCCGGCGCTGATGCGCCAGGCGCTGGCCTGGCTGTATGGCTTCGTGCGTCCACACCGTGGCGCCATCGGCGCGCTACTGGCGCTGTCCCTGGGCGCCTCGTTGCTGGCCCTGGCGCAACCCTGGCTGGTCAAGACGCTGATCGACGAGGGGCTGCTGGCCAAGGACTACCAGACCCTCTGGCACATGGCGGTGATCATGATCGTCGCCGGCCTGCTCGGTACCGTGCTGGCCGGGGTCAACCGCTACCTGCACACACGGCTGTCCGGGCGCATCCTGTTCGCCCTGCGCGACGACCTGTACCGCCACCTGCAACGGCTGTCGCCGACCTTCTACGGGCGGCGGCGCACCGGTGACATCCTGTCGCGGCTGGACGGCGATGTCGCCGAGATCCAGCGCTTTGCCGTGGATTCGCTGTTCTCGGCGGTGTCGGCGCTGATCGGCCTGGTCGGCGCCGTGGCCTTGATGCTGATGCTGTCCTGGCAGCTGTCGCTGCTGCTGGCGCTGCTGATCCCGCTCGAGGTGCTGTGGCTGCGCTGGATGCGGCGCAAGGTCGAGCGCGAGGTGCGCAGCCTGCGCGAGCGCTCGGCGGACGTGTCGTCGTTCCTGGTCGAGACGCTGCCGGCGATGAAGTTCATCCAGGCCGCCGGCCAGCAGCAGCGCGAGGCCGAACGCCTCGACCGGCTGGGCCAGGGCTACATGGGGCAGCTGCTCAAGGTACAGGTCACCGAGTTCTTCACCCAGGCGGTGCCCGGCACCCTGACCTCCTGGTGCCGGGCATGCGCGTTCCTGGTCGGCGGCTGGTGGGTGATCCAGGGGACCTGGCAACTGGGCGCGCTGATCGCGTTTTCCACCTACATGGGCATGGCCGTCGGCCCGGTGCAGAGCCTGCTGGGCCTGTACGTGGCGGTGCAGCGGATGGCCGTGAGCCTGGGGCGGGTGATGGAACTCAAACAAGAGGCGGTCGCGGTGCGCGAGGCGGATGATCCCAAGCCCATGCCGCAGGGGGCCGGCGAGCTGCGCCTGGACGGTGTGTGCTTCGCTCACGACGGCCGCCAGGGCAGGGTGCTGGACAAGGTCGATGCCTGCCTGCCGCCCGGGGCCAAGGTCGCCATCAGCGGCGCCTCCGGTGTCGGCAAGTCGACGCTGATCGACCTGCTGCAACGCTTCTACGACCCCGATGACGGGCGCATCCTGCTCGATGGCGTCGACCTGCGCGAGCTCGACCTGCAGGCCCTGCGGCGACGCATCGCCGTGGTCAGCCAGGACATCGTCCTGTTTCGCGGCACCCTGGCGCAGAACCTGGCCTACAGCACGCCCCAGGCCAGCCGTGACGACCTGGAGCGAGTGGTGCGCCTGACCCGCCTGGACAGTCTGGTGCAGAGCCTGCCGCTGGGGCTCGACGGCCTGCTGGGCGAGCGCGGCCAGCAGCTGTCCGGCGGGCAGAAGCAACGCATCGCCATCGCCCGGGCGCTGCTGCAGCAACCGACAATCCTGGTGCTGGACGAAGCCACCTCGGCGGTGGACGAAGCCACCGAGCGCGAGGTGATCGCCGCCATCGACCAGTTGTTCGCCGGGCGCACACGGATCCTCATCAGTCACCGCGCCTCGACCCTCGCCGACGCCGACCTGCACCTTGAGCTGCACGGCGGGCAGTTGCGCAGCAAGGAGGCCGCCGACCATGGCCGCTGAACCGTGGATTGGCGTGATCGACAGCGGCTGCTCGCCGGAGCAGGCGGCCGGCCTGCTGGATGCGCGACGTTTCTGGCTCGAAGAGGGCAGGTTGCGCGAGGGTGACTCGCTGCCGGACGCCTTGGGCCATGGCAGCGCCGTGCTGGCGCGGCTGCGCGCCGAGTCCGGTGCCCTGCCCGTGCTGCTGGCCCAGGTGTTCGCCGGGCAGGGCAGTACCAGTGCCTTGCAGGTGGCGGCTGGCCTGTTGTGGCTGGTGGAAGCCGGTGCGAGCGTGGTCAACCTGAGCCTGGGCCTGCGCCAGGACCGCCCGGTGTTGCGCCAGGCCTGCGCCGAGGCCGTGGCCGCCGGGGTGCTGCTGTGCGCCTCGAGCCCGGCGCGGGGCGAGCCGGTTTACCCGGCCAGCTACCCTGGGGTCATCCGCGTGACCGGTGATGCCCGCTGCGCTCCCGGGCAGTGGTCGTGGCTGGACACGGCCCAGGCCGACTTCGGCGCGGCGGTCGGCAGCGATGGCGGGGCAGGCGCCAGCCTGGCCTGCGCCGCGTTCAGTGGCCGGGTGGCGGCCCTGCTGCGCAATGAGCCCGGCATGACCCGGGAGGCGCTGTTGCGGTGGCTGAAGCATCACGCGGCGTTCGCCGGCCCTGAGCGCAAGGGGCCGATCGATGCCTGAAGCAAGCATCCTGGTGCTCGGCGCCGGGCCTGCCGGCGCGGCCACGGCCCTGGGGCTGCGGCGGATGGGCTACCCCGTCACGGTGGTGTCCGACTGGCGCCGCTTCGCCGCGGTGGAAGGCGTGTCGCAGCGGGTGCTGGAGGGCCTGCGTCATGCAGGCCTGGGCGCCGCCCTGGCCGAGGCCACCACGCCGGCCACGCGCCAGGTGCACTGGAACGGCGAGCGGCTGCAACCGAACCAGGAGTGCCTGCTCGATCGCCAGCGTTTCGACCAGGCCCTGCGCGACGACCTGCGCCGCGCCGGTGTCGAGCTGGTCGAAGGGCGTGTGCGCGAGGTGGAGCGGGGGCAGGGGTACCGGATACACCTGGACGACGGTCGCATCCTGCACGGCGAGTTTCTGGTCGAGGCCCGTGGTCGTCAGGCCCCGTTGAGTGAAGGTCGCCTGCGCGGGCCGGAGACCGTCAGCCTGCTCAACCTCTGGCAGGCCGTGCCCGGCACGCCGGTGTCGGCGGTGGAGAGCCTGGACGACGGCTGGACCTGGATGGCGCGACTGGCCGATGGCCGCTGTTACTGGCAGGTGACGCTGGACGCGACGACGGCGCAGCTGCCGGGCAAGGCGGCCTTGCCTGAATACTGTGCCGAGCGTCGGCGTGGTTCGGCGTTGGTGGCGCAGCTGTTCGGTGAGCGGGCCTTCGCCCCTGCGCAGGTGCATGCGCGCAGCAGCACGGCGATCCTGGCCGGCAACTGCGCGGGCCAGGACTGGCTGCGGGTTGGCGATGCCGCGATGGCGGTCGACCCGCTGTCGGGCAATGGTATCTTCCAGTCGTTGTCCTCGGCGCTCCAGGCGCCCGTGGTGATCAATACCCTGTTGCAACGACCCGGGCAGGCGGACTTGGCGCAGCGCTTCCATCAGACACGGGTCGAGCAGCTGTTCCTGCGTTTCGCGCGGATCGGCCGGGACTTTTACGCACAGGAGACACAGCGCGGTGAACAGCCGTTCTGGGCCCGCCGCCGCAATTGGCCGGATGCCCAGCCGCTGCACGCGGCGGCGGACTGGCAAGCGGTGCGGGTGGAGCGACGCCCGGTGTTGCGCGAAGGCTGGGTGGAGGAGGCCGAGGTGGTGGTGACGGCGGACCAGCCGCTGGGCGTGTGGCACCTGCTGGGTGTCGAGCTGGCGCCGGTGGTACGCGGGGTGCAGGCTGGCATCGGCCTGGAGCGCCTGGTGACACAAGCGCACCAGCCGATGGTTGCGCGCTGGTTGCGCGAACAGGGTTTTTGCTGAGGGTCCATCGCGGGGCAAGCCCGCTCCCACCAGTGCGACCTGACACGGCACCGGTGGGAGCGGGCTTGCCCCGCGATAGGGCCTTTGGCCTAGAAGAAAGTCCCCACCACCAGTTGCAGGTAGGTCCCGCTATCCCGCCCACCCAACTGCACGCCGCCATCCTGCGCACTGCGCTGTGGGGTATAGAAGCCCACCAGCGGGCTGATCAGCCAGTGCTCGTTGATCATCCATTCGACATACAGGTCCACCTCGCGCCCACCCAGGTTGCCCTGGTCGGTCTTGAGCGTGTCGAAGTCGAAGTACAGCGCCCCCACGGTCAGGCCCTCCCGCGGCGTGGCCTTGAGCGCCACATGGTGCACCTGGGTGTTGCTGTTGAAGGGCCCTGCGTAGTTGGCCGCCACCTCGCCCTGGAACCAGGTGCCGTAGCCTCGGCTCAGGCCATAGAACAACGGATCGAAATGCTCCGAGAAGCGGCTGTAGCGGTAGGTGGCGGTGGGCGACCAGGGCAGTGCGGAGAAGGTCCAGTTACCCTCCAGGTACCAGGCGTTCTCGCGTCCGCCAGTGCGGTCCTGGGTGACGTATTCGGCGGCCAGCTCAAGGTCCTTCACCCCCAGGTTGCCGCGCCCACGCAGGCTCACCGTGTCCATGCCGTCGCGGTGTTCCAGGCCGAGGATCTCGGCGTAGCGGCGGTCGACATCCAGGCCGTGGATCCAGCTCAGGCCCACGGTGCCTGCGTCAGCGACATGTTCGAAGTTGGCCACCGCCATGGAGGTGTCGGCCTGGAACGGGTTGTCTGATTTGAGCCACATCAGGTCGCCACGCCAGCCTTGCTTGCCCCCCAGGCGCAGCACGGCGGTGCGGTCGAAGGCCTTGCGCGCCGCCAGGTAGTAGGCGCCGCCCCGGTCGAAATCGGCGCCCAGGTCGACATTGCCGGCATTGACCGGGTCGCCCTGGATCAGGAAACCGTCGCCGAGGGTGATGACCTGGCGCCCCCCGGAGACATCGATGCCATCCTCACCGAGGGCCGGGAACAGGCTGCCCGAGCGCCAGCCGAGGTAGGCGTCCTCGACGCCGGTGCGACGCTCGTTGCCCAGGGTGAAGCCGGCGGCGTCGCCATCGCCCCAGGTGGCCGAGCTGAGCAGGCTGAAGGCACCGTACAGCGTGCCGCTGTCGGCCAGGGCCTGGCTGGCGCTCAGGCCGTATTTGACGTAGCCCTCGCGCCAGTTGCTGCTGCCGGGCTGGCGGTTGCCGAACTGGTCGAAGCTTTCGTCGCTGTGGAATACCCCGAACAGGGCCTCGAGGTTGGCGTCCAGGGTGGTGCCGGCGTTGTTGTAGATTTCGTGGGCCTGGGTGAGGGGAGAGGCCAGCAGCAGGGCCAATGTGCAGGCGAGCTTGTGCTTCATGGTGTGCTCCATGTTTTTATTGTGGTCTTGGTGTTTCTGTCGCGGGGCAAGTTGCAGCGGCGAACCACCCCGCGATGGCGTGATCTAGAGCTTGATCAATACCGACTTCAGCTCGGTGTAGTGCTCGATCGCCGCCGCGCCCATCTCGCGGCCGACGCCGGAGAGCTTGTAGCCGCCGAACGGCAGCGCCGGGTCCAGCGCGCTGTGGCAGTTCACCCACACCGACCCGGACTTGATCCGCGGGATCATCCGGTGCACTGCGGCCAGGTCGTTGGACCAGATGCTCGCGCCCAGCCCGTAGGGGTTGTCGTTGGCCATGCGCACCACCTCATCGAGGTCGTCGAACGGCATGGCCACCAACACCGGGCCGAAGATTTCCTCCTGCACCAGGCGGTGGCGCTGGTCGACATCGACGATCACCGTCGGCTTGACGAAGTAGCCCGGGCCGAAACCTTCGCCGCCGCAGGCGATGGTCGCGCCCAGCTCGCGGCCCAGGTCGATGTAGCCGGTGACCCGGTCCTGCTGCTTGGCCGAGATCAACGGCCCCATCTGCACGGTAGGGTCCAGGCCGTTGCCCAGTTTCATGGCGTTGGCGATGCCGGCGATATCGGCCACCACGTTGTCGAAGTGCTTGCGGTGTACGTACAGGCGGGAACCGGCGCAGCACACCTGGCCCTGGTTGAAGAAGATCGCCGTGGCGGCGCCGGCGGCGGCTTCCTGCAGGTTGGCGTCGGGCAGGACAATGGTCGGCGACTTGCCGCCCAGTTCCAGGGTGACGCGGGTCATGTTGTCCATGGCGGCCTTGCCGATCAGCTTGCCGACCTCGGTGGAGCCGGTGAAGGTCAGCTTGTCCACGCCCGGGTGACGGCTCAGGGCGGCGCCGGCGTTCAGCCCGGTGCCGGTGATCACGTTGAACACGCCGTCCGGGTAACCGGCCTCGCTCACCAGCTCGGCGAGCTTCAGCGCGGTCAGTGGGGTTTCGTCGGCAGGCTTGAGGACTACGGTGCAGCCGGTGGCCAGGGCCGGACCGAGCTTCCAGCAGGCCAGCAGCAGCGGGAAGTTCCAGGCGACGATGGCGCCGACCACGCCGACCGCTTCGCGACGAATGAAACCATGGAACTGATCGTCGGGCATCAGCGGCAGCGAGGGCTCGACCGTGCTGCCTTCGAGCTTGGTGGCCCAGCCGGCCATGTAGCGCAAAAAATCGATGGCCAACTGCACGTCCATCGCTTGGGCCACGGTGGCGCTCTTGCCGTTGTTCAGGCATTCCAGCTCGGCCAGCTCCCGGGCATCGCGCTGCATCAGGCCGGCCAGGCGCCACAGCAGGTTCTGCCGTTCACGCGGGCGTGTGCGGCTCCAGGCCGAATTGTCGAAGGCCTGGCGCGCGGCCTGCACGGCACGGTCCACGTCCTGGGCCTCGGCTGCGGGCACCTCGCCGAGGATCTCGCCGGTGGCCGGGTTGCGCAAGGTCATGGTGCGACCGCTGGCGGCGTCCTGCCAGTCGGCGCCGATGCGCATCCTGGGCTTGCGTGCGAGGAAGTCGCGTGTGGCGGGAAGGATCGGCAGTTCGGAATGCATGGGGCGGCGCCTCTTGTCATGGTTGTGACCAGGGTAGGGGCAATGGGCGTGCCAAAGGACTCAGGTGGCGGGCAAGGCCCGGCTAGCGGTGGTTTTTGCCGGATTGGGAGTGAATAGAATCAGGGTTGATCTGTTGCATATTGAGATCGGGTGAGACGTCATGCGATACACATGGTTATGCGTTCGGCTCGAGGGTGCTGGGGGCTACGAAGCAGCCCCAGGATTGCCAGCCCCGGCGGATGTCTCAAGGTGAAACACCCAGTCGCGAAATGGGACGTTCACCTACAGTCCCAGACGCACGCCCTTACCCGCAAAACCAAGGCAACTTACTGATCCATAACATTTTTGCTGCAACTGGCACACTTCCTGTATCGCAACTGTCACATGCACACCGCTGTACCCAAGCGTGCGAATAACGATAAGAACAACACCGTGGAGGTCTGACCTTGAAGACGACTCGACTCCGGCGGCAGGCGGGCACACTGGCGCTGGTCGCCACCGCACTGCTGTCCGCCCAGGCCATGGCGGCCGAACAGGGCCCGAGCCTGTTGCAGAACAAGTGCATGGGTTGCCATATCCCCGAAGGCAACGACAGCTACAGTCGCATCAGTCACCAGCGCAAGACCCCGGAAGGCTGGCTGATGAGCATCGCCCGCATGCAGGTGATGCATGGCCTTTCGATCAGCGACGACGAGCGCCGCACCCTGGTCAAGTACCTGGCCGACAAGCAGGGCCTGGCGCCCAGCGAGACCGAAGGCGTGCGCTACGCCATGGAGCGCCGGCTGAACACCGTCGAGCACTTCGACGATCAGCTCAGCCAGATGTGCGGCCGTTGCCACTCCGGCGCCCGGGTCGCCTTGCAGCGGCGTCCGGCCAAGGAATGGGAACACCTGGTCAACTTCCACCTCGGCCAGTGGCCGTCCCTCGAGTACCAGGCCCAGGCCCGCGACCGTGACTGGCTGGACATCGCCCTCAAGCAGATGGTGCCGGACCTGGCCAAGCGCTTCCCCCTCGACAACCCGGCCTGGGCCGAGTGGCTCAAGGTGCGGCCCGAGTCCAAGGTCCTGGCCGGGCAATGGGCGTTCAGCGGCCACATGCTGGCCAAGGGCGACGTGCGCGGGGTGATGACGGTCAGCGCCGAGCAGGGCGACACCTTCAAGGTCGAGCTCAAGGGCACCTATGCCGATGGTACGCCGTTCAACGGCAGCGGCTCGGCGATCCTCTACAACGGCTATGAGTGGCGCGGCAACGTCAAGGTCGGCGAGGCCAACCTGCGCCAGGTGTTCGCCGCCATCGACGGACAGATGAAGGGCCGCATGTTCGAGGCCGAACACGACGAGCGCGGCCTGGACTTCAGTGCCTCGAAAGCCGGCCAGGGTCGCCTGCTGGCAGTACAGCCGGCCTTCATCAAGGCCGGTGCCGAGAGCGAGATCACCCTGGTGGGCAGCGACCTGGCCGGCAACCCGGACCTGGGCGCGGGTGTCGAGGTGACCGAGGTGCTGGAGTCGACGCCGACGCTGATCCGGGTCAAGGCGCGTGCCGCCAAGGACGCCGCGAGCGGCCAGCGCGAGGTGGCAGTGGGCGCGCTCAAGGGCGTGCAACTGGCGGTGTACGACAAGGTCGAGGAGGTCAAGGTGGTGCCGGCGTTCTCCATTGCCCGCATCGGCGAGAACGGCGCCTCGGTGCCCAAGGTCCAGGGCCGCTTCGAGGCCGAGGCCTGGGGCAGGGACGCCGGCGGCCAGCCGCTGCGCATCGGCTACCTGCCGGCCAGCTGGAAGGTCGAGCCGTTCAACGAGCGCGCGGTCGAGGACGAGGACGTCAGGTTTGCCGGGCAGATGCAGGCCGATGGCGTGTTCGTGCCGGGCGGGGCAGGGCCCAACCCCGCGCGCAAGATGATGACCAACAACGCCGGCAACCTGAAGGTGATCGCCACCCTCGCCGACGGCGGCCAGCAGGGCGAGGGTCACCTGATCGTCACCGTGCAACGCTGGAACAATCCGCCGCTGCCATAGGCATCAACTGACGCATCGAATACCGGGAGGTCGCCATGGGCGCACTACTGAACCTGGTCGAACGCAACCTGCACGAAGTGCAGGTGGATGCCGACCGCATGCTGTTTCATATCCCCAGCAGTTCGCTGTTCGCCGCCGATGCGGTGACCGGCGGTATCATCGACACCCTGCGCCGCCAGGGCTGCTCCGCCGAGGAGCTGATGCAGCGCCTCGGCCAGCAGTTTTCCGGGCAGGAGATCGAGGAAACCCTGCGCGAGCTGATCGCCCTTGAAGTGGTCAGCGACGGCTCGCCGCTGACCCCGGAGATCGCCCTGAAACAGGTCGAGCGCACGGCGCTGAACACCGTGGTGCTCAACGTCAACACCGGCTGCAACCTGAGCTGCACCTACTGCTACAAGGAAGACCTCGACAAGCCGTCGGCCGGACGCAAGATGAACACGGCCACCGCCGAGGCCTCGGTGGAGATGCTGCTCAAGGAGTCGCCTGACGAGGAACGCTACAGTGTGGTGTTCTTCGGTGGCGAGCCGCTGTCCAACCGGGCGCTGATCGAGCACATGGTGGCCTACTGCGAGCGGCGTTTCGCCGAGGCGGGCAAGCAGGTCGAGTTCATCATGACCACCAATGCCACTTTGCTGACCGAGGAAATCGTCGACTGGCTCGACGCCCACCGTTTCGGTTTGTCGGTCAGCATCGACGGGCCCAAGACCGTGCACGACCGCAACCGCATCACCGTGGGCGGGCAGGGCACCTACGACGTGGTACGGCGCAAGGCCGACATGCTGCTGTCGCGCTACCGCAGCCGGCCGGTGGGCGCGCGGGTCACCCTGACCCGTGGCATCACCGACATCGAGACCATCTGGAACCACCTGTTCAACGAACTGGGCTTCGCCGAGGTCGGTTTCGCCCCGGTGACCTCCGGCGACATGGCCGATTTCAACCTCACAGGCGACGAGCTGGTGCAGGTGTTCGCCAACATGAAGGCCCTGGGCCGGCGCTACCTTGAGGCGGCGCTGGAGCACCGCAACATCGGTTTCTCCAACCTGCACCAGCTGATCACCGATATCCACGAGGGCCACAAGAAGGCCCTGCCGTGCGGGGCCGGGTTGAAGATGCTGGCGGTCGACCACGAGGGCGAGCTGAACCTGTGCCACCGTTTCACCGGCTCCAGCTTGCCGACCTTCGGCAACGTGCACCAGGGCGTGAAGCAGGCGCAGCTCAACGACTTTCTCTCGCAGCGCCTGGACCGCAGCGGCACCGGCTGCGACAGCTGCCGCATCCGCAACCTGTGCTCCGGCGGCTGCTACCACGAGAGCTACGCCCGCTACGGCGATCCGCAGCACCCGACCTACCACTACTGCGAGCTGATGCGCGACTGGGTCGACTTCGGCATCGAGGTCTACAGCCGCATCATGGCCGCCAACCCGGCCTTCATCGATCGCTACATCACTCCCAGGAAGGCGCACTGACATGAAGCACCTCAAACCGCTGAACAACAAGGCGCGCATCCTTGAACAGGCCGCCGCCGAAGACCGCGTCGACGAAGTGCTGGCCATGAGCGCGGTGGCCGGCTGCACCGCCACCACCGACCCGGGCTGGGAGGTGGATGCGTTCGGGGGCGTCAGCTCGCTGTGCCAGCCGATGGAGGCCGACCTGTACGGTTGCTCCGACCCTTGCTGGTGGCCGGCCCAGGTGCCGGACATGATGAGCACCTACCAGGACTGGAACGCCCAGGCGAGCAACTCCGCCGAAGACTGGCGCAACCTCGGCACCGTATTCCCGAAAGACAAATAGAACGACAAGGGGAAACCGCATGAAAGCTGGATTCTGCGCGCAGCTCGCGCTCACCGTCGCCGCCACGGCCTGCGCCTGGGCGGCCCAGGCCGACGAGGCAGGCAAGGCCTTGAAGGCTGGTCATGAATACCTGATCGCCACCAACTACCCGAACAACCTGCACGTGGTCGAGGTGGCCAGCGACACGCTGTACAAGACCTGCCGCATGCCCGATTCATTCGGCCCCGGCACGGCGATGATGGCGCCGGACAACCGCACCGCCTATGTGCTGAACAACCATTTCGCCGACATCTACGGCATCGACCTGGACAGTTGCAAGACCACCTTCCACGCCAACCTCTCCAGCGTGCCGGGCGAGGTCGGCAAGGCCATGTACTCCTTCGCCATCAGCCCCGACGGCAAGGAGGTCTACGCCACGGTCAACCCCAGCCAGCGCCTGAACGACCACTACGTGGTCAAGCCGCCGCGCCTGGAGGTGTTCCGCACCCGCGACGGCCTCGACGCCAAGCCCGTGCGCACGTTCCCGATGCCGCGCCAGGTGTACCTGATGCGCGCCGCCGATGACGGCAGCCTGTACGTGGCCGGGCCGGACATCTACAAGCTCGACGTCAAGACCGGCAAGTACAGCGTCGCGCTGCCACTGCGCAGCTGGAACCGCCCGGGCTACAGCGCCCCCGATGTGCTGTACTTCTGGCCGCACCAGAGTTCGCGGCATGAGTTCTCGATGCTCTACACCATTGCGAAGTTCAAGGATGCCAAGCAGGACCCGGCCACCGCCGAGCCGCTGTACGGCTACCTGAGCATCGACCTGAAGACCGGCAAGGCCCACACCCAGGAGTTCGCCGAGCTGACCGAGCTGTACTTCACCGGCCTGCGCTCGCCGAAGGATCCGAACCAGATGTACGGCGTGCTCAACCGCCTGGCCCGCTACGACATCCAGCAGAAGAAACTGGTCAAGGCCGCCAACCTCGACCATACCTACTACTGCGTGACCTTCGACAAGGCCGGCGACAAGCTCTACCTGGGCGGCACCTTCAACGACCTGGCGGTGTTCGATCCGAACACGCTGGAGAAGGTGAAGAACATCAAGCTGCCTGGTGGCGATATGTCGACCACCACGCCGCAGGTGTTCGTTCGCTAGCGCCATCGCGGGGCAAGCCCGCTCCCACGCCGGCCACACTGGACCGGTGGGAGCGGGCTTGCCCGCGATAGGGCCATGTCAGGAAAAACAAAGACAAGAGACAGCCCATGCCCCAGCCCAGCCATACCCAAGGCTCAAAAGCCACTCCACTGCTCACCCACTGCATCGGCGACGCCTTCGACGCCACCGTCGCCCGCTTCCCCGACCGCGAAGCGCTGGTGGTGTGCCACCAGCACCTGCGCTACACCTGGCGACAACTGGCAGAGGCCGTCGAGCGGCACGCCCGCGCCCTGATGGCCCTGGGCCTGCAGGCCGGCGATCGCCTGGGCATCTGGGCACCCAACTGCGCCGAGTGGTGCATCACCCAGTTCGCCAGCGCCAAGATCGGCGCGATCCTGGTCAACATCAACCCGGCCTACCGCACCAGCGAGCTGGAGTACGCCCTGGGCCAGTCGGCCTGCCAATGGGTGATCTGCGCCGACGCCTTCAAGACCTCCGACTACCACGCCATGCTGCTGGACCTGGCGCCCGAGCTCGGCGCCTGCCGCCCGGGCGAGCTGCACAGCGCGCGCCTGCCCGAGCTGCGCGGGGTCATCAGCCTGGCCGCCACGCCCCCCAATGGCTTCCTGGCCTGGTCGGCATTGCAGGCCCGCGCCGGCGAAATCGACGCCGGGCAGTTGGCCGTACGCCAGGCCAGCCTGCACCGGCATGAGCCGATCAACATCCAGTACACCTCCGGCACCACCGGTTTCCCCAAGGGCGCGACCCTCAGCCACCACAACATCCTCAACAACGGCTACATGGTCGGCGAAAGCCTCGGGCTGACCGAGCACGACCGGCTGGTGGTGCCGGTGCCGCTGTACCACTGCTTCGGCATGGTCATGGCCAACCTCGGCTGCATGACCCACGGCAGCACCCTGATCTACCCCAACGACGCCTTCGATCCGCTGCTGACCTTGCAGGCCGTGGCCGAGGAACGCGCCACCGCACTGTACGGCGTGCCGACCATGTTCATCGCCGAGCTCGACCACCCGCGCCGACATGAGTTCGACCTGAGCAGCCTGCGCACCGGCATCATGGCTGGCGCCACCTGCCCGATCGAGGTGATGCGCCGGGTAATCGACGAGATGCACATGGGCGAAGTACAGATCGCCTACGGCATGACCGAGACCAGCCCGGTGTCGTTGCAGACCGGCGCCACCGATGACCTGGAACGCCGGGTGACCAGCGTCGGCCGCACCCAGCCGTGGCTGGAGAGCAAGGTGATCGACAGCGCAGGTGGCACCCTGGCACGCGGCGAAATCGGCGAGCTGTGCACCCGCGGCTACAGCGTAATGCTCGGCTACTGGAACAACCCCAAGGCCACCGCCGAGAGCATCGATGCCGATGGCTGGATGCGCACCGGCGACCTGGCGGTGATGGACAACGAAGGCTATGTGCGTATCGTTGGCCGCAGCAAGGACATGATCATCCGCGGTGGCGAGAACATCTACCCGCGGGAGCTTGAGGAGTTCTTCTTCACCCACCCGGCGGTGGCCGACGTGCAGGTCATCGGCATTCCCTGCAGCCGCTATGGCGAGGAGATCGTCGCCTGGGTCCGTCTTCACCCGGGGCAGGCGCTGGGCGAGGACGCGCTGCGTGACTGGGCGCGGGCGCGCATCGCGCACTTCAAGGTGCCGCGGCACTTTCGCTTCGTCGACGCGTTCCCGATGACGGTGACCGGCAAGGTACAGAAGTTCAGGATGCGCGAGATCAGCATCGAGGAATTGGCAGGCGGCACCGATCGATAGCCGTCAGCCCTGTGGCCGGGCGCCGTTCAGGAACAGCTGCTCGACCGTCCGCGCGCTGTCGGCGCTCGCGGCGCGGCCACGGTGCTCGGCATCGACCATGCCGTAGACCAGGGTCATGAACGTTTCGGTGAACACCGCCGCGCTGATATCGATGCGCAGCACGCCCAACTGCTGGGCGCGCAGGAAGAACGCGTCCATGGCCTGGATATAGGCCTGCCAGCGCAGGTCCTCGGCGTCGTTGAGCAAGGTGTCGGGGCGGTACTGGAACATCAGGAACATCAGCAGCTCGCGGTGCTTGAGGTGTTCGGCGATCAGGTGGCGAATACCGGCCAGCGGTTCGATGCGTTCCAGGTCGGCTTCGAGGATGACCTGGTTGAGCACCTGCTCGCCATGGTCCTCGAGCAGCTTCACCAGGTTGTCGCGGGTGCCGCAGAAACGGTGCAGGGTGGCCTTGCTGACCCCGGCGGTTTCCGCCAGCTCCTTGAGAGTGGCGCGGGGGTGGACGACAATGGCCTGGGCCAGTGCCTTGAGCAGGCGCTCTTCCTGGAGGGTTCTACGCATGTGGGACCTCGAGTCGGGATTCGGCGACGAAATATCCACAATTGTATCATATGAGACGAATAAATCTCATTGAGCGCATGATGACCGAGATTACGCGATCCCACAGGGATCGCGTATGGCCTGAGGCAATGGCCGGGCTCAAACCGTGTAATGCTTCAACTCACGCGCAATCAGCATGCGTTGGATCTCGCTGGAACCCTCGTAGATCTGGGTAATGCGCGCATCGCGATAGTACTTCTCCACCGGGTAGTCTTCCAGGTAGCCGTACCCGCCATGCACCTGGATCGCCATCGAGCAGACCCGCTCGGCCATTTCCGAGGCGAACAGCTTGGCCTGGGAGGCCTCGGACAGGCAAGGCTTGCCGGCGCTGCGCAGGCGCGCGGCATGCAGGATCAGCAGGCGAGCTGCGTTGACCTGCACCTGCATGTCGGCCAGCAGGTTGGCGATGCTCTGGTGCTCGTTGATCGGCTTGCCGAACTGGATGCGCTCGCGGGAGTAGGTCAGCGCCGCCTCGAACGCCGCGCGGGCAATGCCCAGGGCCTGGGCGGCGATGCCGATGCGCCCGCCTTCGAGGTTGGACAGGGCGATGGCCAGCCCCTTGCCGCGCTCGCCCAGCAGGTTGGCGGCCGGGATGCGGCAGTCGTCCAGGGTCACCGCACAGGTGTCGGAGGCGCGAATGCCCATCTTGTGCTCGCTGCGGTCGACCTTGAAGCCTGGGTTGTCAGTGGGTACCAGGAAGGCCGAAAGGCCTTTCTTGCCCAGTTCCGGGTCGGTCACGGCAAAGACGATGGCCAGTTTGGCGCGGCGGGCGTTGCTGACGAACTGCTTGGCGCCGTTGATGACCCACTGGCCATCGACCAGTTCGGCGCGGGTGCGCAGGTTGTGGGCCTCGGAGCCGGCCTGGGGCTCGGTCAGGCAGAAGCAGCCGATCGCCTCGCCGCTGGCCAGTCGCGGCAGCCAGGCCTGCTGCTGCTCGGGCGTGCCGTAGGCCAGCAGCGGGCCGCAACCCACCGAGTTGTGGATGCTCATCATCGCCCCGGTGGCGCCATCGGCGGCGGAGATTTCCTCCACCGCCAGGGCGTAGGCCACGTAGTCGGTGTAGCTGCCGCCGAACTGCTCCGGGGCGACCATGCCGAGCAGGCCCAGTTCGCCCATCTTGCGCACCACGTCATCGTCGATCCAGCCGGCCTTTTCCCAGGCCTGGGCATGGGGCGCGATCTCGCCGCGGGCGAAATCGCGGGCCATGTCGCGGATCATGATCTGCTCTTCGCTCAGTTCCAGGTCTTGCATCTGTGTACTCCCGGGCTCACAGGCCTTCGAAGAATTGGTCGACCCGCTGGGTGGTGAGGCCGGCCAGGGTCGGCGGATTCCAGCGGGGTTGCTTGTCCTTGTCGACGATCAGGGCGCGCACGCCTTCGATGATATCGCCGTGGGCAAACCACTGGCGGTCGATGTGCAGTTCCATGGCGAAGCAGTCTTCCAGGGCCAGGTGGCGGCCACGGCGCAGCAGTTCCAGGGTCACGGCCATGGCCAACGGCGAGCGGGTTTCCAGCAGGTCGGCGGTGTCCAGCGCCCACTGGCGACTGTCGCCGATGGTCACGGCGCGCAACTGCTCGATGATGCTCGGCAGGTCGGGCAGGGCGAAGAAGTGGTCGATCACCGGGCGCAGTTGCGCCAGTGGCGCGTCCGCCAAGGTCTGGGTGCCGAGCTTGGCGAGCAAGCCTTGCAGGTCCTTGAGCGGGTTGGCGCCGAAGGTCAGGCGGTCGAGCCCGTCATCCAGGGCCGCGAGTTTTTCACTGTCGACGTACCAGTCGGCCAAGCCGCAGTAGAGGGCATCGGCCGCCTTGACCTGGCTGCCGCTGACGCCCAGGTAGATGCCCAGCTCGCCCGGTACCCGGGGCAGGAAGTAGCTGCCGCCGACATCCGGGAAGTAGCCGATGCCCACCTCGGGCATGCCCAGGCGGCTGCGTTCGGTGACGATGCGCAGGTCGCAACCCTGGGCCAGGCCCATCCCGCCGCCGAGGGTGAAACCGTCCATCAGCACCAGCACCGGCTTGCGGTAGCGGTGGATGCACAGGTCCAGGGCGTATTCCTCGACGAAGAAGTCCTCGTGGAGTTTCTCGCCGGCCTTGTAGCTGTCGTGCAGCGAGCGGATATCGCCACCGGCGCAGAAGCCCTTGGGCCCCTCGCCACGCAGCATCACGGCGTGCACCTGCGGATCCTGGGCCCACTGGTCCAAGTGGCGCTGCAGGCTGCGCACCATGTCCAGGGTCAGGGCGTTGAGGCCGGCGGGGCGGTTGAGGGTGAGGTGGCCAATGTGGTTGCGGACCTCGGCCAGTACTTGATCCGTTGCCGAGGGTTGAGCGTGCGCGGTCATCGCGGTCTCCCTGCTTTGTTATTGATTTTCCAAGTGAAGTCCTGGAATGCGCGGGCGGATCGAACGATCCTGTCATGCAAAATTACCTCGCACAATTGGCAAATCTGCAGGGCTGCCCTGCATTTTTGTCATCACGCGCATTCCCGGTCCGACGCAGTACTGTAGCAATAGCGCGCAATCTGTAGGAGCGGCCTTGCCGAGGCGTCGGACCGGTCGGAAAGGGCCGCAAAGCGGCCCCGGCGATAGGTGCATCAACGCTGAAAACCTGGGGGCGCTGCGCGCCCCTGTCGCGACACAAGGCCGCTCCTACAGGGATCGTGCGGCAATTAAGACTTGCCCTTCATCTCCCTCACCCCGAAGGGTGATAGCCGCCCCGTCCCCCCCATGAAACAATCCCGTCCAGCACTCACCCTGGCGGGGACAACAACAATGAGCAACGCCCAGCTGAATTCGCCCGACTGGTATGCGCAGATGGCCCGCGTGGTCGATGCCATCGGCACGCCCGGCTTCGTCGAGGCATTGTTCGCCGCCCTCAACCAGCTGGCGCCGTGCCAGGCCATCACGGTGTTCCTGTACCCACGCAAAGGCCTGCCCTCGGCACTGTTCGCCAAGGACGACGAGGGGCCCTGGCTGCCCGAAGGCAACGTGCAGAAGTACCTCGAAGGCTACTACCTGTTGTGCCCGTTCTACCGCGCCTGCATGGACGGCATGCCCGCCGGCTGCTACCGCCTGAGCGATGTCGCCCCCGATCATTTCAAGCGCAGCGAGTACTACACCTCGTTCTACCAGCATGCCCACCTGGAGGACGAGCTCAACTACCTGGTGCCGCTGGACGCCCAGCTGTCCATCGCCGTGGCCCTGGGCAGCACCCGGCGCCTGGGCAGCCGCCAGGTGGCCGAGCTCAAGTGCGTCGCCGCCTGGGTGGTGGCGGTGGTGCGCCGGCACTGGGGGCAGCTGGATGCCGAGGCCCTGGGCGGGCGCTTCGAGAGCGCGCTGGGGCGGCAGATCAACGCCGCGCTGAACAATTTCGGCTCATCCCTGCTCACCGAGCGTGAATGCCATATCGCCCAGTACCTGCTGCGCGGCCATTCCACGCGCTCGCTGGCCGAGCGCCTGGGGATCAGCGAGGACACCGTCAAGACCCACCGCAAGAACCTCTACGCCAAGCTCGACATCGCCACCCAGGCCGAGCTGTTCTCGCTGTTCATCGCCTCGCTGGCCCAGGCCCAGGAAGGCCTGAGCAAGGACCCGCTGGAAAGCTACCTGCGACGGCGCTGAACCACCGTTTCACCTTATCCAGACAACGACAATCACCGGCCCCGCGTGTGGCCGGAGGGGAGACCTGCGTGCATACGAAAAGCGATTGGCAGCAGCGCGCTGCACGGCAAAGCTTCATCACCACCGCGTTGATCGACGGCCGCCCGGTGGCGGCCCGCGACGGCGCCACCTTCGCCGCCGTCAATCCGGCGACCGGGCGCTGCCTGGCCCAGGTCGCCGCCTGCGCCGACGACGAGATCGACCAGGCGGTGCGTGCCGCCCGCCGAGCCTTCGAGCACGGCCCCTGGGCACGCATGGCGCCGGCAGAGCGCAAGCGCGTGCTGCTGCGCCTGGCCGAGCTGATGCTGGCCCACCGTGAGGAGCTGGCGCTGCTCGATTCGCTGAACATGGGCAAGCCGGTGATGGACGCCTACAACATCGACGTCCCCGGCGCTGCCCACGTCTTCGCCTGGTACGGCGAGGCGCTGGACAAGCTCTACGACCAGGTCGCGCCGACCGCGGCCAGCGCCGTGGCAATGATCAGCCGCGAGGCGCTGGGCGTCATCGGCGCGGTGGTGCCGTGGAACTTCCCGCTGGACATGGCCGCCTGGAAGGTTGCCCCGGCGTTGGCCGCAGGCAACAGCGTGGTGCTCAAGCCCGCCGAGCAGTCGCCGTTCTCGGCCCTGCGCCTGGCGGAGCTTGCATTGCAGGCCGGGCTGCCGGAGGGCGTGCTCAACGTGGTGCCGGGCCTGGGCGAGACCGCGGGCCGCGCCCTGGGCCTGCACCCGGACGTGGACTGCCTGGTGTTCACCGGCTCCACCCAGGTGGGCAAGTACTTCATGCAGTACTCGGCGCAGTCCAACCTCAAGCAGGTGTGGCTCGAATGCGGCGGCAAGAGCCCGAACCTGGTGTTCGACGACTGCCGCGACCTCGATCTGGCGGCGCAGAAGGCGGCGTTCGGCATCTTCTTCAACCAGGGCGAGGTGTGCTCGGCCAACTCGCGGCTGTACGTGCAGCGCTCGATCCATGACGAGTTCGTCGAGCGCCTGCTGCGCCAGGCCCGTGAATGGTTGCCGGGCGACCCGCTGGACCCGGCCAGCCGCGCCGGTGCCATCGTCGATGCCGGGCAGACCGCGCGCATCGAGGCGGCCATTGCCCAGGGCCGGGCCGAGGGCGCTCGCCTGCTGTGCGGCGGCGAGCGGCTGAGCGTGAACGGCTCGCAGAACTTCATCACGCCGACGATCTTCACCGACGTGCGCCAGGACATGGCCCTGAGCCGCGAGGAGATCTTCGGCCCGGTGCTGGCGGTCAGTGCTTTCGACGACGAGGAGCAGGCCATCGCCCTGGCCAACGACAGCGTCTACGGCCTGGCCGCATCGGTCTGGAGCGACGACCTCAACCGCGCCCACCGCGTGGCCCGGCGGCTGAAGGCCGGCACGGTGTCGGTCAACACCGTCGATGCCCTGGACGTCACCGTTCCCTTCGGCGGCGGGCGCCAGTCCGGCTTTGGCCGCGACCTCTCGCTGCATTCGTTCGACAAGTACACCCAGCTCAAGACCACCTGGATCCAGCTGCGCTGACATTCACCCGAGGAGCACGACAATGAACGCACCTTTCTCGCCCAAACGCGACACCCGCGACTACCAGGCCAGCGACGCCGCCCACCACATCCACGCCTTCCTGGACCAGAAGGCGCTCAACGCCGAGGGGCCACGGGTCATCACCCGCGGTGAAGGCCTGTACCTGTGGGACAACGACGGCCGCCGCTACCTGGACGGCATGTCCGGCCTGTGGTGCACCCAGCTCGGTTATGGTCGCAAGGACCTGACCGCCGCCGCCGCCGCGCAGATGGACCAGCTGGCGTACTACAACATGTTCTTCCACACCACCCACCCGGCGGTGATCGAACTGTCCGAGCTGTTGTTCAGCCTGCTGCCGGGTCACTACAGCCACGCCATCTATACCAACTCCGGCTCCGAGGCCAACGAGGTGCTGATCCGCACCGTGCGCCGCTACTGGCAGGTGGTCGGCCAGCCGAGCAAGAAGATCATGATCGGCCGCTGGAACGGCTACCACGGCTCGACCCTGGCGGCCACGGCGTTGGGCGGGATGAAGTTCATGCACGAAATGGGCGGGCTGATCCCGGACGTCGCGCATATCGACGAGCCTTACTGGTTCGCTGCAGGTGGCGAGCTGACCCCGGCCGAGTTCGGCCGCCGCTGCGCCCTGCAGCTGGAGGAGAAGATCCTCGAACTGGGCGCCGAGAACGTCGCCGGTTTCATCGCCGAGCCGTTCCAGGGCGCCGGCGGCATGATCTTCCCGCCCGAGAGCTATTGGCCGGAGATCCAGCGCATCTGCCGCCAGTACGATGTGCTGCTGTGCGCCGACGAGGTGATCGGCGGTTTCGGTCGTACCGGCGAGTGGTTCGCCCACCAGCACTTCGGTTTCGAGCCCGACACCCTGTCCATCGCCAAGGGCCTGACCAGCGGCTACGTGCCCATGGGCGGCCTGGTGCTGAGCAAGCGCATCGCCGAGGCGTTGGTGGAACGGGGCGGGGTGTTCGCCCACGGCCTGACCTATTCCGGCCACCCGGTGGCGGCGGCGGTGGCGGTGGCCAACCTCAAGGCCTTGCGTGATGAAGGCATCGTGCGTCAGGTCAAGGACGACACCGGGCCGTACCTGCAGCGCATCCTGCGCGAGGTGTTCGCCGATCACCCGCTGATCGGCGAGGTGCAGGGCGCCGGACTGGTGGCGGCGCTGCAGTTCGTCGAGGACAAGGCCACGCGCAAGCGCTTCGCCAACGAGAACGACCTGGCCTGGCAGTGCCGCACCTTCGGTTTCGAGGAAGGAGTGATCATCCGTTCGACCCTGGGGCGGATGATCATGGCGCCGGCGCTGGTGGCCAGCCGAAGCGAGCTGGATGAGCTGGTGGACAAGACCCGGATCGCGGTGGATCGCGTGGCGGGGATGGTCGCCAGACGCTGAGTCTGGCTTGGCACCCTGGGGCGCAATGCGCCCCAGGGTCGTCATGGGTCCTGCGGATCATGTCCCAGTGACTGCAGGAACAGCGAAAACAACTCCGGCTGCGACGAGATGTCCAGCTTGGCGTACAGGTGCCGGCGATGGACCTTGATGGTCTCCGGAGAAATGGCCAGCCGCTCGGCCATGGCCTTGGATGAATACCCCCGCAGGATCAGCCGGGCGATTTCCAGCTCGCGCTCCGACAACACTTTCGCCCCGAACAGGCTCATGGCGTCGCGCACCTGGTGGGCCATGCCCGTCGCAGGCGCCGGGCGCAGGCTCAACTGCAGCCAGTGCTGGGCCATCAGCGCGACCACCCACGGACATACCACCGCCAGCAACCCATGACTGGCGCTGTCAAACCGCTCGCGGCGGCCCAGCGACAACGACAGGGCGCCACTTTCACCCAACTGCACGATGAACTGCACTTCGTCTTCCAGCACATGGTCGTGGAAGTACTTGAGGTAGTACTCGCTCTGGCGGAACTGGTCCGGCGCCACTTCCTCCAGGCGATGCAGACCATCGCCGATGCGCTCCTGGCAGGCCTGGTAGAACGGGTCGAGCTGGTACAGCCCGCTGAGGTACAAGGCCATGGCCTCGGGATTGCCTTCGCCCCGGGCATCGAAGATCTCCAGCGCGCGGGGCAGGCCGGCGCGCGGGTAGACCATCGCCAGCGCGTTGTCGAACGCCAGCCATTGCTGCAGCAACAGGATCAGCTGGCGCCAGAAGCGCGGCTGGCCGATCTGCTCGACGGTGCGGGCCAGGCCTGCGTGGGTACTGGCTTCGGTGAACAGGTTATGCATGCGGCGGCGCCATGAGAGTGAAGGAAGCGGGCTCGCCCGCGACAAGGCTCCCGCAGTGTTCAGAGCTTTTCACCCCGGCGTCAAGGGGCGTACCCCCTAAGGGTAATTGGCCCGGGCGTTCGCTCGGCCTACAGTCCAGCCCAGGTCCAGCGGCCGCGTGACCGGTTTTCCCCTCACAACCAATAACAACCAGAGGAAAAACGCCATGAGCTCCAGCGCAGCGCCCACGGGCGCGCTCCAGCAACGGCTGGGGGTGTTCGACGTGGTCGCCATCACCGTGTCGGCGGTGACCCCGGCCAGTTCCGTGTTCGTCATCGCCCCGTTCGCCATCCAGCAGGCCGGCAGCGGCGCCTTTCTTTCCTTCATCATGGCTGCGGCCCTGGCGCTGATGTTCGCCTGGTGCTACGCCGAACTGGGGCGTGCCCACAGCTCCGCCGGCGGTGAGTACGTGTACGCCAAGCGGGTGTTCGGTGGGCTGGCCGGCTACGCCACCTTCCTCACCGTGCTGGCCTCGATGCTGTTCATCCCGCCGGTGCTCGCCGCCGGTGCCGCCACCTACCTGAACAACGCCCTGGGTACCACGTTCGACACCCAGGCAGTGGCCCTGGTGATCGTGGTGTCGAGCTATGCGCTGGGCATCCTCAATATTCGCCTGAACGCCTGGATCACCGGGCTTTTCCTGTTCTGCGAGGTCGCCGCGTTGCTGGTGATCGTGACACTGGGTTTCGGCAACGCCAGTCAGCCGGTAGCGAGCCTGCTGCAACCGCAGATGCTCGAGCAGGGCAGCCTGGTCGTCGCACCCTGGGCGCTGGTGCTGGGGGCGGTGGGCATGGCCCTGTTCGCCTTCAACGGCTATGGTGGCGCGGTGTTGCTGGCCGAGGACATGAAGGACCGTGGCCGTACCGTGCACCGCGCAGTGCTGTGGTCGCTGGCGGTGGTGGTGGCGATCGAGGTGATTCCACTGGCGGCGCTGCTGGTCGGCGCGCCGTCGCTGCAGGCGATGCTGGCCAGCGGTGATCCGATCGGCTATCTGCTGACCGCCCATGGCAACGAGACCCTGGCGCGACTGGTCAGCGCCGGGATCTTCCTCTCGGTGTTCAACGCCATCGTCGCCATCGTCATCCAGGTCGGCCGTGTGGTCTACAGCAGCGGCCGCGATGCGATCTGGACGCCAACCCTCAATCGCGCCTTCACGCTGATCCATCCGCGCTGGGAGTCGCCGTGGCTGGCGACCCTGTTCCTGGCCGTCCCTTCGGCATTGCTGAGCCTGTCCGGCAGCCTGGAGCAACTGACTTCGTTCACCGTGCTGCTGTTGCTGCTGATCTACCTGGTGGTGGCGGCCTGCGCGCTGTGCAGCCGGGTACTGCGGCGCGACCGTGAGCACCCGTACCGCATGCCGCTGTGGCCATTGCCAGCCCTGCTGGCAGTCAGCGGCGCCGGCTGGCTGCTGGTGACCTTGCTGCGCGAGGCGTCGCTGCGCGACCTGTCGATCATTCTCGGGCTGCTGGCCGTGTCGATGGTGCTGTACAGCACCCACGGCCGCCTCAGCCCGACTTTCCAGAAATTGTGAGCATCCAAGGAGTACACATGCGTGCGCGTCAACTGGGCATCACCCTCGGCCACGGCACCCCGGGCCCGTTCAATGCCATCACCGACGTACCGGGAGTGCGGGTCGGCCACAGCACCCTGATCGACGAACAACGCCCGGCGCCGATCCGCACCGGGGTGACCCTGATCGAGCCGCGCGCGGGTGCGGCTCGCCAGCAACCGTGCTTTGCCGGTTGCCATGTGCTCAACGGCAATGGCGACGCCACGGGGCTGGAGTGGATCCGCGAGGCCGGGCTGCTGACCACGCCGATCGCCATCACCAATACCCATAGCGTCGGCGTCGTGCGCGACGCGCTGATCGCCGCCGAGCGCGAGCGCCTGCCGGACGACGCGGTGTACTGGTGCATGCCAGTGGTGATGGAAACCTATGATGGCCTGCTCAATGACATCTGGGGGCAGCACGTGACGCCGGCGCAGGTGCGCGAGGCGCAGCAGGCCGCGGAGTCCGGCCCGGTGCAGGAAGGTCCGGTGGGTGGTGGTACGGGAATGATCTGTCATGAGTTCAAGGGCGGTATCGGCACGGCCTCGCGGCGCCTGGTAGATGACCAGGGGGGCTGGACCGTCGGCGTCCTGGTCCAGGCCAACCATGGCCAGCGGCGCGAGCTGCGGGTCGACGGTTATCCGGTGGGGCGCCAGTTGGGTCACCTGCCGTCGCCCTTCGCCGAGGCCGAGGCGGGCACCCCGGGGATGGGGTCGATCGTGGTGGTGATCGCCACCGACGCGCCCTTGCTGCCGCACCAGTGCCAGCGCCTGGCGCAGCGGGCGTCGATCGGTATCGCCCGTACCGGCGGCGGTACCGAGGACTCCAGCGGCGATATCTTCCTGGCGTTTTCCACCGGCAACCAGGACCTGCCCGCAGCGGACTATGCGCGCAAGGGACTGGCGCAGTGCACGGCGGTGCGCATGCTCAACAACGACCATATCTCGGCGCTGTTCATGGCGGCGGCGGAGGCGGTGGAGGAGGCAATCGTCAATGCCTTGCTGGCGGGGCGGACGATGCAGGGAAAGGGCGGGCTTGTGGTGCCGGCGCTGGAGGGGGACACGCTGTTGACGGCGTTGCACGAGGCGGGGTGGAAGCCTCGCAACTAGCGTTGTGACCATTGCGAGCCAAGCCCGCTCCCACAGATCCTGCGCCGGCTGGCTACAGGCGTGGGAGCGGGCTTGCCCCGCGATGAGGTTGCCTGCTGTCTAGCGGGCTCCAGCCAACACGGCACTACCACCTCGCGAAACCCGCAACGCCACCAGGCTGCCGACCACGATCAACCCCGCCAGCGCATACAGCGCCGCGTCGGTCGAACCAGTCTGGTCCTTGATGAAGCCCACCAGGTAAGGGCTGAGGAAACCCGCCATCTGCCCCACCGAGTTGATGATCGCCAGGCCCGCCACCGCGGTGCCTGCAGTCAGCAGTGCAGTTGGCATCGGCCAGAACATCGGCAGGCCGGTCAGCGCGCCCATGGTGGCGATGGAAAGGCCGAGGATGGCGATGGTCGGGCTGCCGGCGAAGTTCACCGCGATCAGCAGGCCCAGGGCGCCCATCAGCATCGGCACCACAAGGTGCCAGCGGCGTTCGTTGCGCAGGTCCGCCGATCGTCCGACCAGGATCATGAACACCCCGGCCAGCAGGTAGGGAATGGCGCTCAGCCAGCCGATCAGCAGCGGGCTTTCAAAGCCCATGTTCTTGATGATCGACGGCAGCCAGAAGTTGATGGCGTAGACGCCGCTCTGGATGCAGAAGTAGACGAAACCGAAAGTCCAGATCAGCGGGTTGCCCAGCACCGACAGCACGCTGTCGCCGCGGGTGGCCGGCTTGCTGGCGGCGTCGGCCTTCAGGTCCGCCTCGATCAGTTGGCGCTCGGCCGGGCTCAGCCAGCGGGCGCTCTGGTAGCCGTCACTGAGCAGTACGATCGCCAGCGCGCCGAGCACCACGGTGGGCAGCCCCTGGATCAGGAACATCCACTGCCAGCCGGCCAGGCCATGCTGGCCGGCGGCGAAGTGGTCGAGGATCCAGCCGGAGAACGGTCCGCCGAGCAGGCCGGACACCGGGATCGCCGACATGAACAGCGCCATGATGCGGCCGCGGCGGTCCGCCGGGAACCAGCGCGAGAGGTACAGCACCACGCCGGGGAAGAAGCCCGCCTCGGCGGCGCCGGTGAGCAGGCGCAGGGCATAGAACTCGGTGGGGGTGGTGACGAACAGCAGGCAGGTGGACAGGCTGCCCCAGGCGATCATCATCAGCGCGATCCAGCGCCTGGGGCCGAAGCGGTTGAGTGCCAGGTTGCTGGGCAGGCCGCAGAGCACGTAGCCGATGAAGAAGATGCCGGCGCCTAGGCCGTACACGGTTTCGCTGAACTTCAGCGCGTCGAGCATCTGCAACTTGGCGAAGCCTACGTTGACGCGGTCCAGGTAGTTGAACAGGTAGCAGATGAAAATGAACGGGATCAGCCGCAGGGTGATGCGCCGGTACAGCGCGTTGCGGGTGCTCTCGATGCCTTGGTCAGGGGCGGGGCTGTGTGCCATGATCGGGTTCTCTGTTGTTATGGTTGTCACCGCGTCGCCTGTGCCGGCGCTCGCCTTGAGCAGTCTCGGGGAGTGTAGCGCGGCTGTCTTTGTGCTTTTGCACAGCTTCAGCCGCAGGCTGCTGTGCCGCCGACCAAAGTCGAAGGACCCTTGCAATGTTCGAACTGGACCATGACCTGGCCCAGGACATCGTCAATCGGGCGATGGCCATCCTGCCGTGCAACGTCAACGTGATGGACAGCCAGGGCCTGATCCTCGGCAGTGGCGAGCCCGAGCGCATCAATACCCGCCACGAAGGCGCGCAACTGGTGCTGGCCAACGGTCGTATCGTCGAACTGGATACGGACGCGGCCAAGTGCCTCAAAGGCGTGCAGCCCGGTGTCAACCTGCCGCTGATGCTCGATGGCCGGCTGATCGGCGTGCTGGGGCTGACCGGTGATCCGCAGCAACTGCGCACCTACGGCGAGCTGGTGCGCATGACCGCCGAGATGTTGCTGGCCCAGCGTCACCTGCAGGTGGAGCAGCAATGGCGTCGCCAGCGCTGCGACGACCTGCTGGCGCTGTTGCTGGGTGGCAGCGGTGATTCACCTCGCCTGGTCGACGAGGCCCAGCAACTGGGGCTCAAGCCCAACCTGCCACGGATTCCCTGTCTGTTCGAACTGCGTGCCGGGCCGCCGGCCGAAGCGCTGTCGGCCTGGCTGATGAACCGTTACCCGGAAAGCTGGTGCGTCAGTCCTGCGCGCCAGTCGTTGCTGTGGTGCCGTCCGGCGGGCCTGGTGCTGGACGAGCCGCGCCTGTTCGAGCGCCTGCAGCGCCATGGCTGGGACGTGGAACGCCTGGCACTGGGCAGTCCGGCGCAGAGCCTTGAGCAGTTGCGCCGTGGCTATCGACGGGTGCGCGACCTGCTGGCCTATGGCCGGGAAGTGCTGCCTGACGAACGCCTGCTGAGCCTGGCCCGCTATCGCCTGCCGGCGTTGCTCTGGCGGCATCGCAACGACGATGCGCTGGATGAACTGCTCGAACCGTTGCAACGCATCCGCGCCAAGGATGCCAGTGGCCAGTTGCTGCTCACCTTGCGCGCCTGGTGCGCCCATGACGGGCAGAGCCAGGCCTGTGCCGAGGCGCTGGGGATCCATCGCAACAGCTTGCGTTATCGACTGGAGCGGATTGCCGAGCTGGGGGAGGTGGATCCGTTGCGGATGGAGGGGATGTTGAGCCTGTATCTGGGACTGCAGCTGTTGCCGGCAAAGGGGTTGTAGCGTCGCGAACAGGCATCCGCCCAAACAACGCCCTTGTGTTTTGTGCATCCGACCGAGGCCGCTCTGGCGCACACCTGTCAGCATGCACGGCAACAGGACAGGAGAATCCCCATGAAGATCGTCATCGCCCCCGACTCGTTCAAGGACAGCCTCGACGCCGCCGGCGTCGCCCGCGCCATCGCCGCCGGCCTGGCCGAGGTCTGGCCGGCGTCCGAGCGCATCGAATGCCCGATGGCCGATGGCGGTGAAGGCACCATGGAGGCGATCGTCGCCGCCAGCCAGGGCGAGTTGCGCCGCCAGGTGGTGCGCGGCCCGTTGGGCGAGCCGGTCGAGGCGGGCTGGGGCTGGCTGGCCGCGAGCCGCACGGCGGTGATCGAGATGGCTCAGGCCAGTGGCATCCAGCTGGTGCCCAACGGCCAGCGCGACGCCTGCCGCAGCAGTACCTGGGGCACCGGTGAGCTGGTGGCCGCGGCGCTGGCGGCCGGCGCCTCGCGCATCGTCCTGGCCATCGGCGGCAGCGCCACCAACGATGGCGGCAGCGGCATGCTGCGTGCGCTGGGCCTGCGACTGCTGGATGCACAGGGCGCGCCCTTGGCCGAGGGCGGACTGGCCCTGGCGCAACTGGCGCGAATCGATGCCAGCGATCTGGATCCGCGCCTGGCGCAGGTGCGGGTGGACGTCGCCGCCGATGTCGACAACCCGCTGTGCGGCGCCAACGGCGCTTCGGCGATCTTCGGCCCGCAGAAGGGCGCCAGTCCCGAGCAGGTGCAGGCCCTGGACCTGGCCCTGGCGCATTTCGCCGATCATTGCGCGGCGCTGCTGGGCAAGGATGTGCGTGACCAGCCGGGCAGCGGCGCGGCCGGGGGCATGGGGTTCGCCGCCAAGGCGTTCATGGGCGCGCGGTTCCGCCCGGGCGTCGAGGTCGTTGCCGAGCTGGCCGGCCTGGATGAGCTGGTGCAGGGCGCGGACCTGGTGATCACCGGCGAAGGCCGTTTCGATGCCCAGACCCTGCGCGGCAAGACGCCGCTCGGCGTGGCGCGGGTGGCCAAGCGCCACGGCGTGCCGGTGGTGGTGCTGGCGGGGACCCTGGGGGCCGGCTACGAGCAGTTGTACGCACAGGGCATCGATGCCGCCTTTGCCTTGGCCAGTGGGCCGATGAGCCTGGAACAGGCCTGCGCCGAGGCAAAGACGTTATTGAAGGCGCGGGCCGGGGATGTGGCGCGGTTGTGGCAGGTGGCGCGCCAGCGCTGATTCTCAAGTCCTGCGGTAACCCTGAACAACGTCATGGCTGCTGCGCTTGCTGCCCCATTTTCTCCAACCCCCGCATAGTCCGCGTGCGTCACCGGCACCAAGGCGGTGACGCCGCTCAGGCCTCGGCATACATCCACCGCATCAGCGAATGCCGGCCACTGATTCCCAACTTGATTGCGGCGCGGCGCAGGTAACTCTCCACTGTGTTGACCTTCAGCAGCAAGTGCTGCGCCTGCTGTGGCGCCGTACGCCCGGCCAGCAGCCCTTCGCATACCTGCATCTCGCGTTCCGAGAGGCTGATTCCGGTTTGACGCAGTCGTTCAAGGAACCGCTGACCGAGGCTGTCCAGGTCCGCCAGCCCGACGGTGACGGGCTGCAACGCATTGATGTGCTTCTCGAGCATAGGCAACAACAAGGGCGAAATATCTTCCAACCGGCTGCGTTCGATGGCAGAAAAACCATTGCGCGTGCCCGCCCGCAGCACGGTTATTTCGTAGCGGTAGCCATCCTTGCGTCGGGTCAGGTGCAAGCGCGACGAATCGTCGAAGCCCCCACCGGGATCGCCGGCACTGAATACCGTCTCGTTGATCAGTGTCGTGTCAGGCTGGCTGGCACACGCGGGGTCGATTCGCAGTTGACGGATATGCGTCGCGTCAATGGTCAGATGGGTCTGGATCAGGTCGTGCAGGTGCCTGGGAAAGTGGCGGCTACCGGTACTGGATATGGCTTTGCCGATCTGCGGAAACAGCAGGTGCGAATTCATCGTGTCATCCATGATATGCGGTGGAACGGAGGCCCGCGCGCGCCAGTGACCAGCATCCTTGACTGCCGGCGGGGCCATTGGAGCTGCTTGCTATGCTAGTACAACGATTGAGTGACGGTTAAATGAAGCGGCAATAATGGCATAACAATATCATTGTCGGTGCCAGTCATCCGCCGCACCGCGCAGTCGGGTATCATGCGGGTCCTTTCAATCACGAGGCCCGCTCCATGTTCCTGAGCCCCGAAAAGACCGACGAATTCCGCTCTTTCGCCGAGCAGCTGGCCGATGCCGCCGCGGAGGCGATCAAGCCCTACTTTCGCGCCAGCCTGGACGTCGAGGACAAGGGGGGGCGCCTCTACGATCCGGTGACCGTCGCCGACAAGGCCGCCGAGGAAGCGATGCGCCGATTGATCCAGTCTCGTTATCCGGACCATGGCATCCTGGGCGAGGAGCAAGGCACGGCAATGGGCAACAGCCCGTTGACCTGGGTGCTCGACCCGATCGATGGTACCCGCGCCTTCATTACCGGCCTGCCGTTGTGGGGCACCCTGATCGCCCTCAATGATGGCGCGCGCCCTGTGGTCGGCGTGATGAACCAGCCGTTCACGGGCGAGCGCTTCGTCGGCACCCCCCAAGGTGCCTGGCGTGGGCAGACGCCGCTCAAGACCCGCGGCTGCGCCGACTTGAACTCGGCCACGCTGATGTGCACCACCCCCGACATGTTCGATACCCCGGCGCGCAAGGCGGCTTTCGAGGCCGTGGCCGGCAAGGCTCGCCTCATGCGCTACGGCGGTGATTGCTACGCCTATTGCATGTTGGCGTCGGGCTTTGTCGATGTGATTGTCGAGGCGAGCCTGCAGCCGTATGACGTGCAGGCCTTGATGCCGATCATCGAAGGCGCGGGCGGGGTGATCTCCGCCTGGGATGGCGGTTCGGCCCAGAACGGCGGTTGCGTGGTGGCTTGCGGCGATCCAGCGCTGCATGCGCAGGTGGTGGAAATGCTGCGTCACGCCATGTGACCCTCGCCAGCGAGCAGGCCTTCGGACGGTTTGCGCGCGTTTCTGGTTACCTTGGTCGATCGTGCGGGAGAATCGCCCCCTTGGACTCACTTACCCAAGCCGTACTTGGCGCAGCCTTGCAAGGCACCGTGCTGGGTCGCCTGCAAGGCCGTCGCGCATTGCTCTACGGCGCCGCTCTGGGCACCGTGCCCGATCTGGATGTGGTGATCCGCTACGCCGATCCAGTGTCGCAGATGACTTTTCATCGCGGCTTTTCCCACTCGATCTTTGTCCTGTCTGGCCTGGCCCTGGTGTTGGCCTGGCTGGTTGCCTGGCGCTGGCCGGACAAGGGTTACACCCGGCCCCGGCTGTTCCTGGCTTTCTGGCTGGCACTGGTCACCCATCCCATTCTCGACGCTTTCACCGTCTACGGCACCCAGTTGTTCTGGCCGCTGCACCTGACGCCGCAGAGCTGGGCCGCCGTGTTCATCATCGACCCGGTGTACACCGTGCCGTTGCTGCTGGCGGTCGGCTATACGGCGATCAAGGGGCTGCAGGGCAGGGCGACCTCGCTGCTGGCGCTGGCGTTGGCGTGCAGTACCGCGTACCTGGGGTTCGGCCTGGCTGGGCGCATGGCCGCCGAGCAGCGCTTCGAAATGGCCTTGCGGGCACAAGGCGTCACCCCCGGCGAGGTCCGGGCGGTGCCTATAGCCTTCAACAGCCTGATCTGGCGGACACTGGCGAAAACACCGGAGGGTGACTACTACGAAGGTGTGAGCAGCTGGTTTGACCGCGAGTCGCCAGAGATGCTGCGCCAGTCGCGCAACCTGGAGGTGGCCAGGGTGCTTCGCGGTTCGGCGTTGCACGAGCGGCTGCGCTGGTTCACCGACGACTGGCTGCGCTACGACATCATCGGTGATTCGCTGGTGGTCACCGATCTGCGCATGGGCATGCCGGGCAGCTATAGTTTCCGCTTCGAAATGGCCCGGCGCGACCCCTCCGGGCGGTGGGTTGTCACCCAGCCCAGAGGGTGGATCGGGGGCGGCGCCGCAGCCCTGTTCGATGGCGCCAGGCTGGCCTTGATCTGGCGCCGGATCCTCGAGCAGCAACCACCGCTGCCCCTGGCGGCCTGGGCGGCGCCGGGTTCAGGGCATTTGTGATACCCAAAAAAAAGCCCGCCATGGCGGCGGGCAACAAGAGGCGTAGGGAGCAACGCACAACAAGTTTCGGGTCAGGCGGTGAGCGTCTGGCCAAGCAAACGGTCGGCCAGGGTTTCAGCGGCGCGGCGACTGGTCAACGGGCCGCTGATGGTTTCGCCGTTGCGCAGCAGGTACCAGCAGGCCAGCAGGCCTTGTTGGCGCAGGCTGCCGGGTACCGCGCTGCCGACAACGGACATGATCTGGATCGGGGCCATGATGGATCTCCTCTCGAACATGGCCCCACCTTACGCAGATGCCCTCAGGGTTAGAAATCAATGTCCTCGATAGTGGTCATTGCTTTTATCAACGATGGCGCCTACCAGCGCGGTGGACCGTAGTACACCGGCGGTGGGCCGTAGTAGCGACGGTAGACCGGTGGCGGTGCCGGCACGTAGCGTTCGACCACGTAAGGCTGGTAGTAGACCGGTGGTGGCGGCGCCTGCACGTAGACCGGGGGCGGCGGATAGTAGGCTGGTAGTTGCTGGACATAGACGGTACGCGGAGCACTGGAGACGGCCGCCCCGAAAATCGCACCGGCCACGGCAGCACCGACGACCGGCCCCGGGCCGTACCAGCCGCCACCGTGGGCGGATGCCTGCCCGCTGACGGCCAGCGCGCCTACCAGCAGGGCGATTCCGGGGATGAAACGGTTCATGGTCGATCCTCACAAGACAACCCCACGTTCGGGGTTCGATTACTATGACCCCATCTTTGCGCAACTGCTTCCAGGGCAAGGGTAAAGGTTGTGTAAGGGGCGACCGGCGGCAGGGTCTGCTACGCTGGCGCAATCGTTTCAGCCATGACAGAGGATCCGCGATGAGCCATTCACCGAGCCGGGACACGGTGCTGTGCATCTCCCTGGCCGGGCGCCCCGGGACGTTCGGCGTGCGCTTTCACAACCATCTCTACCGCCAGCTCGGGCTGGATTACTACTACAAGGCCATGACCACCCAAGACCTGCCTGCTGCCGTTGCCGGCATCCGTGCACTGGGCATCCGTGGCTGCGGCGTGTCGATGCCGTACAAGGAGGCTTGCCTGGCGCTGGTGGACGAGGTCGATCCGTCCGCCGCGGCCATCGCCTCGGCGAACACGCTGGTCAACACCGACGGCCATCTGAAGGCCTACAACACCGACTACCTGGCGGTGCGCCAACTGCTGGCCCGACACCAGGTCGATCCATCCACCGCGTTCGCCCTGCGTGGCAGTGGCGGCATGGCCAAGGCAGTGGCCAGTGCGTTGCGGGATGCAGGATTCCGTGACGGCACTATCGTTGCCCGCAACGAGCAGGCCGGGCGGCAATTGGCGGATGTCTGCGGGTATCGATGGCTGCCGGAGCTGGGCGACCGGTGTCCGCCGATGCTGGTCAATGTCACACCGATCGGCATGGCCGGAGGGCCGGATGCCGAGCGACTGGCGTTTGCCGAAGCCGCCATCGAGGCGGCGCAGCGGGTGTTCGACGTGGTAGCCATGCCTGCGCGTACCCCGCTGATCCGCGCCGCCGAGGCGCTTGGCACGCCAGTGATCACCGGGCTCGATGTCATCGCCTTGCAGGCGCTGGAGCAGTTCGTGCTGTATACCGGGGTGCGGCCGACACCGGAGCAAATGCAAGCCGCCGTGGCGTTTGCACGGGAAAGTTGACGCCAGACGTCCCTGTTACAGGGCGCCGTTAACGCGCCGTATCGCCGGCGTACCGGCGATACGGCCGGGGCAGGTCACAGGATTCAGAACACTTTCCGGCCAGTCTCGTCCAACTGCTGGTCAACCAGCGCCCTGCCATGGGCCAGGGACACATGCTGGGCATTTTCCAGGTCGGCGAAGAACTTCATCGGCATCGAGATTCGCCGGCTGCAGTGGCCCGCAGGATCGGTGATCACGCAACCGGCCGCATAGGGCAGGGGCGAGTCGGGGTGAGGCATCACGCTGGCGGTGATGGTGTGGTCGCGGTATTCACAGTGAAGGGTTTGCATCGTCCTTACCTCGCTGTGGCTGGGAACAGGCGCTCCTTCTAGATACCACAGCGAGGGGCCGGGAGTTCCCGGCCCGACGAGCGCGACCGACGATCAGGCCTTGAGTTCGGTCGGCTGAATGATCTCGACCCAGTAGCCGTCCGGGTCCTTGACGAAAGCCAGGTGCTTCATGCGGCCATCGCTCAGGCGCTTCTGGAACGGCACGTCCAGGGCTTCGAAGCGGGCGCACGCGGCGACCACGTCGGGTACCGAGATGCAGATGTGCCCGAAGCCGCGTGGGTCGGTGTTGCCATCGTGGTAGGCGAACTCAGGGTCGTTTTCGGTGCCGTGGTTGTGGGTCAGCTCGAGCACGCCGGGGATCGACTTCATCCACTGGTGGCGTTCGGCGTCATCGGCCGGGATGGCTTTCTGGTCAACCAGGGCCAGGAAGTACAGGCTGAAAGCCGCTTCCGGGAAGTCACGCTTGTCAACCAGGCTGAAACCCAGCACGCGGGTGTAGAAGTCCAGGGACTTCTCGATGTCCTTGACCCGCAGCATGGTGTGGTTGAACACGAAGTGGGCGGTGGCGGTGTCCGGCTGGGCGGTGACGCCGGGCAGGGTTTGCAGATCGTGCAGGCTCATGGGTACTCCTGGATCAGGGCCTAAAACAGGCGGACCATGATACGGAAGTCCATCGCCAGCGCAAATGAAAGCGCCCCGCACGGGTGCGGGGCGCTGGAATTAGAGGCCCGCATGTGCGGGCGCGTGATGGGGTCGCTAGTCCTTTAGCTGGTTCGATACTGGGCCTGCGCATGTGAAAAAAGTGTGAAGCAGGTGTCGAGGTTTCATCACCGCACCCAACTTTCCACCGTCTGCGCCCCGTACTGTTCCTTCCAGGCTTTCAGCCCCCGATGGTTGCCGCCCTTGGTCTCGATCCGCTCGCCGGTATGCGGGTTCTGGTAGACCTTCACCACCCGTGGCCGACGCTGCTGCTTGATCGGCGCCGGGGCGCGGCTCGCGGCCTTCGGATCGAGGATGGCGATGATGTCGCGCAGGTTCTTGTCATAGCTTTTCATCAGGCCGACTAGTTTCTGCTCGAATTCGATTTCGCGTTTAAGGCCGGCATCCTTTTTCAGCGCTTCCAGTTGTGCCATCTGTTCCTTGAGCGCTTTTTCGGCAGCACGAAACTCTGCAAGTCTGGACACTGTCATCACTCCTGTAAGTCTGCCGTGGCGGGACGTGACGAACATGAAAACAGACTGAACGCCGGCCACGTGGATGGGTAAAGCTGTTCGCTAAGCGAGAGTGTAGTAGTCGCTTGCGAGTGGGTAAACAGCAAACTTTCAATCAATTAGCCGGGAACTTTGCCGGTTTTTTACGCGCTATTCGAAACCACCCTGGCAGAGGCGTTAGACCATGGTCCCATGGCGCAGGCTAGAGCCTTTGGCGGAAAATTATGGATGATGGTCGACATGTATTCGTTCATCGCGTAGTGCCGGTGCAGATGACTGCCCGGATGGTTTTTCGCCCTTCTTTTGGATGTTCCCTCGCATGTTTGCCCCTTTCCCCCTCGCCCCCGGGCGCCGAGTTGCCGGCCTGTTCTTCCTGTGTGCCGGTGTCAACGCCCAGGCCGCCGGTTTTCTTGAAGACAGCAGTGCCAAGGTCGAAGCACGCAATGTCTATTTCAACCGGGACTTCCGTGATGGCCACAGCAGTTCCAAACAGGGTGCGTCGAAACGCGAAGAATGGGCGCAGGGGTTTATTCTGAATGTCCAGTCCGGTTATACCCAGGGGCCGGTCGGCTTCGGGGTGGATGCCTTGGGCATGGTCGGTTTCAAACTCGACTCCAGCCCCGCCGACAGCAACAGCGGCCTGTTGCCGTCTTCCGGTCACGACCCGCGCCACTCTGCCGACCAGTACGCCAAGATGGGTGTCGCCGGCAAGGTGAAAGTGTCCAATACCGTGCTCAAGTACGGATCGATGATGCCGGACGTGCCGTTGCTCAAGTACAACGACGGCCGCCTGCTGCCGACCATGTTCCACGGTGCCTGGCTGACCTCAGAGGAGGTGCGCGACCTCAAGTTCACCCTGGCGCGCCTGAACCAGTACACCGCGCGGGACTCCACCGACCGCCAGGATATCCGCGTGCACTGCAAGAACAAGCGCTATGCCTGTGACATCGAGGCCGACCACTTCGACCTGGCCGGTGTCGACTACCGCGTCAACGAGCGTGTCAGCGCCCAGTACCAGGTTTCCAAGCTTGAGAACATCTACCGCCAGCACTTCCTCGGCCTGGTCGCCAGCCAGCCACTGGAGGTCGGCACGCTGTCGGCCGACCTGCGCCTGATCAAGAGCGACGACATCGGCAACGCCCGCGCCGGGCACATCGACCACCGCGCCTTCAGCGGCATGCTCGGCTACAGCCTCGGTGGCCACAAGCTCAGCGCCGGCTGGCAGCGCATGTACGGCGACAGCGCCATGCCGTACCTCGACGGCAGCAACCCGTACCTGGTCAACTACGCCCAGGTCAACGACTTCGCCGCCGCCCAGGAACGCTCCTGGCAGGTGCGCTACGACTACGACTTCAAGGCCCTGGGCGTGCCCGGCCTGACCTTCTTCACCCGCTATATCAACGGCGACAACGTCAAGGTTCCCGGCAGCAATGCCGAAGGCAAGGAATGGGAACGCGACAGCGAGCTGAAGTACCAGGTGCAGTCCGGCACCTTCAAGGACGTCAGCGTGCGCCTGCGCAACTCCACCTACCGCAGCAACTACGAGAAATGGGCGCGCGACATGGACGAGACCCGGGTCATCGTCAGCTACAACTTCTCGATCTTCTGAGCCGCTTTGCCAAAGGGCCGGTGGTCGGTCGACAATGACCACTGGCAACCAGGCAGGGCAGGCGATGAAACAGCTTCTACTGATCGGCATCGGGCCGGGCGATCCGCGCCAGGTCACCTATGAGGCGGTGGAGGCCCTGCGCAGCGCCACGGTGTTCTTCGTCCTCGACAAGGGGGCTGACAAGGACGAACTGGTGCGCCTGCGCCGGGCCATTATCGAGCGCTACCGGCCCGAGGGCGGCTACCGCCTGGTGCAGGTCGAGGACCCCCGTCGGGACGGTCAGGCGCCGGACTATGTCGGTGCCGTGCAGGACTGGCACGTCCAGCGCGCCGCGTTGTACGCCCGCCTGATCGAGGATGAACTGGGCGCCGCCGACACCGGCGCCTTCCTGCTGTGGGGCGAGCCCGGGTTGTACGACAGCACCCTGCGCATCCTCGACCTGGTGCGCGAGCGAGGCGTGGCGCTGGCCTTGCAGGTGATTCCCGGCATCAGCAGCATCCAGGCCCTGGCCGCCCGCCACCAGATCCCCCTCAACCGCATCGGCGAGCCGCTGACCGTGTTGCCGGGGCGACGCCTGGGCGAACAGGCGCGGATCGACAACGTGCTGGTGATGCTCGACGGCCAGTGCGCCTTTGCCGACCTGGACGACCCGCAATTGGTGATCTATTGGGGCGCCTACCTGGGCACGCCGGACGAGTTGCTGGTCAGCGGGCCGTTGCTGGCGGTGAAGGCACGCATCATCCAGTTGCGCGAGGAGGCGCGGCGGCGCAAGGGGTGGATCATGGATACCTATCTGTTGCGCAGGGAGGGGTAGTGGTGCCCATGCTGTAATTTCGTCGGGCCAACAAGCCGGACCAGGCATTGGTACAGGATTGATTGGCCCGAAACAGATGCAGGAGCGGCCTTGCGTCGCGCGGGCGGCGCTCGATCTTGTAGGCGCTACAACTCTATCGCCAGAAACCCAGCAGACTCCGCCAACCCCCTCAAGGCCGCTGTGGCACCACGGAATTGCCAAAACTGTTACCCATGCGCGTCGAGGTCGCCGCCGGCGTCGCCAGCCCCATCTGGTTCGGCGCCCTGCGCTGCATCTGCCGTGCCGGATCCAGCTGCTCGCGCAGCCCCTTGGCGGCGCGCGGGTCAGTGCCTTGCAACTGCCGGGTCAGGCAGTCATAAGCCAGTGCCCGTGATTGGCCGACCTGCACGTCGATACAGCCCTGGCCGTCCTTGGACTGTTCGGCGTACGCCGGCAGGGCACAGGCCAACAGCAGGGGCAGGATGGTCAGGGGCAGGCGGGCCATGGCGGGTCTCCGGGCAATCGTTCCTCGGCGCAGTCTAGTCCCTGCAGGCCGCCATCGGGGTGAAGCTTTGGTTGCCGCTGGCTGTCACCACAGCGTCATACACAGGCCCCAGGATGACGTTTCCCCGGCGACGGCGGCCAGCAAGGAGGCCCGGACAGCTGTGCGTGCATTGCTCGTGGCCGGCGTGCTGATGCTGGCCGGGTTGCTGGCGGCTCCCGGTCTGCGCGGCCAGCCGTTGCTGACCCTGGATATCCCGGCGCAGGCGCTGGACCGGGCGCTGGACAGCTTCGGCCAACAGAGTGGCCTGGCCGTGCTGGTCGACCAGGCCTTGCTCGCCGGTCAGCGCTCCAGCCCGGTCGTGGGCCGTTATCCGGCGCGCGAAGGCCTGCAGCGACTGCTGCAGGGCACCGGTCTGCAGGCGAGCTACAGCGACGGCGGCTTCACCCTGCAACCGTTGCGCCTGCGCGGCACACCCGCGCGCGGTCGCGCCGGTGGCTCGTCACCGGGCAGTTATGCGCTGGCGCTGCAACACGCGGTCGAACGCGCCCTGTGCGCCTCGCTACTGACCCGGCCGGGCGCTTACCGGGCGGCCTTGCAGGTGTGGATCGACGCCAACGGCCAGGTGGTGCAGAGCCGCCTGCTGGCCTCGACCGGCGATTTCACCCGCGACGCAGCGCTCGTCGAGCGCCTGCGCACGGTGCGCCTGGAACAGGCGCCGCCGACATCCCTGGCGCAGCCGCTGACCCTGCTGCTGCGTCCGGAACCTATGGATTGCCCACTTTCGCAAGGAGCTGCGGCGGCATGAACAAACCTCGGGACAGTGCGCTGGTCAAGCTGTTTCTGACCTCCTACGACGCCTTCAGGGTACGCCTGAGGCGTCGACTCGGTTCTGATGACCTGGCCAACGACGTGCTGCAGGAAACCTACCTGCGGGTTGATCGCATGGACGCGACGCACGACCTGCAACGCCCTGGCGCCTACCTGTACCGCATGGCCCTTAACGTCGCTGCCGACCGCCGCGAGGCCGACGCCCGGCTGCTCACCGGTGCCGAGATCGAGGCGTTGCTGCAGGTGGCCGAGGACCAGGACCCGGCGCGCATCGTCGGCGGCCAGCGCGAGATCCAGAACCTGCTGGGCGCCCTCTACGAACTGCCGGCCCGGCGCCGGCGGATCTTCATCGCCGCCCGCCTGGAGGAGGCCTCGCACCTGGAAATCTCCCAGCGCTTCGGCATCTCCACGCGCACGGTGGAAAAGGAACTCAAGGCGGCGCTGGGGCATTGCGCGATGCGCCTGGACAGAAAAGTGTTTCAGCGGTTCGGTCCCGGCGCGGGAAAACCGTCTTGAACGATAGTCGACCTCTTCATGTGAGCCCCATGTCCCAGATTCCGCCCGATCCCGACTTGCAGCGCCAGGCCCAGGACTGGCTGTTGCGGCTGACGTCCGGCCAGGCCACCCAGGCCGATGCCCGGGCCCTGCGCCAGTGGTGCGCGCGCAGCCCGGCGCATGCCGAGGCGTTCGCCCAAGCACGCCAGCTCTGGCATTTGCTCGGCCCTGCGGCACGGCAGGCGGGGCACGGTGCGCCGTTGCTCGGTCGCCGGGCGTTGCTGGGCGGCGCGCTGGCGGCATCGGTGGCACTGGTGGTCTGGCGCGGCGGCCTGCTCGAGGCGGCCATGGCGCCAGCACCGGCGTTTGCCACCGAGGTCGGCGAGCAACAACGGGTGGAGCTGGCGCCGAGTATCGCGCTTGAGCTGAACGTGCGTACCCGGGTCAGCCGCGAACCTGAGGGTATCGCACTGCTGGCCGGCGAAATCGAGGTACAGGCCGGCCAGCCCTTGCAGGTGCGGGCGCAGGATGGGGTGATCAGCACCGAGCAGGCCCGGTTCAACGTGCGTGAGGACGATGAAGGAGTCTGTGTGGCTTGCCTGGGGGGCGAGTTGCGCGTGGCCGTCCAGGGGCGGGTCGAGGCGCTGCCGGCGGGCCGTCAGTTGCGCTATGGCGCCCAAGGCATCGGTGCGCCCGAACCGTTCGACCCGGGCCAGGTGATGGCTTGGCGCGAGCGCATGCTGGTATTTCGCGATGCGCCATTGGCCCGGGTGATCGATGAGATCAACCGCTACCGTCCTGGTCGCCTGGTGTTGCTCAACCCCACGCTGGGGCGCCGACGGGTGCAGGCGCGGTTCAGTTTCGACCAGTTGCGCCAGGCCGCCGAACTGATCCGTGTCGCCTATGGTGCGCGCTGTCTGGAGCTGCCGGGCGGCGTGGTGCTGGTCAGTTGAACGGCCCCAATACCTGGCGGTAACGCTCCTCGCCCTGAGGACCGCGGCGGGTAAGCCGCACCTCGAGGCCGATGGGGTTGTCGTCGGCCTCGCTGGCCGGTGCGCGCCAGCCGCCCTTGGCCTGCCAACTGCGCAGGTCGAAGGCGCTTACGTTATCCAGCACCGCCACCGCGGCCTTGGGCGCGGGCAGCGCAAAGCGCTCGCGCAGCGGCGCGGCGGCGCGATACAAGGTGCCGCCACGCACGTACCAGCGCACCCGTTGCAGACCGCTGCCAGAGGCGGCGCCTGAGCGCACCAGCTCAAGCCGGTCGGCACGGGCGCGTACTGCTGGCAACAATGGTTTGCCGGGCGGTTCGCGGCCGGGCAGGGCCGGCTCGACCAGTTCGACGGTGGCGCGCAGGGCCAGGTCGCGTTCCAGTTGCTGGAACACCCGCAGGATCGCCTGTTGGTCTTCGCTGGCCTCACGCACATGCCGGTCGGCGCGGCTGACGCTGTCCAGCCCGCGCCAGGCGACCAGGCTGACCACCGCCATCAGCAGGATGGCGATCATCACTTCGACCAGGGTGAAGCCCGCCTGCCGGTTCATGGCTGGCTGATCCGCACCTGGCCGGCGGCGTTGCGCGCCAGCTCCACCCGCACCGCGCCGCTGCGCAGGCGCAGGGTCAGTGGCGTGCCGATCCACTCGCCATCGAGCCATACCGCGCCGCGGGGCTCGCTTTGCACCTTGACCGCCTCGGCCTGCCAGCTGCGCGGCTTGAGTGGGCCGTCAGCGAGCACTTGGCCGTCGGCGCGGATGAAGCGGTAGCCGCCGCGGTCGCTGTGCCAGCGCAGCGGCTGGCCGTCGGCCTGGACCTCGCTCTGCGCCAGCTCCAGCAGGCGTGCCAGGCGCTCGGCGTCGGCGCGCAGGTGCTTGCCCGGGTCGGGGCGGATGTTCAGGCTGATGGTGGCGCTGGCGATACCGACGATCACCAGCACCACCATCAGTTCGATCAGGGTGAAACCACGTTGTCCGTTCACGGGGCGCTCCTTGTCCTGCCAGGCAGCTTGCCCGAGCAAGATGATCGCCGTGTGAAACAAAACCGTGAGAATAGGTCGGTATGCTCGGGCGCAGGCACACCAGGAGTGCGTGACCATGCGTATTGCCCGTCCAAATCTGTCCCCCGGCCTGTTGTTGCAGGGCTCGGGGTTGCTGGCCCTGATCGGCGGCCTGACGACCTGGACCAGTCTGTTGCTACAGCCTTCGCCGGGCGTGGCCGCGCCGCAACCCGTCGACGCCCTGGCCCTGAGCGAAACACCGGCCGGGCGTTGGTTCGCCGACCTGCCGTTGCAGGCGCAGATCCAGGTCAGTGGGGTGATGGCCGGCAGCCAGGGCGCGGTGGCCATCGTCAGCATCGACGGCGGCCCGGCGCGTGCCGTGCGCAGTGGCGAGGAACTGGCCCGCGGCGTGCGCCTGGTGGCCATCGAAGGCCGCGGCCTGGTGATCGAGCGCGGCGGCCAGCGCAGCCGCGTCGAGGTGCCGGTATTGGCGCAGGCGTCGTTCTGGGGCGAGGCGCCTCAGCCTTCGGCGAACTGACGCAGGCGCTCGCCGTCGAGGCGGTAGCGGATCCACTCGTCCTGCGGCTCGGCGCCCAGCGAGCGGTAGAAACCGATGGCCGGCTCGTTCCAGTCCAGCACGCTCCATTCCAGGCGACCGCAGCCATTCTCCACCGCCTCGCGGGCGATATGCCGCAGCAGCTTGCGCCCGGCACCGTCGCCGCGCTGCTGGGGCGTGACGTAGAGATCCTCGAGGTAGATGCCGTTGCGCCCCAGCCAGGTGGAGTAACTGTAGAAGTAGACGGCGAAACCGATGGCCTGGCCGTCGCGCTCGCAGACCAGGCTGCGCACCGTGCTGCTCGCGTCGAACAGGCTGTGCTCGATGTCGGCGAGGGTCGCCACCACTTCGTGGCGGGCGCGCTCGTAGTCGGCCAGTTCGGTGATGAAGGCCAGGATCTGGGCGGCGTCGCCCCGAACTGCGGGGCGGATGGTCACGGGCATGGTGGGCTTCCTTGTGATCGGTTGGGTACAAAGGTGATCGGTAGTGTCAGGGAAAACGAAGTGAGGCCGCCAGGTGCGTGGCGGATGATTTGTCGCGCCGATGATGTAGAAGCGGTCAGCAAACATGCATATGAATGGAACAGAAATTTGTATCTGCCCAATTTCGCGTAACTGTACCGGTCATTTCCCCCAACCCTCCGCTACTGTGGCCTTTCGATAATCAGAAAAGCCGGAAACCGCCGCCATGCTTGCCTCGCTCGACCTGCTCAGTGCGTTCGTCCTGTTCGCCTTCGTCTCTTCCATCACCCCCGGCCCGAACAACACCATGCTGCTGGCCTCGGGGGTCAACTTCGGCGTGCGCCGCACCATTCCCCACGCCCTGGGCATCAGTGTCGGTTTCATGGTGATGGTGCTGGCGGTGGGCCTCGGGCTGGGCGAAGTGTTCAAGGCCTGGCCGCCGCTGTACAGCATCCTGCGCTATGCAGGCGCGGCGTACCTGCTGTACCTGGCCTGGAAGATCGCCACGTCCGGTCCGATGTCCGGCGACAGTGCCGGCAGCCGCAAGCCGCTCGGGTTCTGGGGCGCCGCTGCGTTCCAATGGGTCAACCCGAAGGCCTGGGTGATGGCGGTCGGGGCGATCACCACCTATACGCCGGCCCAGGGCTACGTGTTCAACGTGATTGTCATTGCCGCCGTGTTCGCCCTGGTGAACCTGCCGAGCGTCGGTATCTGGGTGATGTTCGGCAGCGCCTTGCGCAACCTGCTGCGCAATCCGCGCGCGGTGGTGCTGTTCAATGTCCTGATGGCCGTGCTGCTGGTGATTTCACTGTATCCGCTGCTGTTTGTAGAATCGGCGTTTTCCTAGAGCCGATGAGTGCCGTCGATGGAGTTGATTCCCTGGTCCCATGAATGCGCCGAAGGCTTTACCCTGCGTGGATGGCGAACCCCCGCCAGCGGCAAGCCGCTGCTGCACTTTCTGCATGGCAACGGTTTCTGCAGCCTGGTTTACCAACCTATGCTCATGCGCCTGGGCGAACACTTCGACCTGTGGTTGAGCGATGTGCAAGGCCATGGCGACAGTGACCACGGCGGCGCGTTTTGCGGTTGGAATCGCAGCGCGGCGCTGGCGGTAGAGGCCTTCGAGACCGGGCGCGGCGAGTATGGAGATGTTCCACGTTACGCCCTGGGCCACAGTTTCGGCGGCGTGCTCACTGGCCTGATCCTGGCCAGCGAGCCGCAGTTGTTCCAACGCGCCGTGTTGCTCGACCCGGTGCTGTTCAGCCGACGCATGATCGGAGTGATGGGCGCCGCCGCCATGGTCGGCCTGCACCGGCGCCATGCTCTGGCGCGCAAGGCCGCCACCCGCCGTAGCCACTGGCCCGACCGTGAGTCGGCGCAGGCCTCGCTGCAAGGGCGCGGGATCTTCAAGGGCTGGACCGATGCCGCCTTGCAGGCCTACGTGGAGCACGCCATCGGGGATTGTGGCGAAGGCGTGGTGCTCAAGTGCCGGCCCAGCCGCGAGGTGGAGATCTTCAGTTCGTTCCCCGAACGCATGTGGCAGCACCTGGGCCGTATCCAGACGCCGACGCGGATCCTGTACGGCGAGCAGACCTATCCGTTCGTGCCGCACTCGGTACAGCGCCTGGTGGGCCTCAATGCCCGGGTGAGCGCGCAGCAGGTGGCGGGCGGGCATTGCTTCATGCAGGAAGATCCGCCGATGGCTGCAAAGCTGGTGCTGGCGTTCCTGCAGGGTTGAAAGCATCCCACAGCCAACGCAATCCCCTGTAGGAGCGGCCTTGCCGAGCCGTCGGACCGGTCTGCAAGGCCGCTCTTACAGGTTCCGCACGCGGGATTAGCGTGGACTGATCTGCTGTCCATTTTGCGACGATTGCTTGCCGATTCGCGAGCGAACGACAATCACAGTTTCCGTACCCTGGCGCTCCCACCATCGGATGGAGCCCAGCATGAACCAGGCGGTCAGCCCAGATCCCCAGCACACCCTCGAGCAAACCCAGACCCGGCGCCGCCAGCGCCTGCTGCGCCTCGGCCTGGCCGGGGGCGTGGGGCTGCTGTTGGCGGCCTATGGCGGCTACTGGTGGCTCGATGGTCGTTTCCTGGAGCAGACCGACGACGCCTACGTGCGCGCCGACTGGGCACCGATCAGCGCTCGGGTCAGTGGTTATGTGGCTGAGGTGGCGGTGGCGGATAACGCCGCGGTCAAGACCGGCGACCTGCTGGTGCGCCTGGACGAACGTGACTTTCGCGATCGCCTGCGCAAGGCCGAGGCGCACCTGGCGGTGAGCGAGGCGGCGTTGCAGGTGCAACGCATGCGCCTGCGCGCCTTCGCTGCCGAGCAGGACGAGCAGGCCCACGCCATCGCCCGTGCCGACGCCGAGCGTGGTGGCAGTCGCGGCGAGGCGCAGCGGGCCGAGGCCGACTGGCAGCGCTACCAGCACCTGGCGCAATGGCAGGCGGCCAGCGTGCAGCGCATGGAGCAGGCCCGCGCCACTCGTATCCAGGCCCAGGCCATGCAGCGCGCCGCCGACGCCGAGCTGGCGCGTCAGCATGCACGCAAGGCGATGCTGGAGCAGCAGGGCAAGCAACTGGAGGCTGAGCTGCTGCAACGCCAGGCCGACCTCGACCAGGCCCGCGCCGAGGCTGACCTGGCCCGCAGCGCCCTGGCCGACACCGAGATCCGCGCGCCGTTCGACGGCGTGGTCGGCCAGCGCAAGGTACGCCAGCAGCAGTACGTCACCCCCGGCCTGCCGCTGCTGGCGGTGGTGCCGGTGGCACAGGCGTACGTGGTGGCCAACTTCAAGGAAACCCAGCTGGCGCAGATGCGTCCCGGCCAGCCGGTGACGCTCGAGGTGGACACCTTCGGCCAGCACTGGCGCGGCACGGTGGACAGCGTCTCCCCGGGTTCCGGCGCGGTGTTCGCGCTGCTGCCGCCGGACAACGCCACCGGCAACTTCACCAAGATCGTCCAGCGCTTTCCAGTCCGCATCCACCTCGACCCGGCGGGTGACGACAGCCCAAGTCTGCTGCCCGGCATGTCGGTGATCGCCACCGTCGACACCCGGCAGGCCCGCCATGAGCGCTGAAGAAAAAGTCTCCCTGCGCGCCTGGGTGGCGGTAATCGGCGGCCTGTTCGGCTGCTTCATGGCTGGCATGAACGTCCACGTCACCAGTGCCGCTCTGCCCGAGATCGAGGGCGCGCTGGGGGCCAGCTTCGAGGAGGGCTCGTGGATCTCCACCGCCTACCTGGTGGCCGAGATCAGCATGATCCCGCTGACCGCCTGGCTGGTGCAGGTGTTTTCCCTGCGCCGGGTGATGCTGGTGGGCTCGGCGGTGTTCCTGGTCAGCTCGGTGAGCTGCGCCATGGCCGGCAGCCTGGAGGCGATGATCAGCCTGCGGGTGATCCAGGGCGCCTCCGGTGCGGTGCTGATCCCGCTGTCGATGCAATTGATCATCACCGAGCTGCCGGCCAGCCGCCTGGCGCTGGGCATGGCGCTGTTCAGCCTGTCCAACAGCGTGGCCCAGGCCGCCGGGCCGTCGATCGGCGGCTGGCTCACCGACATGTACTCCTGGCGCTGGATCTTCCTGCTGCAGTTGCCGCCGGGCATTGCCCTGCTGGCGGCGGTGGCTTGGTCGATCAAGGGCCAGGCCGGGGATCGCAGTGCCTTGCGCCAGGCCGACTGGCTGGGCATCGCCGCCATGGCGCTGGGGCTGGGTGCGTTGCAAGTGGTGCTGGAGGAGGGGGGGCGCAAGGACTGGTTCGAGTCGCGCTTCATCGTCGGTTTCAGCCTCGTCGCGATGATCGCCCTGGCGCTGTTCATCCAGCGCCAACTGTGGGGCACACGGCCGTTCATCAACCTGCGCCTGCTGGGCAGCTACAACTTCGGTGTATCGAGCCTGGCCATGGCGGTGTTCGGTGCGGCCACTTTCGGCTTGGTGTTCCTGGTGCCCAACTACCTGTCGCTGGTGCAGGGCTACAGCGCCAGCGAGATCGGCAAGAGCCTGATCGCCTACGGCATGGTCCAGCTGCTGCTGGCGCCGTTGCTGCCCCGGCTGATGCGCTGGCTCAATGCCAAGCTGCTGGTGGCCAGCGGCTTCGCCATCATGGCCCTGGGCTGTTGGCTGGGGTCGACGCTGACGGTGGACTCGGGCAGCAACGTGATCATCCCTTCGACCGTGGTGCGCGGCATCGGCCAGCCGTTAATCATGGTGGCGTTGTCGGTGCTGGCAGTGAAGGGCCTGGACAAGGCCCAGGCCGGCTCGGCCTCGGCGCTGATCTCGATGCTGCGCAACCTGGGTGGTGCGGTGGGCACGGCGTTGCTGACGCAACTCGTGTCGCAGCGCGAGCGCTTTCATTCAGTGCGGGTGGGCGAAGGGCTGACGCTGTTCGACGGCGCGCTGCAGCAACGACTACCCGGTGGCATGGTCGATCCGCAGTCGCCGCAGGTCATGCAGACCCTGGCGCTGATCGACCAGAGCGTGCGCGAGCAGGCTTACCTGATGGCCTATTCGGATGCGTTCTATCTGTCGTGCGTGGCGTTGCTCGGTTGCGCACTGGCGTCCCTGCTGCTGCGCAGTCGCTAGCCATCACGGCTGGCGTTCGGCCACGGCGCGCAGGGTCTTCAGGGTAACCATCGGCGCATCCACCACGAAGCGATTGGCCAGCCAGCCCGGCACATCGCCGGCCGGGTCGGCGCGTAGCTGGTAGGTGACCTCGGTCTCGCGCTCGCCCAGCGGACGCATGATCCATTCGCCGCTGAGCCGGCGCACCCGGATCAGCCCGGGCGCAGCCGGCACCCGTCCGGGCTCGGCGCTCAGGTGACGGACCAAGGTGTCGCCGTCGAGGCGCTCGGTGCGCACCTTGAGCACCATGTCGCGGGGCTTGGCCGGCCAGGGCAGGGCGGTGGTGAGGTAGACCCAGGTGGTGTCGCCGTCCACCTCCAGCAGGCGCATGTCAGCGCAGGCGTACAGCCATTTACAGGCCACCCGCAGGTTCTCCTGCAGGTCGGTGAGGGTGCGCAGGCTGGCCTTGATCCGGGTGATGCCGCGGAACTGCTGGTAGGCCGAACCGTCAACGCTGCTCAGGTAGACATCGATGCCGTCGTCCTGGTGGGCGAGTTGCCAGTCGTCTGCCCACGGCAAGGTGCCCGGCAGCAGGAGCAGCAGGACAAACAGAGGGCGCAGGAGGGTCATGGCGGGGACGCCGAAGGGGGAAGGTCCGATCAGTATGGATCAAGGCCAGCAGGAGCGGGCGTACCCGCTCCTGCATTGCATCAACGCTGCGGATTGAGCGTCAGGTGCACGTGACGGTTGACATCCTTGTACAGCAGGTAGCTGAACGGGCCTGGGCCGCCGGAATAGCAGGCCTGCGGGCAGAAGGCGCGCAGCCACATGAAGTCGCCGGCCTCGACCTCGACCCAGTCCTGGTTCAGGCGGTACACCGCCTTGCCTTCCAGCACGTACAGGCCGTGTTCCATGACATGGGTCTCGGCGAACGGAATCACCCCGCCCGGCTGGAAGGTCACGATGTTCACGTGCATGTCGTGGCGCATGTCGGCCATGTCGACGAAGCGGGTGGTGACCCAGCGGCCTTCGGTGCCAGGCATCTCGATGACGGTGGCGTTGTCGCGGTGGGTGACGAACGACTCGGGAACCGGCAGGCCCTCGACCTTCTGGTAGTGCTTGCGCAGCCAGTGGAAGGTGACGTTGGCCTTGCTGTTGTTGCGCAGGCTCCAGTCGGCGCCCGGGGCCAGGAACGCGTAGCCGCCCGGCACCAGGGTGTGGTGCTTGCCTTCGACGGTGATGTCGATTTCACCCTCGACCACGAACAGCACCGCTTCGGCGTTCGGGTCCAGCTCAGGACGCTCGCTGCCGCCTTCGGGGGCCACTTCGACGATGTACTGGGAGAAGGTTTCAGCGAAACCGGTCAGCGGGCGGGCGATGACCCACATGCGCATCTTGTCCCAGAACGGCAGGTGGCTGGTGACGATGTCACGCATCACGCCCTTGGGGATGACGGCATAGGCTTCGGTGAACATGGCACGGTCAGTCAGCAGCTCGGTCTGAGCCGGGTGCCCACCGTGGGGGGCGAAGTAGGAAGGTTTCGACATGAACGGTCTCGACTTGTTGTTCTCTCCCCATGCCTTGGACCACACCGGCCGGTGCGTGCAGGGGATGCACCGACAGCATAGGGGCGGGCCGGCGCCATCTACAAATTAAATGTTGGAATACCCGGTATCCAGTTGCTGAATGTCATGAAGGCATTCTCATGGCGCTGATGTAGGAAGTTTCCCAGGGTTTAGGGCCATGACATTTTTTTCACATCGCCTTGCTAGCATCGCCAGCACTTCCACGGAGCTGAATCGATGATACCTGTCCTGCGCAAACGTGCTGTTCGCCTCGCCCTGGCCGGTACCGGGGGGCTGTTGGCCTGTACCCTGGGTTTTTTCGGCTGGCAGTCCTTCTACCCGGTGCAGGCCGCCGAGGGCTGGGACGTTCAGGTGCTGCACAATTCGGTGACCCGGGCCGCCTCGTTGCTGCCCCAGGCCGACGGCAGCTTGCTGGTCAGTCGCGAGCTCAACGGTGGCAAGGGCAGCATCATGCGCATCACCGCCGAGGGCGACCGGATGGTGGTGCTCGATGGCCTGTCCAAGCCCGACGGTATGGTTGCTGTCGAGGGTGGATGGGCGTTCAGCCAGGAGGTAGGCGGGGCTCCGGTCAGCCTGTCGCGCGATGGCAGGGTCAGCCAGCTGTTCTCGGGCAACAATGTGCAGGGGTTGTATAACGATGGTCAGCATCTTTATGCCATTGAGGACCGCAAGGGTGATGGCCGATTGATGCGATACGACTGGCGCAGCGGTGAGGTCGATGTGCTGCGTGCGGGGTTGACCGAGACCGAAGGGCTGACCCGTTGTACCGATGGACGGTTGCTGTATACCGAGAAGGCTACCGGCAAGATTCGTGCGTTCAATGCCGAAGGCGCTGATCCGGTGGTGGTTGACGGGCTGCGCAACCCGACGTTCCTGCTTTGCGATCAGCGTGGATTGTGGATCAGCGAGGATTCCACTCATCGGGCGCGGTTGGTGCGGATTGATGGTGATGGTGCTCGGCATACGATTCTCAGCTATCTGAAGGCGCCTCAGGCTATTGTTCCGGATGGCAAGGGGGGGTATTTGCTGGCTGAAGGAGGACGGGATCGGGTTTTGCGGTTGACGCCGCCGGTCGAGGCCAGTACGGCTCAGGTCGACGCGTTGCCTCGGGGGCCTGAGGCCTGACCTGGCGTTGTTGTTGTTGTTGTTGTTGTTGTTGTTGTTGTTGTTGTTGTTGTTGGGTGGTTTTGATCGTTGTATGCGCATTCATTTGCGATGTTGACGCTTATTCACCTTTCCGCCCTTACGGCGGGTTACTTTGGTCGTGGCCAAAGTAACCAAAGCCGTGGCGCTCCATTCATCCGGCCCTGCGCTTCGCTCCGGG
>NZ_JBSSDH010000027.1:0-54964 GCF_054060555.1 Pseudomonas sp. TE6283
TTCTTGCGGAGGGAGGTGACGGGCATGGATGCCCGTCAAGCGCTGCGCCCCAGGATGGGGCGTTCAGCGCGGTCCTCCCGGGAGCAAGAACGGAGGGAGGGAACCCCGGAGCGCAGCGTAGGGGCCGGATGAACGGAGCGGGGCGGCTTTGGTTACTTTGGCCAAGACCAAAGTAACCCGCCGTAAGGGCGGAAAGGTGACTAAATGTCGCTATCGTCTACGAATGCGCACACAAAAACCAAAACAATCACTAAAGCCCCAGCCCCAGCCCCAGCCCCAGCCCCAGCCCCAGCCCCAGCCCCAGCCCCAGCCCCAGCCCTAAACCCCCTCCAAAACCATCTCCAAAAACGTACCCACCACCCGCCGCATCCTCTGCTCACTCAAACAAACCAGCGTCTCAGTCAAATGCCGCCGACAATCCACAATCGGCAAAGCACAAACCCTCGCATCAGCCCCAAACTCCGCCGCCGAAACAACCCCAACGCCAATCCCCACCACCACCGCCTCCCGCGCCGCCTCGCGCCCCTCGACCTGGATCGCCGGTCGAATCCGCAAGCCGGCCCGCTGCATCTCCTCCTCCAGCGTCTGCCGCGTCACCGACCCCGGCTCACGCAGCACCAACGGCGTGTCGTCCAGGTCCGCCAGGCTGATCTGCCCCCGGCTGGCCCACGGGTGGTTGTGCGAGACAAACGCCACCATCGGGTCACGCCGCATCGGCACGCAGAACAACCGCTCATCATCGACATCGCGCCCGAGCAGGGCCAGGTCCGCCTGGTAACTGAACAGCCGGGCCAGCGACTCGTCGGTATTGCCGGTCTCGATCTTCACCTGGATCCCCGGATAGCGCTGACAGAACCGGGCGATCTGCGGCAGCACGTGCACCGGCGCGTCCACCGCCAGGGTCAGGCTGCCGGTGTGCAGGGCGCGGGAGTCCTGCAGCAGCTCCACGGCCTCGGCCTCGCAGGCGAACAGGCGTTGGGTCACGCCCAGCAGGCGCTCGCCCAGGTCGGTCAGTTGTACAGAACGCTTGTTGCGCTGGAACAGCAGCACGCCGAAGCGCTCCTCGAGCTTGCGCACCTGGTCGGACACCGCCGGCTGGGTCAGAAACAGCTTCTGCGCCGCACGGGTAAAGCTGCCCTGTTCGGCGACCGCATGAAAGGCCTTGAGTTGAGCATGGGAGACCGACATCGAACACTCCACTTAAAAGCTGGGCTTATGTGTGAAATACGATAAATCGATTTTATTTATCAGTCAGCAGCTGTTTCCATGTGTTTCAACCCGACCACGCTGCCACGAGCGGCGGCATGTCGGCCATGGCGGCACCACCGCCATCTGACCAGGTGACGTCCCTCCGTTACGCAGTGCGCAACACAACAACAAGACAGGCGTTTCTTCACATTCTGCCGGCACACTCAAACACGAGGTCAGAGTCAATGAATCAATCCCTGGGCGCCATCAAGCGTTGGCGCGTGCAGATCTTCGCGATCACCTGGCTGGCCTACGCCGCCTTCTACTTCACCCGCAAGGCCTTCTCGGTGGCCAAGCTCGGCATCGGCGAGGATCCGAATTTCATGCTCGACAAGGCCGCCATGGCCAACCTCGACGCGATCTACCTGGCCGCCTACGCCGTGGGCCAGTTTACCTGGGGGATGCTCGCCGACCGATTCGGCCCCCGCGTGGTGGTGCTCGGCGGGCTGCTGATCTCCGCGGCGGCCGCGGTAGTGATGGGCAGCTACGCGACCTTCCCGATCTTCGCCACCTGCATGCTGATCCAGGGGCTGGCGCAGTCCACCGGCTGGGCGGGGCTATGCAAGAACATCGGCAGTTTCTTCCCGGCCTCCCAGCGCGGACGGGTGCTGGGGCTGTGGAGTTCGTGCTACGCCTTTGGCGGCCTGGTGGCCTCGCCGTTCGCCGGCTGGTGGGCCTACACCCTGGTCGGCACCTGGCACGCGGCGTTCTTCTCCAGCGCCGTGGTGGTGGCTGCGGTGGCGGTATTGTTCTTCATTTTCCAGCGCAACAAGCCCGAGGATGTCGGCCTGCCGGCGGTGGAGCCCGAGCCGCAGAGCATGGCCCCGGGGGCGAACCTGTGCAGCGTGTGGTCGCCGCTGCGCGAGATCCTGCGCAACCGCACGGTGCTGACCCTGGGCCTGGCCTACTTCATGCTCAAACCGGCCCGCTACGCCATCCTGCTGTGGGGCCCGGTGATCGTCTTCGAGCAGATGCCGTCGGTGGGCAAGGTCGGCGCGGCGATCATCCCCACCGCCTTCGAGCTGGCCGGGCTGCTCGGCCCGATCCTCATCGGCCTGGCCTCGGACAAGCTGTTCGGTGCCCGACGCATGCCGGCCTGCGTGATCAGCCTGGTACTGCTGACCCTGACCCTGGCCGGCTTCATGGCGGCGATGCACAGCGGCAGCGTGCTGCTGGTGGTGGCCCTGCTGTTCGTCATGGGCCTGACCCTGTACGGCCCGGATTCGATGATCAGCGGCGCCGCGGCCATCGACTTCGGCACGGCCAAGGCCGGCGCCACCGCGGCCGGCTTCGTCAACGGCTGCGGCTCGGTGGGCGCGGTGCTCGGCGGCCTGCTGCCGGGCTATTTCGACAGCGTCACGGTGTTCATCGTCTTCGCCGGCACCGCGCTGTTCTCCGCCCTGGTGCTGCTGCCGCACTGGAACAGCCGCCCGGCGACCGCACTGCAGGCCAATGACGTGGCACCCAATACCAGCATGGCGATCAAGCCACTGCGTACCTAAAGGAAAGCGAGTAGATGAGACCCTTCTGGCTGCAACAGGCCCTGGACCAGGAAGACGAAGCGCTGTGCCCGCCGCTCGCCGGTGACGTGCGCTGCGACGTGTGTATCGTCGGCGGTGGCTACACCGGCTTGTGGACCGCACTGATGATCAAGGAACAGGCGCCGCAGCTGGAGGTGCTGCTGCTCGAGGCGGACATCTGCGGCGCCGGGGCCAGTGGGCGCAACGGTGGCTGCGCGCTGTCCTGGTCGGCCAAGTACTTCACCCTCGAGCGGTTGTTCGGGGTGGCCGAGGCGGTGCGCCTGGTGCGCGAGTCCGAGCGCAGCATCGGCGCCATCGGCGAGTTCTGCGCGGCCAACGGCATCCGCTGTGACTACCGCATGGACGGCACCCTCTACACCGCCACCAACCAGGCCCAGCTCGGCGGCACCGATGCGGTGATCGCCGCGCTGGAACAGCAGGGCATCAACTCGTTCCAGCGCCTGGCGCTGGAACAGGTGCAGCGCCTGGCCGGTTCCGAACGACACCTGGAGGGCTGGTATTCGCCGGCCGCGGCCACGGTGCAGCCGGGGCGGCTGGTGCGCGGCCTGCGCCGGGTGGCCTTGCAGCGCGGCGTGCGCATCCACGAGGGCACGGCGATGACCGGCCTGGAACACGGCGCGCCGGTGCAGGTGCGCACCCGCGCCGGCACCGTCCGCGCCGACCGCGTGGTGCTGGGCCTCAATGCCTGGATGGCGCGCGCCTTCCCGCAGTTCGAGCGCAGCGTGGCCATCGTCTCCAGCGACATGGTGATCACCGAGCCGTGCCCCGAACTGCTGCGCCGGATCGGCCTGGACAGCGGCGTCAGCGTGCTCGACTCGCGGATCTTCGTGCACTACTACCACAACACTTCCGATGGCCGGCTGATGCTCGGCAAGGGCGGCAACACCTTTGCTTATGGCGGGCGCATGCTGCCGGTGTTCGACCAGCCGTCGCCGTACCAGCCGCTGCTGCGCGAAAGCCTGGCCGAGTTCTTCCCGGCGCTGGCCGAGGTGCCGCTGGCGGCGAGCTGGAACGGGCCGTCGGACCGTTCGGTGACCGGGCTGCCGTTCTTCGGTCGGCTCGATGGGCAGGGCAACGTGTTCTACGGCTTCGGCTACTCCGGCAGCGGGGTTGGGCCGTGCCACATGGGCGGGCAGATCCTCTCGTCGCTGGCACTGGGGCTGGACAACGCCTGGACCCGCTCGCCGCTGGTCAAGGGGCCGCTGGGGCGGTTTCCGCCAGAGCCGGTGCGCTACCTGGGGTCGTTGCTGGTGCGCAATGCCATCCGCCGCAAGGAACGCGCCGAGGACCGTGGCGTGCGCCCGCGCCGGCTGGACGTGCGCCTGGCGAAGTTCGCGGCGGCGGCGGGGAAGGCGGACAAGGGCTGAAGCCGACGCGATTTCTTGTCGAACCCGGCGCGCAGGGCGTATAAACTCTCCCCACTTTAAGGCCGGTCGCTTCCTGAACCGGCCGCGGAAACAAAGAGAGTCGATATGGGCGCACAGTGGAAAGCCAAACATAGAGAAACAGCGGCCAATGCCAAAGGCAAGATCATGGGCAAGCTGGCCAAGGAGATCCAGATCGCTGCCAAGTCCGGTGCCGACCCGGACATGAACCCGCGCCTGCGCCTGGCCATCGTCCAGGCCAAGAAAGCCTCGATGACCCGTGAGACCCTGGAGCGCGCGATCAAGAAAGGCGCGGGCCTGGACGGCGAGGCCGTGCAGTACCATGCCGTCAGCTATGAAGGTTTCGCCCCGCACCAGGTGCCGCTGATCGTCGAGTGCCTGACCGACAACATCAACCGCACCGTGGCCCAGATCCGCGTGCTGTTCCGCAAGGGCCAGCTCGGCGCCAGCGGCTCGGTGGCCTGGGACTTCAACCATGTCGGCCTGATCGAGGCCACCCCGGAAGGTGACGCCGATCCGGAAATGGCGGCCATCGAAGCCGGTGCCCAGGACTTCGAGGACGGCGCGGAAGAGGGCTCGACCCTGTTCATCACCGACACCACCGACCTGGACGCCGTGCAGAAGGCCCTGCCGGAGCATGGCTTCACCGTCACCTCGGCGAAGATCGGCTACACCCCGAAGAACCCGGTGAGCGCCGCCGGCCTGAGCGCCGAAGCGCTGGCCGAGGTCGAGGCCTTCCTCGAGGCGATCGACGAGAACGAAGACGTGCAGAACGTCTATGTCGGCCTGACCGACTGATCCGCGCGTCATCCTCGCGGGGCAAGCCCACTCCCAGCACGTTCTGTGGGAGCGGGCTTGCCCCGCGATCATTTCCGGACCTGTGCCATGCACCCCACCTTCGCCTCCCTCAGCCTCGCCCACCTGCGCACCCTCGACTGCCTCCTGCAGCTGAAGAACCTCAGCCACGCCGCCGAGCGCCTGGGCTGCAGCCAATCGGCGCTGAGCCGCCAGCTGGCCAGCCTGCGCGAGGCCTTCGACGACCCGCTGCTGGTGCGCCAGGGTCGTGGCTACGTGCTCAGCGAACACGCCGAGGCGCTGGTCGAACCGCTGCGCCAGGTTCTGGAGGAGCTCAACGCCTTGCGCCAGCCCGCAGCGTTCGACCCGGCGCGCTGCGAGCGGCGCTTCTGCCTGGCGGCCTCCGACTACGTGGCCGAACACATGCTGCCGCAGTTGGTCAAGGTGCTGGAGCAGGAGGCGCCGGGGGTGTCGCTGGAGTACCGCACCTGGCAGGCCGGGCAGTATGCCTTGCTTGCCAGTGGCGAGATCGACCTGGCCACCACGCTGTTCGACGAGTCGCCGCCCAACCTGCACGGTCGGCTGCTGGGCGAGGACCGGGCGGTGTGCCTGATGCGTCATGACCATCCGCTGAACGCCCGCGCCGAGCTGAGCCAGGACGACTACCTGGCCTTCAAGCACGTGCGGGTGTCCGGGGGCGGCGACAAGGACAGCTTCATCGACCGTCATCTGCGCGCCCAGGGGCTGCAGCGGCGCATCAGCCTGGAGGTGCCGTTCTTCAGCGCGATGGTCCAGGTGCTCGGCAATGGCCAGGCCCTGGCCACGGTGCCCGAGCACATCGCCCGGCAACTGGCGCGGCTGCATGGCCTGAGCTGGCGGCCGATGGGCTTCATCGACCACACCCAGCGCTATTGGGTGGTCTGGCACCAGCGCCTGCAGGCCTCGGCCGAGCACCGCTGGTTGCGCAACCGGGTGTTCGAGGTGTGGCGTCAGTCGCAGTTCGGCGTGCAGGGCGGGCATGCGCCTTCGCCATAGCAGCTATGCGCGAAGCGGGGTTATTCGCGAACCGGCAGGCGCCTAGACTGCGGGCAATGGACACCGCCCAGGAGCGCGCGCATGACACCCGAACAATTCCGCCAGTACGGCCACCAACTGATCGACCTGATCGCCGACTACCGCCAGACCGTCGGCGAGCGCCCGGTCATGGCCCAGGTCCAGCCGGGCTACCTCAAGGCCGCCTTGCCCGAGGGCGCGCCGCAGAAGGGCGAGCCGTTCGAAGCCATCCTCGCCGACGTCGACAAGCTGGTGATGCCCGGCCTGTCCCACTGGCAGCACCCGGACTTCTACGGTTACTTCCCCTCCAACGGCACCCTGTCGTCGGTGCTCGGCGACTTCCTCAGCACCGGCCTGGGCGTGCTCGGCCTGTCGTGGCAGTCCAGTCCGGCCCTGAGCGAGCTGGAGGAAACCACCCTCGACTGGCTGCGCCAGTTGCTGGGTCTGAGCGGGCAGTGGAGCGGGGTGATCCAGGACACCGCCTCGACCAGCACCCTGGTGGCGCTGATCAGCGCCCGCGAGCGCGCCACCGACCACGCCCAGGTGCATGGCGGCCTGCAGGCCCAGGCCCGGCCGTTGATCGTCTATGTCAGCGCCCATGCCCACAGCTCGGTGGACAAGGCCGCGCTGTTGGCCGGCTTTGGCCGCGACAACATCCGCCTGATCCCCACCGACGCCCGCTACGCCATGCGTCCTGAAGCGCTGCGCGAGGCCATCGAGCAGGACCTGGCCGCCGGCAACCAGCCCTGTGCCGTGGTCGCCACCACCGGCACCACCACCACCACCGCGCTGGACCCGCTGCGCCCGATCGGCGAGATCGCCCAGGCCAACCAGCTGTGGCTGCACGTGGACTCGGCCATGGCCGGTTCGGCGATGATCCTCCCGGAGTGCCGCTGGATGTGGGACGGCATCGAGCTAGCCGATTCGGTGGTGGTCAACGCCCACAAGTGGCTGGGCGTGGCCTTCGACTGCTCGATCTACTACGTGCGCGATCCGCAGCACCTGATCCGGGTGATGAGCACCAACCCCAGCTACCTGCAGTCGGCGGTCGATGGCGAGGTGAAGAACCTGCGCGACTGGGGCATCCCCCTGGGGCGTCGGTTCCGCGCGCTGAAACTGTGGTTCATGCTGCGCAGCGAAGGGATCGAGGCCCTGCAGCAACGCCTGCGCCGCGACCTGGAAAACGCCCGCTGGCTGGCCGCCCAGATCGAGTCGGCACCGCAATGGGAAGTGCTGGCGCCGGTGCAATTGCAGACCCTGTGCATCCGCCATCGCCCGGCGGGCCTCGAGGGCGAGGCGCTGGATGCCCACACCCGCGGCTGGGCCGAGCGCCTCAACGCCTCGGGTGACGCCTACGTGACCCCGGCGACACTGGACGGGCGCTGGATGGTGCGGGTGTCGGTGGGGGCGTTGCCGACCGAGCGTGAACATGTGCAGCAGTTGTGGGCGCGTTTGCAGGCGGTGGTGGCGGAGTAAACACCATTCAGGTTTCGCTGTATCTGTATGAATATAGCGATCAGGCGATCCTGCCCGGTGGCCATGGCGCCGGGCGCAGGCTGCGCAGCAGCAGGTCGGCCTGGGCCTGGGTGGAGGCGCGGGTGGGCCTGACCTGCCCCGAGCTGCCGGGCTCCATGCCGAAGCGGAAGATAGCGATAGCGTGTTTGCCGACAGCTGCGCGGTTTCAGCTATGCCAGCTGAATCAGCAGGCCGCTCGCCAGGCGCGGATCTGTTCCAGCGTGGCGGTGGCGCCGCCGCAGACGATCACCAGCACATTGCCGTAGGCGGCCACGGCCTCGGGTTGTTCGAGCAGGGCCAGCGCGGCGCCGCAGGCCGGTTCCACCAGCAGGCGATGATCACGCAGCAGCCGCTCGCAGGCGTCGAGGGCTTCACGGTCACTGACCAGGTGGCTGCGCACCGGGTGCTGGCGGGTGCAGGCCAGCGCCTGCTCGGCGACCCGTTTGGCGCCCAGCGAAGTGGCCACCGAGGCGATGCGCGGCAGTTCCACGGTGTGCCCGGCGGCGATGGCGGCGTGCAGCGACGCTGCGCCATCGGTCTCCACCGCCAGCACCGGCACATCCTGCCAGCCGTTGCGCTGCAAGCCCTCGACCACGCCGCGGAGCAGGCCGCCGCCGCCGACCGAAAGCACCACCGCGTCAGGCTTGAAGCCAGCGGCGGCGACCTCGTCGATCATGCTGGCGTGGCCGGTCCACAGCAGCGGATCGTCGAACGGATGGATGAAGGCGTCGTCCGCGCCGACCAGGGTCTGGGCGTGCTCATTGGCTTCCTGCCAGGAACTGCCGCGCACGACCACACCGGCGTCCTCCAGGCGCAGCAGTTCCCTGGCCCGTTCGGTAGTGGTCTCGGGCACCACCACGGTCACCGGCACCCCGAGCTTGCGGCCGGCATAGGCCACCGCCAGGCCGGCATTGCCGCCGGACGACGAGACGAAATGCCGGGCACCCCGGGCATGGTGGACCTCGCAGGCATGGCCGACGCCGCGCAGCTTGAACGAGCCGCACGGTTGCAGGGCTTCGAGCTTGAGCCACACCGGGCGGCCGGCGCTCAGGGACAGCGGGCGGGATTCGATCAGCGGGGTAGGAATGTGCAGCGGCATGATGGGCTCCGGGGTTCAGTCGCGGGCAGCCGTGGCGGGCTCGCCGCGCAGCTGCTCCAGGTAGTTGTAGACGGTGTAGCGGGTCACGCCGAGTGCTTCGGCGGCTTTCTCCACGCCACCCTTGACGATGAACAGGCCGCGCTCTTGCATGAGGCGCACGGCCTCGACCTTGGCCTGTTTGTTCATCCGCCCCTGGCCGCTGCGTTGCAGCGCATCCTGGATGATCCCGGCCATCAGCGCGGTCATGTCGGCCGCCTCGTCGGCCGGCGCCGGTGCTGCGCCCAGTGGCTGGAAGTGCTGGAGAAAGGCCATGGCGGCCTCCAGGCCGGTGACGTCGGTGTTCACGCACAGGCTGGCGAAGGGCAGGCCGTCGCGGTCGCGGAAGATTGCCGTGGCGCTGCGCAGGCTGCGGCCCTTGAGGGTGGTGGGGTAGTCGGGCAGCACCACCGGCGCGCAGCCTTGCTGGTCGGCCGAAGCCTGCATCAACGCCTTGAAGCCCTGGTCCTGCTCGGGGGCGGCGAGAATCGGGCTGCCGACCCGGCGACCGGAAAGATGGCCGTTGACGATCGCCACCACCGAGTGCTCCGGGTGTTCGAGGTCGTGCAGGAGGATCTCGACGTTGCGTGGGACGACACTGCCCAAGGCCTGCAGGGTGGCCTGGAGAACAGTCAGGGTAAGCTGACGTTCTAGCTGGGTGGTAGGAGAGGGCATGGGAAGGGGCCTGACTCAACAATGTGTTGAATTTTACACAAAAAGTTGAATCTGGCGAGTGCAGTTGTTTGGCCCACATGAAAACGGGGCCAACCCGCTCCTGCGGGCTGCAGGAGCAAGTTGGCCCCGTTGTCAGGCGAATCAGCCCAGCTTTGGCGTACGCGGCGGGATCATGCGGCGCGAGCCGGTCGACTCGAAGGCAGCAGCGAATTTCAACAGATCGTTGTCACTGTAGGCCTTGCCGGCGAAGGTCAGCCCCACCGGCATGCCGATATCGGCCATCACGCCCATCGGCACGGTCACGGTCGGTACGCCCAGGTGACGGATCGCCAGGTTGCCGTTGGCCACCCAGATGCCGTTGCTCCAGGCGATGTCCGCCGACTCCGGGTTCACATCGGCGTCCGCCGGGCCGACATCGGCCACGGTGGGGAACAGCACCGCGTCCAGGCCCTGGGCGTCCATCCAGTCTTCCAGGTCGAGCTTGCGGGTGGCTTCCAGGCCGCGCAGGCCATCGGGCACGGTGGCGATCTGGTCCCAGGTCTTCAGGCCGCGCTTGGCCATGTTGACGTATTCGTCCATGCCGGCGGCCAGGTCGTCCTCACGGTTGGGCAGGGTGCCCGGGTCGTGGGGGAAGATCTGCGGGCCGTCGACATCGGCCAGGCGGTTGAGCTTGGGATCGTCGTTGGCGCGCAGGAAATCGTCGAAGGCCCAGCCGGACAGTTCCCACAGTTCGTCATGGAGGAACTCCTTGCTGACGATGCCGCGGGTGAACACGGTCGGCGCGCCCGGGCGATCGCCCTCGCAGTTGGACACCAGCGGGAAGTCGGTCTCGACCACTTCGGCGCCGGCCGCTTCCAGGGCCTGGCGCGCCTGCTGCCACAGTTCGATCACGCTGGCGCGGGTGTTGATGCGCTGGCCGGTCGGGCCGCCGATGCCGGGTTTTTCCGAGGTGCCTGCGTCGGGGTCGGCGTTGATGTACATGCGTGGCACGGCGAAGCGCTTGCCTTTGAGCGACTCGGCGCCTACGGCCAGGTCCAGGTACGAGCGGGGGCGCACGCTCGAGGCGGCCGGAATCGGCACCCATGGCTGCAGGCGCCACAGGTCGCCGCGGGTGTCGCTGTCGTCGGCCACCACCACGTCGAGGATTTCCAGCAGGTCGGCCATGGTCCTGGCATAGGGCACGACCACGTCCATGGTCGGTGTCAGCGGCCAGTTGCCGCGCACCGAGATCACCCCGCGCGACGGGGTGTAGGCGCACAGGCCGTTGTTCGAGGCCGGGCCACGGCCACTGGACCAGGTTTCCTCGGCCAGGCCGAAGGCGCTGTAGCTGGCGGCGGTGGCGGTGCCGGCGCCGTTGGACGAGCCGGAGGCGAAGGGCGCGGTCAGGTAGGCGGCGTTGTACGGGCTTTCGGCGCGGCCATAGACGCCGCGCTGCATGCCGCCGTTGGCCATCGGCGGCATGTTGGTCTTGCCCAGGCAGATGGCGCCGCCGGCGCGCAGGCGCTCGACGGTGAAGGCATCGCGCTGGGCGACCAGGTCCTTGAACGCCGGGCTGCCGGAGGCGGCGGTCAGGCCCTTGACCAGGTAGCTGTCCTTGGCAGTGTAGGGAATGCCGTCCAGCGGGCCGAGGGTCTCGCCGCGGGCACGGCGGGCGTCGGAGGCTTCGGCCTCCTTGAGCGCGTCAGGGTTGCGCACGACCACGGCATTGAGTGCGGTGGCGGTGTCCTTGCCATCGTAGGCGTCGATGCGCGCCAGGTAGGCCTTGACCAACTCGACGGCGGTCGTGCGCCCGGACTCGAGCGCGTCGCGCAGCTCGGCAATGGAAACCTCGGTTACCTCGATCATGCTGTCACCACAGTTGTGCAGGTGGAAAAATCATGGCGGCGAGTGTAGCAAGAAGGTCCTGCTGGGCGCAGGCATGCAGCGGGGAAATGGTTGGTTGCAGCCAGGCAATCGAACGGCGGGGCGGTGTGCGCGGTTGCCTATGCCCCTCGAGGCATAGACAACACGGATGAGGTGCTCGCGTCGCGGTGTGTGGGGTGGCAGGATCACTCCAGGTCGCTGGCCGCGTGGCGCTCCGCCACCTGGCTGGCTTCCTCGCCCCAGGTGCGGTTGACGCGGGTGCCGCGCTGCACCGCCGGGCGTTGGGCGATGGCTTCGGCCCAGCGCTGCACGTTCGGGTACTCGTGCACCGCGAGGAACTCGGCCGCGCCGTACAGGTTGCCGCGCACCAGCTGGCCGTACCAGGGCCACACGGCGATGTCGGCGATGCTGTAGGCGTCGCCGCCCAGGTAGGCGCTTTCGCCCAGGCGACGGTCGAGCACATCGAGCTGGCGCTTGGCTTCCATGGTGAAGCGGTTGATGGCGTACTCGAACTTTTCCGGCGCGTAGACGTAGAAGTGGCCGAAACCGCCGCCCAGGTAAGGCGCCGAGCCCATCTGCCAAAACAGCCAGTTGAGGCTTTCGGTGCGCGCGGCCAGGTCCTTGGGCAGGAAGGCGCCGAACTTTTCCGCCAGGTACAGCAGGATCGAACCGGACTCGAACACCCGCACCGGCGGTTCGACGCTGCGGTCGAGCAGGGCGGGGATCTTCGAGTTGGGATTGACCTGCACGAAGCCGCTGCCGAACTGGTCGCCCTCGCCGATGCGGATCAGCCAGGCGTCGTATTCGGCATCGCTGTGGCCGAGGGCCAGCAGTTCTTCCAGGAGAATGGTGACCTTGACGCCGTTGGGCGTGGCCAGTGAGTACAGCTGCAGCGGGTGCGCGCCGGTGGGCAGCGGCTTGTCGTGGGTGGGGCCGGCCACCGGACGGTTGATGCTGGCGAACTGGCCGCCGGAGGGCGCCTCGAAGGTCCAGACCTTGGGCGGAACGTAGGGCTTGCTCATGGGGAATCTCCAGGGGGGCGCAATGCGGGTTGACTGCTTCTATGCCATGGATTCGCCAATAGCCACAAGCGCGACATGCGCTTCGTGGGAGCGGCCTTGTGTCGCGAAAGGGCGCTCCTACACGGACCGTGCAGGGGCTGCGGCCTGGGCCTCGGGTTTCTTCGCAGGCTTGAGCCGCGACACGCCGAACAGCACCAGCACCAGCCCGGCCACCTGGTACAGCGAAACCGCCTCGCTGAGGATCAGCCACGAGGCCAGCATGGTCAGCACCGGCCCCAGGTTGCCCACCGCGGCCGTGTGCGTGGGCCCCATGCGCTGGATCGCCAGGGCCACCCAGTAGATCGGCAGCACCGTGGAGAACAACGCCATCAGCGCCGCGTTGAGCCACACCGCGCTGGGCTGTTGCAGCAACGGCGCGACATCCGCCACCAGCAGGTAATGGGCCAGCACCATCAACGACGAGGCGCTGCCGCACAGGCCGGCCAGGCGCATCGAGTTCATGCGCTTGAGCATCATCCCGGTGCCGGAATAGTACAGGGCATAGGTCACCGCGCTGGCGAACACCCACAGCGAGCCGACCAGCACCTGGTTGCCGGTGCCCGCGCTGGCGATGTCATGCACGAAGGCGATGCCCAGCCCCAGGTAGCACAGGCCCATGGCCGCCAGCGTGCGCAGGGTGGGGCGTTCGCGTTGGACGACGGCCTGGATCACCAGCACCAGGGTCGGGTAGGTGAACAGGATCAGGCGCTCCAGGCCGGCGCTGATGAACTGCAACCCATAGAAGTCGAACAGGCTGGCCAGGTAGTAGCCGAACAGGCCAAGCAGGGCAACCCGCAGGCCATCGCCGGCGCTCAGCGGCGCACCGCCCTGGCCACGACTGGCCCACACCAGCCAGGCGAACAGCGGCAGCGACAAGGCCATGCGCAGCGCCAGCAGGCTGATGGCGTCCACCGGGCCTGCGGCATAGGCGAGCTTGACGAAGATGGCCTTGAAGCTGAAACCCAGGGCCGCGAGCACGGCATACAGGCTGCCGTTGGCGAGGGCGCGGTGGAGCGGGGCGGGCAGGCGGGTCATGACAGGTCCGTGACGGCTAGGGGGCGTGGCTTATTCTGCGCAGAACACAGGCAGGCTAGAATCGCTTTTTTTCGAACATGGCGTTCTGATTTGGAGAAGCCTTGATGCACTTCGACCTCGCGGACCTGCGCCTGCTCGCGGCCATTGCCGCGACCGGCAGCCTGAGCAAGGCGGCGGCGACCTTCCCGGTGGCGGTATCGGCCGCCAGCACCCGGCTGCGCCTGTTCGAGGCGCGCTGTGGCTTGACCCTGTTCCTGCGCAAGGCCGACGGCATGCAGCTGACGCCTGCCGGGCGCCTGGTGCTGGAGTCGGCGCGCGGCGTGTTGGGCGAGGCGCAGAAGCTGCACGACACCCTCAACGAACTTGCCGGCCAGCGGCGCATCACCCTGCACCTGGCGGCCTCCACGGTGACCAACAGCACCTTGCTGCCGGCGGTGCTCGGGCCGTTCCTGGCCGACTACCCGGAGGTGGACCTGCAACTGGTCGAGCACAAGAGCATCGATGTGCTGCGCGTGGTGCTGGCCGGGGAGTGCGAGATCGGCGTGTACGACGGCAACCTGGTCAATGACGGCCTGGTGTCGCTGCCGTTTCGCACCGAACGCCTGGTGTTGCTGGTGCCGGTCGATCACCCGTTGTCCGGCCGCGGCCAGCTGCGTCTCGCGGATGCCTTGGGTTTTCCCTTCGTCTGCCTGCCGGCCGAGCGCGCCATGCAGCGTTTTGTCGAGGAACTGGCGATGAACCTGGCCATGCCGCTGAAGGTGCGGGTGCGTGCCCCCAGCTTTGAAGCCATCGCCCAACTGGTGGCCCAGCACGCCGGCATCGCCATGCTGCCCGAGACCGCCGCAGTGCGCGCCGAACAGGAACTGGCGGTACGCCGGGTGGCTTTGGAGGAGCGCTGGGCGACCCTGGAGCTGCGCATCTGCATCCGTGGTTGGGAGACGCTGAGCTCCCATGGGCGGCAATTGGTGAGCTTCCTTTCCGGGCAATAGCGCGGGCGGATGGATCGTCCGTCAGAATGCCATCATTTGGATATCAAATGTGCCTGTGCAAATGCCGGCCAGCGCATACAATCAGCGCTCTGAACGGTAATTCACAGGCCACACCCACCCATGGCGTTCGACGCTTGCACCCTGCTGACCCTCTCCATCGCCCTGGCCGCAGTCGCCGCCTTGTACCTGGCGGTGGAGTGGATCAGCGTACGTGAGTCTTCCTTGCTGTGCTGGAGCGCCAGCTTCGCCACCATCAGCGTCGGCTCCTCGCTTGCATTGCTGCGCGGCAGCGGCTATCTGTTCATCGGCATCTGGTTCGCCAATGGCATGCTGGTCGCCGCCCACTGGTTGTTTTTGCTGGGGGTTTCGCGCTTCACCGAGACGCGCCTGTCACGGGCCTGCTACCTGGCGCCGCTGCTCTGGGCGAGCCTGCTGCTGCTGCCGCAATGGCCGCTGTGGTCGAAGACTTTCCTGGTGCTCAACTCGCTGCTGGTCGCCGGCTTTACCCTGTACGCCAGCGCGTTGCTGCGCCCGCACGGCAAGTCCCTCAGCGTGGGGGCGGTCCAGTTGCGCTATATCCTGCTGCTGCACGGCCTGTTCTACCTGGCCAAGACCTTGCCGGCGCTGCTGCCAGGGACACTGATCGACCTCACGGCGTTCCGTGGGCAGATCATCCAGGCGTCGCTGCTGGAGGGCGCCATGGCGATCATGCTGATCGCCCTGTCGATGACCGGCACCGTGCGTTACCGCCGCGAAGAGCGCATCGAGCGCCTGGCCGCGCGTGATCCGTTGACCGCGCTGTACAACCGTCGCGCCCTGGAGGTACGGGCGGCGAACCTGCTCAAGGAGGTCTCGGCGCAACGTCCGGGCGCCTTGCTGCTGATCGACATCGACCACTTCAAGTTGGTCAACGACCTGCACGGCCATGCCGCCGGCGACCGCCTGCTGGTGGCCTTGAGCGAGATGATCCGGGCGTTGCTGCCGGAGCGGGCGATCGCCGCGCGCCTCGGCGGTGACGAGTTCGTCATCCTGCTGGGTGATGCTTCGCGCCAGGCCATCGAGCAGCTGGCCGATGCCTTGCGCCGGCAGTTCCAGGCCACGGCCGAACAGTCGTTCCGCACCCCGGAGGCGGTGACCCTGAGCATCGGCGCCAACCTGTTCGACCGGCCACCGGCCAGCCTGGCGGCCCTGATCGAGCAGGGTGACGTGCTGCTGTACGCCTCCAAGCGTGGCGGGCGCAACAGCCTGCAACTGGTGGACGGGCTGCGCGGCTGAGCTACTTGTTGTTGATGCATTGCGACTGCACCGAGTAGCGCACGGTGCGCAGGGTGCCCTGGCTGTCCTCGAAGGTCATCAGCCGGGGCACCACCTCGCAGGTGCGCGGGTCGCCCGACTGGCGCACCAGGCGGGCAACGTCGAGCTTCATGCCATAGCGATAGTCGACGATCTCCGGCATCGGCTTGGCGCGTTGCGCCGCGTAGGCCGCCACGGCCTGCTGATGGTCCTCGAGCAGCTGCTCGTTGTCTTGCCTGGAAAAGCCCGTGGCCTGGGCCGAAAGGGAAAGCGCCAGCAGGGCGGCGATCAGGGGCGGTCGTAGCATGTGCGTGTCTCCGAAAGGTTCGTTTCGCAGTCCACGCTAGCGACGGGCAGCCGACAGCGGCATGACGCCCGGGTTACAGATATGAAAGGTGGCCGTGGATGCCGATCCCGCGGCCGTGAATGACACGATTGTAATCCTCCCATCACCTTCCCGTTATCCGCCGGCGGCGAGCATCAGGCTCGGCCAACGGGGCTGGGCGCGCATGCACCTGGCCAGACCAGGGACGCTCCAGCGCCAAGGCCCGAGAACAAGAACAGCCGCAATCGAAGGAGCAACGGATGACAAGCAATCCAACACTTTCCCTGGCCGCCCTGCTGGCCCTGGCCGGCTTTGGCCCGGTGGCCTCGGCCGCGCAAGCACAGCAGGAAGGGTTCATCGAGGGCAGCCGCCTGAGCGTGCTCAACCGCAATTACTACTTCAATCGTGACCATCGCGACGGTTACGCCCCCACCTACAACCCCGGCAAGGCCAGTGACAACGGCTACTCCGAAGCCTGGGCCCACGCCATCATCACCCGCTTCGAATCCGGCTTCACCCAGGGCACGCTGGGCGTCGGCGTGGATGCCTTCGCCATGCTCGGTCTCAAGCTCGACACCGGTGGCGGGCGCAACGGCGGGCGCAGCTCGTTCGACGTGCTGCCGGTGGACCGTGATGGCCAGGCCCGCGACGAATGCAGCAAGGTCGGCGGCGCGGCCAAGGTGCGCCTGTTCGACACCGTGCTGCGGGTGGGCGATGTGTTCCCGGTCAACCCGGTGGTCGCCGCTGGCGACTCGCGGCTGCTGCCGGAAAGCTTTCGCGGGGTGACCCTGGAGAACACCAGCCTGCAAGGCCTGACGCTGCAGGCCGGGCGCCTGCACGCCATGAGCCAGCCGGTGTCCAGCGACCTGCGCGAGAACTTCGTGACCTTCTACGGCGGCCCGGTGGACTCGCCATGGATCGCCTATGGCGGTGGCGACTACGCGATCAACGAAAACGTCAGCGTGAGCCTGTTCGGCAGCCGTCTCAAGGATGTATGGAACCAGTACTACGCCGGCACCAGCGTGACCTGGCCGCTGTCGGACGAGCTGGCGTTGATCGGCGGATTCAATTTCTACAACGCCAAGGACGAGGGGCGTCAGCGCCTGGGGCAGTTCGACAACGACATCTGGAGCGCCAGGTTCGGCGTACGCTACGGCGCCCACACCGTGGCGCTGACCCACCAGCGCAACAACGGCGACGACGATTTCGACTACCTGCGCCAGTCCGACTCGATCTTCCTCGACAACTCCATCCAGTACAGCGACTTCAACTCGCCCAAGGAGCGCTCGTGGATGCTGCGCTACGACCTGAACATGGCCGCCTACGGCGTGCCGGGGCTGTCGTTCATGACCCGCTATGGCCGGGGCAGCGACGCCGACTACAGCCACGCCAACGCCTACTACATGCGCCGCGACGACAACGGCGATCCGCTTACCGACCAGAAGCGCTGGGAGCGCGACATCGAGGTCAAGTACGTGGTGCAGACCGGCGCGGCCAAGGACCTGTCGCTGCGCGTGCGTCAGGCCACCACCCGGGCCACGGCCTTTGAGTCGGACCTGGACGAGGTGCGGGTGATCGTCGAGTACCCGCTGTCGATTCTCTGATCAACCCCTATTCACCTTGAAGCCCCTGTGCTCCTTTGGTTACAGGTGAATGTATTGACGCCTCGAACGAGGCGTCTTTTTTTCAGCGGGCCTGAACTCAAAGCCGTGGGGCGTTGGCCTCAATGGCCGAACGCTTTCAGGCTGCCTTTGCGACTGGCTTCATAAGCCTCCCGCTCCATTGGCCTTGCCTGCGGGTTGCCCAGGTCTTCCATGGCCAGGCGATGGGTCTCCGGCGCCAGGTAGGCGGCGAATGCGCATACGCAGGTGACCAGGAACGCCAGGCCGCCGACCACCAGCCAGATATGCTCCGAGCCCGGAGGCGCCACGGCGGCGAACAGCGCCGGCAGCATGGCGGTGATCATGGTGCCGATGTTCTGCGCGATGGCCATGGCCGAGACGCGGTAGCGGGTGTGGAACAGCTCCGGGTAGAAGCTTGGGAACACTGCGTTGTAGCCCTGGTAGACCATGCCCCACATGAGGATCGAGGCGGCGAAGGCCAGCGGCACATTCTGGATGCTGATCGCGTACAGGTAGACGAAGGCCAGCAGGCCCGAGCCCAGGCAGCCGGCGATCATGGTCGGGCGGCGGCCGATGCGGTCGGACAGGTTGCCGACGAAGGGGATCACCAGCACCGCGACGATATTGCCCACCACCGGGATCCACAGGTACACGCTCTTGTCGAAACCGATGCCGTAGGCCGGCTGCACCGCGTAGGCCGCGCCGAAGATGGTGGCAACCACCGGAATCACGTTCATCAGCGCCATGAACATCACCAGCACCATGTGCTTCCAGCTGTGGCGGAAGGCTTCGCCGATCGGCGACTTGGCGACCTTGTCCAGTTTCTCCTCCTGGACGAAGGCCGGGGTCTCGTGCACCTCCTTGCGGATGATGAAGCCGGCGATCAGCACCACCGCGCTCATCAGGAACGGGATGCGCCAGCCCCACTCGTTGAAGGCCTCGCTGGGCATGAAGTAGGCCAGCGGCAGGAACACCGCCGCCGCCATCACCTGGCCGGCCTGCACGCCTTGCAGGGTGTAGCTGGCGTAGTAGCCGCGGCGGCCGAACGGCGCGTGCTCCATGATCATCGAGCTGGCCCCGGAGATCTCGCCGGCCACGGCGAAGCCCTGGATCAGGCGCAGCACCACCAGCAGCGCCGGGGCCAGCAGGCCGATGTCGTGGTAGGTGGGCAGCAGGCCGACGGCCATGGTCGACAGGCCCATCAGGAACATGCACAGCAGCAGCACGTTCTTGCGCCCGCGAGTGTCGCCCCAGTGGCCGAGCACGCAGGCGCCGAGCGGGCGTGCCAGGTAACCCACGCCGTAGGTGGCCAGCGAGGCAATGATGGCCATCTTCGGGTCGGTGGAGGGGAAGAAGATCTGCGGGAAGATCAGCGCCGCGGCCTGGGCGTAGATGAAGAAGTCGTAGTACTCGAGGGCAGAGCCGATCCATCCGCTGGCGGTGGCTTTCTTGGCTTGGGAGCTTGAGCGGGCCATGTTGTCTCCGTTGTTCTTGTCAGGGGGCCGGATGGTCAGCGCGCGCAGGGCACGGCAACGGGGCTGTAGGGAGAAGACGAACGCGGCGGTGCGGATCGCAGGGCGAGCAAGGTGTGCATAGGTCGGTACCCGTTTTCTTGAACTTATTATGTGGTGACGTTGGGCGTTGCAGCGCAGGGCCCGCCGAACGAGCGGCGTGGCAGCGAGAAGGGCCGACGGGCCTGCGACTGGTGTTCATGGTTGTTCACGGGGGTGGGTGAATCAATTCGCCGGAACGGGTTTTGTTCGATAATCGAACAAAAACTAACTGTTTCGTACAAAGCTCGTTGCCGGGGCGACTTTACCTGCGAATAATCGATCGTGCCAGGGCCTGACCAGCCGCCTCTTTCAATAACAAGGAACATCCGCCATGCACCGTTCGATCGCCACCGTTTCCTTGAGCGGCACTTTGCCGGAAAAACTCGAAGCCATCGCCGCCGCAGGGTTTGACGGCGTCGAGATCTTCGAGAACGACCTGCTGTACTACGCCGGCAGCCCCCGCGAGATCCGCCAGCTGTGCACGGACCTGGGGTTGGCGATCACCTTGTTCCAGCCGTTTCGCGACTTCGAGGGCTGTCCTCGTGACCGTCTGCACAAGAACCTCGACCGCGCCGAGCGCAAGTTCGACCTGATGCAGGAGCTGGGCACCGACCTGGTGCTGGTGTGCAGCAACGTCCAGCCTGACGCGCTGGGCGACGAACAACTGCTGGTGGACGACCTGCGCCTGCTCGCCGAGCATGCCGGCGCCCGCGGCCTGCGCATCGGCTACGAGGCCCTGGCCTGGGGCCGCCACGTCAACACCTGGCAGCAGGTATGGAGCCTGGTGCGCCAGGCGGACCACCCGGCGCTGGGGGTGATCCTCGACAGCTTCCACACCCTGTCGATCAAGGGCGACCCCAGCGGCATTCGCGATATCCCCGGCGAGAAGATCTTCTTCGTGCAAATGGCCGACGCGCCGATCCTGGCAATGGACGTGCTGGAGTGGAGCCGGCATTTCCGTTGCTTCCCGGGGCAGGGCGAGATGGACCTGGCGGGTTTTCTCGCGCCGATCCTGGCCACCGGCTACCGCGGTCCGCTATCGCTGGAGGTCTTCAACGACGGTTTCCGCGCGGCACCGCCCCGGCAGAACGCCGCCGACGGCTTGCGCTCGCTGCTGTACCTCGAAGAAAAGACCCGCGTTGAGCTGGAGCGTGAGGCCCGCGCCGTCGAGCCCGGCGTGCTGTTCGCGCCGCCTGGCGCAAGCCGTTACGACGGCGTGGAGTTCATCGAGTTCGCCGTCGACGAGGCGGTCGGCGCGCGCCTGGGTGGGTGGCTCAAGCGCCTGGGCTTCGCCGAGGCCGGCGAACATCGCAGCAAGGCGGTGCGCCTGCTGTGCCAGGGCGATATCAACATCGTGCTCAACGCCGAACCTTACTCGTTCGCCCACAACTTTTTCGAGGCCCATGGCCCGTCGTTGTGCGCCACGGCGCTGCGGGTGAATGACGGCCAGGCCGCGCTGCGGCGCGCCACCGCCTACCGTGGCCAGCCGTTCCGTGGCCTGGTCGGTCCCAACGAGCGAGAGATCCCGGCGGTGCGCGCGCCCGACGGCAGCCTGCTGTACCTGGTGGAGCCGGACGCCGACGGCCCGAGCCTTTACGACATCGATTTCCACCTGGATCAGAACGCCCGGGCCAGCGGCGGACTCAAGCGCATCGACCACATGGCCCTGGCGCTGCCGGCCGAGGCGCTGGACAGCTGGGTGCTGTTCTACAAGAGCCTGTTCGATTTCACCGCCGACGACGAGGTGGTGCTGCCTGACCCCTATGGCCTGGTCAAGAGCCGTGCCCTGCGCAGTCACTGCGCCAGCCTGCGGCTGCCGTTGAACATCTCGGAGAACCGCAACACCGCCATCGCCCATGCCCTGGACAGCTATCGCGGCTCGGGCGTGCACCATGTCGCCTTCGACTGCGACGACATCTTCGCTGAGGTGGCCCGGGCCAAGGAGGCCGGTGTGCCGTTGCTGGAGATCCCGCTGAACTACTACGACGACCTGGCGGCGCGCTTCGAGTTCGATGACGAGTTCCTCAGCGAGCTGGCGTACTACAACGTGCTGTACGACCGCGATGCCCAGGGCGGCGAGCTGTTCCATGTGTACACCGAGCCGTTCGAAGGGCGCTTCTTCTTCGAGGTCCTGCAGCGCAAGGGCGGTTACGCCGGCTATGGCGCGGCCAACGTCGCGGTGCGCCTGGCGGCGATGGCCAAGGCGCGCAGCGGGGCGGCACGCACGGCGGTGTTGTAAATCAGGGTCCCATCGCGGGGCGGCAGCCGCTCACAACACCACGCTTCCCTGCACCGCCCGGCTCACGGATAATCGTCCGGATTCCTATAACGAGCCTGTGAGTCGGTATGAGTGATTCGGTAGCAAAGCCTGAAGTCGAAGGGCTGCGCAGATCGCGCAAGAACAACCCGGAAAAGACCCGCGAGAACATTCTCCAGGCCGCCATCACCGAGTTTGTCCAGCAGGGCCTGGCCGGTGCCCGGGTCGACGCCATCGCCGAGCGTACCGCCACCTCCAAGCGCATGATCTACTACTACTTCGGCAGCAAGGAGCAGCTCTACGTCGAATGCCTGGTCAAGCTCTACGGCGACATCCGCAAGACCGAGCACAGCCTGGACCTCGACTCGCTGTCGCCTGAACAGGCGATCCAGCGCCTGGTGGAGTTCACCTTCGACCACCATGCCGACAACGTCGACTTCGTGCGCATCGTCTGCACCGAGAACATCCACTATGGCGAGTACGTCAAGCAGTCGCCGGTGATCCGCGAGATGAGCAGCATGGTGCTCGACGCACTGGGCAAGATTCTCGCCCGTGGCGTGGAGCAGGGCGTGTTCCGCCCGGGGATCGAGGTGATCGACCTGCACATGCTGATGAGCTCGTTCTGCTTCTATCGGGTATCGAACCGCCACACCTTCGGCGACATCTTCCAGATCGACCTGGCCGACGAGCCGGTCAAGCAGCGTCAAAAGCAGGTGATCTGCGAGGCGGTGATGCGCTACATCAAGGCCTGAGCCCGCTCAACCGGCGAACACCACCCCGGTGCGCGCCGCGGCGTTGCGGATGTGCTCCTGCATTGCCCGTTGTGCGCCGGCCTGGGAGCGGCGGGCGAGGGCGCGGAGGATCTTGCGGTGCTCCTGCCAGGTTTCCATGGCCCGCTCGGGGCGGATGAACGGCAGTTTCTGGCTTTCCAGGAAAATGTCCTGGCTGGCGGTGATCACCTGCAGCATCGCGCGGTTGCCGCTGGCCTGCAGCAGTTGCCGGTGGAAGGCGAAGTCCAGGCGTGCGGCGGCCTCGAAGCGCCCGGCGCGCAACTCCACGGCCATTGCCTCGACGTTGGCCTGCAACGCGTCCAGGTCATCGGCGGTCAACGCCAGGGCCGCCTGGCCGGCGGCGAAGCCTTCCAGGGCGTAGCGCAGCTGGAAGGTGTCGGCGGCCGAGACCTGTTCGGCATAGGGCCACGCGAAGCCGCCTGGCGATGGCTGGCCGGTGGCCGGAGCCTGGACGAACACGCCCTTGCCCGGTTGCACGCTGACCAGTCCCAGGGCGCTGAGCGACGACAAGGCCTCGCGCAGCGACGCCCGGCTCACGCCCAGGCGTTCGGCCAGGTCGCGCTGCGAAGGCAGGGCGTCGCCAGGCTGGTAGCCGTCCTGCTCGATCAGTTGGCGGATGGCCTGCAGGGCGATTTCCGGGACGGGGCGCGTGGCGGTGGCGAGCATGCTGTTCAGACCGGTCTGAGGGCGATGGCCTCCCTTTTACGGGCAATCGGCACGGCGTGGCAAGCCTTGCCTCGTCCTGGCGCAGGCCCTGCGGCCGTTGCGCGAAAGCGGGGCACGGGATGCTTCGAGGTCACAACTGTTCAGACCAGTAAGACCTGATCGGCGCCTTGCACCACGCCGCTCGCAGGTGTTTTGCCCAAGACTGGCATGGCCCGTGCACTGGCACCGCAGCCCCTTTCCGGACTCCTGCGAGGCCTTTCGATGAAGACGTTCCGCTCCCTGTTCCTGGCCACCCTGTTCTGCGCCACCCCTCTGGCAATGCCCCTGGCCCAGGCCGACGCGCTGGCTGACATCACCGCACGCGGCGTGCTCAAGGTGGCCGTGCCCCAGGACTTCCCGCCGTTCGGTTCGGTCGGCCCGGACCTCAAGCCTCGCGGCCTGGACATCGACACCGCGCAACTGCTGGCCGACAAGCTTGGCGTCAAGCTGGCCCTGACCCCGGTCAACAGCACCAACCGCATCCCGTTCCTCACCACCGGCAAGGTCGACCTGGTGATCTCGAGCCTGGGCAAGAACCCTGAGCGCGCCGCGGTGATCGATTTCTCGCGCCCCTATGCGCCGTTCTACCTGGCGGTGTTCGGCCCGGCCGAGGCACCGGTCGACGCGATCGAAGCCCTGGCCGGCAAGACCATCAGCGTCACCCGCGGCGCCATCGAGGACATGGAACTGAGCGCCGTGGCGCCCAAGGGCGCGATCATCAAGCGTTTCGAGGACAACAACTCGACCATCGCCGCCTACCTGTCCGGCCAGGTCGAGCTGATCGCCAGCGGCAGCGTGGTGATGGCCGCCATCGCCGCAAAGAACCCGGCCAAGGTGCCGGTGCTCAAGGTCAAGCTCAAGGACTCGCCGGTCTACGTGGGCCTGGCCAAGAACGAGCCGGCGCTGTTGCAGAAGGTCAACGCCACCCTCGACGCCGCCAGGACCGACGGCAGCCTGAACCGCAACGCCGAGAAGTGGCTCAAGCAGCCGCTGCCGGCCGATCTCTGAGCGCTTGAGCGATGGCCTATCAATTCGACTTCGCCCCGGTGCTGGCGCAGGGCGACCTGTTGCTGCGGGGCATGCTGTTCACCCTGGAGCTGACCCTGGTCGGTACCGTGCTCGGGGTCGCCATCGGCGTGCTCGGCGCGGTGACCCGGGCCTGGCGCCTGCGGCCGTTCGACGCGCTGTTCGGGCTGTACGTGGAGCTGATCCGCAACACGCCGTTCATCGTCCAGCTGTTCTTCATCTTCTTCGGCCTGCCGGCGCTGGGCGTGCGCCTGAGCGAATGGCAGGCAGCGGTGCTGGCGATGGTGATCAACCTGGGCGCCTACTCGACCGAGATCATCCGCGCCGGTATCCAGGCGATCCCCAAGGGCCAGCTCGAAGCTGCGGCCGCGCTGGCCCTGAGCCGTTTCGAGGCGTTTCGCCACGTGGTGTTGCAACCGGCCCTGGCCAAGGTGTGGCCGGCACTGACGAGCCAGATCGTGATCGTCATGCTCGGCTCGGCGGTGTGTTCGCAGATCGCCACCGAAGAGCTGTCGTTCGCCGCCAATTTCATCCAGTCGCGCAATTTCCGCGCCTTCGAGACCTACCTGTTGACCACGCTGCTGTACCTGCTGATGGCCATCGGCGTGCGCCAGCTGCTGGCCTGGATCGGCCAGCGCCTGCTGATGGGGAGACGCTGAATGGACTTCACCTTGTGGGATATCGTGCGCAACCTCATGACCGGGTTGCAGTGGACCTTGCTGCTGTCGTTGGTGGCGTTCGCCTGCGGCAGCGTCGGCGGGCTGTTGCTGCTGGTGGCGCGGATCAGTGACCGGCCACTGCTGCGTGGCGCCGCCCGCGCGTTCATCGAGCTGTTCCAGGGCACGCCGCTGTTGATGCAGCTGTTCATGGTGTTCTTCGGCATCGCCTTGTTCGGCATCGACGTGTCGGCGTGGATGGCCGCGGCCATCGCCCTGACCTTGTTCACCAGCGCCTTTCTCGCCGAGATCTGGCGCGGCTGCGTGGAGGCGATCCCGCGGGGCCAGTGGGAGGCCTCCGCCAGCCTGGCCATGGGCCGCCTGGAGCAGTTGCGCCATGTGGTCCTGCCCCAGGCGTTGCGCATCGCCGTCGCCCCGACCGTGGGCTTCTCGGTGCAGGTGGTCAAGGGCACCGCGGTCACCTCGATCATCGGTTTCACCGAGCTGACCAAGACCGGCGGCATGCTGGCCAACGCCACTTTCGAGCCATTCCTGATCTACGGCCTGGTGGCCGTGGGCTACTTCATCCTCTGCTACCCGCTCTCGCTGAGCGCCCGTTACCTGGAAAGGAGGCTGCATGCCCCTGCTTAGAGTGTCCGCGCTGCACAAGTACTACGGCGACAACCACGTGCTCAAGGGGGTCGACCTGAGCATCGAGGAGGGCGAGGTGGTGGCCATCATCGGCCGCAGCGGCTCGGGCAAGAGCACCTTCCTGCGTACCCTCAATGGCCTGGAGTCGATCAGCGACGGGGTGATCGAGGTGGATGGCGAATACCTCGATGCCGGCCGTGCCGACCTGCGCGCGCTGCGCCAGAAGGTCGGCATGGTGTTCCAGCAGTTCAACCTGTTCCCGCACCTGACCGTGGGCGAGAACGTGATGCTCGCGCCCCAGGTGGTGAAGAAGACCGGCAGGGCCGAGGCACGCCGGTTGGCCGAGCGGATGCTCGAGCGGGTAGGGCTGGGCGACAAGATCAACGCCTACCCCGACCGCCTTTCCGGTGGGCAGCAGCAGCGGGTGGCCATCGCCCGGGCGCTGGCCATGTCACCCAAGGTGCTGCTGTGCGACGAGATCACCTCGGCGCTGGACCCGGAACTGGTCAACGAGGTGCTGGGCGTGGTGCGCCAGCTGGCGAAGGAGGGCATGACCCTGGTCATGGTCACCCACGAGATGCGCTTCGCCCGCGAGGTGGGCGACAAGCTGGTGTTCATGCACCAGGGCAGGGTGCACGAGACCGGCCACCCGCGCGACGTGTTCGCCGCGCCGCGCACGGCGGAATTGGCCAACTTCATCGGTGCGGTGGCGGGGGCCTGAGGGCTGCATCGCTTCGTCGCGCAGCAGCCCGGATTGCGCAAGCGCGGGTTTGCTAGAAGCTGGCGAAGTGCGCCTGCATGCGCTCGGCATCGGCCGGTCGCCCGCTGAACAGCTCGAATGCCTTGACCGCCTGGAACACTGCCATGGTGCCACCGTCCAGGGTGCGGCAGCCCAGGGCCCGGGCATGGCGCAGCAGCTCGGTCTCCAGGGGGAAGTAGATGATCTCCGCCACCCACAGCCGTGGGTGCAGCAGCGCGGGCGGCAAGGGGGTGCCGGGCAGCTTGGCCATGCCCACGGGCGTGGTGTTGACCAGGCCATCGGCGTCGGCCACCGCGCCGGCCAGGTCCTCGCCGAGCACGGCGCGCCCGGCGCCGAAACACTGGGTGAGATTGTCCACCAGCGCCCGGGCGCGGGCCTGGTCGACCTCGAACAGCTGCAAGCGCTCGACGCCTTCGGCCAACAGCGCATGGGCCACCGCCGCGCCCGCGCCGCCCGCGCCCAGCTGCACGACCTGGCGTCGCGCGACGCCGGGCAGGCCGCGCCGCAAGCCTTCGGCGAAGCCCAGGCAGTCGGTGTTGTGGCCCACCCGGCGGCCCTCGCGCAGCACCACGGTGTTCACCGCGCCAATGCCGCGGGCTTCGTCCGACAGCTCGTCGAGCAGCGGCAGGATCGCCTGCTTGAACGGGAAGGTGATGTTGAGGCCGGTGAACCCGGTGCGCTCGGCGGCATCGAGCAGGGCGGGCAGGGCGCTGTCGTCCAGGCCCAACTGGTCGGCGTCGATCAGCCGGTACAGGTAGCGCAGCGCCTGGGCGTCGCCTTCACGCTCGTGCAGCGCCGGTGTGCGCGAGGCCTGGATGCCACGGCCAATGAGGCCGGCGAGGATGCCTGGGCCGCTCATGCCGCGTGCTCGCGCAGGTGTTCGCTGAAGTAGCTCAGGGCCATGCGGTAGCCCTGGCTGCCGAGGCCGCAGATCACCCCCACGGCGATGCTGGAGACGAACGACAGGTGGCGGAACGGCTCGCGCTTGTGCACGTTGGACAGGTGAACCTCGATCACCGGAAGCTCGCTGGCCACCAGGGCGTCGCGGATGGCCACCGAGGTGTGGGTCCAGGCGGCAGGGTTGATCAGGATGCCGTGGCAACGGCCACGGGCGGCATGGATCCAGTCGAGCAGCTCGCCTTCGTGGTTGGTCTGGCGGAACTCCAGTTCCAGGCCCAGTTCAGCGGCGCTGGCGGCGCACAGCCGGGCCAGGTCGGCAAGGGTTTCATGCCCGTACTGGGCGGGTTCGCGGGGGCCCAGCAGGTTGAGGTTGGGGCCGTTGAGCACGAGGATTCGGGGTGTCATGACGGGGTATCACTTTGTTGTTTTTGGATGTCTGGATATTTGTACTACCTGGTTAGTTTCGTCAAACCGTCACCGATGGAAAGCGGGCGATTATCGGACCTGGCCCGCGACAGGTCCCGCCAAAGGCATTAAAAAACACCGCGACCATGCCCGAGCAATCCAGTCGGCTAAGCTTGATCGCGCAGGTGCACGCAATGACCAACAAGGGAGCGCACATGAACATCAGCAAAACGCCCAGGTGGGCAGTCGCGGCACTGGTCCTGGCCCTGGGCCTTAACGCCCACGCCGCCGACAGCAAGCGGGTCGATGTGCTGCTGGTGGGCGGCGGCATCATGAGTTCCACGCTGGCGGTCTGGCTCAACGAGCTGGAGCCGGGCTGGTCGATGGAGATGGTCGAGCGCCTGGACAAGGTCGCCGAGGAAAGCTCCAACGGCTGGAACAACGCCGGCACCGGCCACTCGGCGCTGGCCGAGCTCAACTACACGCCGGAGAAGGACGGCAAGATCGACATCAGCAAGGCGGTGGAGATCAATGAGTCGTTCCAGGTCACCCGTCAGTTCCTCGCCTGGCAGGTCAAGCAGGGCGTGCTGAAGAACCCACGCTCGTTCATCAACACCACGCCGCACATGAGCTTCGTCTGGGGGGACGACAACATCCGCTTCCTCAAGAAACGCTACGAAGCGCTGCAGGCCAGCCCGCTGTTCAAGCCCATGCAGTACTCCGAGGATCACGCGCAGATCGCCAAGTGGGTGCCGCTGATGATGGAGGGGCGCGACCCCAACCAGAAGCTCGCCGTCACCTGGACGCCCATCGGCACCGACGTCAACTTCGGCGAGATCACCCGCCAGTACGTGGGCTATCTGCAGACCCGGCCCAACTTCGACCTCAAGCTGTCCAGCGAGGTGCAGACCATCACCCGCAACGACGACGGCAGTTGGCACGTCGAGTACAAGAACCTCAAGGACGGCAGCACCTCGGCCACCGATGCCAAGTTCCTGTTCATCGGCGCCGGCGGCGCGGCGCTGCCGCTCTTGCAGAAGTCCGGCATCGACGAAGCCAAGGACTATGCCGGCTTCCCGGTGGGCGGCTCGTTCCTGGTCACCGACAACCCGGCCATCGCCCAGCGCCACATGGCCAAGGCCTACGGCATCGCCGCCACCGGCGCGCCGCCGATGTCGGTGCCGCACCTGGACACCCGGGTGCTCGACGGCAAGCGCATGATCCTGTTCGGGCCGTTCGCCACCTTCTCCACCAAGTTCCTCAAGGAAGGTTCGCTGCTCGACCTGTTCGCCAGCATGTCACTGCACAACACCTGGCCGATGGTGCGGGTCGGGGTGCGGGAGTTCGACCTGGTGCAGTACCTGATCGGCCAGCTGATGCAGTCCGACGATGATCGTTTCGCTGCGCTGCAGACCTACTTCCCCGAGGCCAAGAAGGCAGACTGGCGCCTGTGGCAGGCCGGCCAGCGGGTGCAGATCATCAAGAAGGACGAAAACCAGGGCGGGGTGCTGAAGCTGGGCACCGAAGTGGTGACGTCCAAGGATGGCAGCATCGCCGGGCTGCTCGGCGCCTCGCCGGGCGCCTCGACCGCGCCGCCGATCATGCTCGACCTGCTGAACAAGGTGTTCAAGGACAAGGTGGCCACGCCCGAGTGGCAGGCGAAGATCAAGCAGATCATTCCGTCCTATGGCATCCGCCTGAACGAGCACCCGGACAAGGTCCAGGAAGAGTGGGCCTACACCAGCGAGGTTCTGCAACTGGCGACGCCCAGCGAGGTCGCCGCGCCCTGAAGACCCGCCCATGACCAGCCGGCCACTGTGAAGTGGCCGGCACTGGCGCAATGTTTTTTTCTCCCCAGGCCAAGCTCCCGAGTACCTGAGCTGCCATCCTCCGGTTCGATCCCTCCCGTACTGCCTGCCCCGGCTCCTGGCCAGCCCGCCGCAAGCCCGGAAACCGCACGCCGACACCCGAGCTTTTCCCCGCCGAACTCCCGATGTTTTTTCCTTTGCCTGTCACCACAAGCTGCGAATGTTGCCTCCGTGGACAGGCCGCCAGCCCCTCTGGATCAGGGTATGCGGCCTGTGGCCACAGCAATGCGCGACCCACTCAACGTATGAACACGACGATAGGAGATTGCTTCATGTTTAAGCGTACTGTGATCGCCGCCTCCCTGGTGGCTGCTACCCTGGCTTCGGCCCAATCCATGGCTGCTGTTGTCGGTGGTGGCGCCACCCTGCCGGAAAACCTCTACAACGGCACCTCGACCCTGCCACGCCTGCTGCCGGCCGACTTCAGCTACACCGGCGTGGGCAGCGGCGGTGGCAAGACGGCGTTCCTGACCAACGCACCGGCCTCGATCAACCAGCCGGCCGGCACCAACGTCGACTTCGCCGGCAGCGACTCGGTGCTGAGCGCCTCGGAGCTGTCGACCTACAACAGCAACAAGGCCGCCACCTGGGGCAAACTGGTACAGATCCCGTCGGTGGGCACTTCTGTCGCCATCCCTTACAAGAAGTCGGGCGTGACCAACCTGCAACTGACCGGCGCCCAGCTGTGCGCCGTGTTCTCCGGCACCACCACCACCTGGGGCCAGCTGCTGGGCAGCGCCGACACCACCCCGATCAAGGTGATCTACCGTTCCGGCAGCAGCGGCACCACCGAGTTGCTGTCGCGCTTCCTGGCTGACTCCTGCCCATCGTCCTTCGTGGTCAGCAGCACCTTCACCACCGCCAACGTCGGCAGCGAGCCGGCCACCTGGCAAGCCGTTGCCGGCAGCGCCGATGTGGTCAACGCGGTCAACGCCACCGATGGCACCATCGGCTACGTCAGCCCTGACTATGTCGCCACCGGCAACAACGCCGTGGTCGCCCGTGTCAGCAAGAACGCCATGGCCGCCGGCACCGCGCCGCTGCCGACCGCCGCCAACGCCCGTACCGCCCTGGGCACCGCCGTCGCCCCGAGCACCGCGGCCGATCGCGCCGACCCAAGCAAGTGGGTGCCGATCTTCAACGCCGGTGGCATCGTTCCGACCTCGGGCTATCCGATCGTCGGCTACACCAACCTGCTGGTCGGCCAGTGCTACCAGACCGCGGCTGACGCCACCGCCGTGCGCAGCTTCCTGAACGACCTGTACTCCGGCACCAAGGCCGCCACCATCGCCCAGCACTCCTTCGTCAGCCTGCCGGCCGCCTACGCCGCCGAGATCAAGAAGGTGTTCCTGGACAACGGCTACAACGAAGGCACCGACATCGCCAACGCTTCGGTCTGCAACGGCATCGGCCGACTGTAAGCGCACGCGAAAGCCCAAGCCCGCAACGGGCGGACAACCGACGGTGGCCGGTACGGCACCGTCGGTTTTCGCGTGTGCGCGTAACCCAGGCAGATGAACTTTGCATGACAAAACTTCGGTCCGGGCCCGGGCCGACTGCCTTATGGCAAAGCGGCATCACGGCCGCACCGAACTGCCTTCCATGACCCAGCACAAGGAACCCTGCGATGTCGAGCGGCCAGCACCAGCCAGACTTTCCAGCCACCGTCGTCCAGCGCCGTGGCCAGCCTGTCGGCCATGAGCCCATGCTGCTCAAGCCCCTGGCCCAGGCCATCGCGCTGCTGATGCTGGCGGGCACGGCCCACGCCGCGCAGCCGTTCAGCTCGGCCTGGTTCGCGGCCAAGGGCGCTGCGCCCGCCAGTGGGGGCAGCGTCGGCGGCGGTGGCACCGTGCAACTGCCCGGCGCGCCACCGCCGCTGGCACAGCAGCAGCGCCTGAACCAGCAGTTCCAGCGGTCGGTGGGCAACCTCAACAACACCGTGGCCGCCATCGCCGCGCAGCAGGCCGCCCAGGCCGCCGGGCGTACCCTGGCGCAGGTGCAGCCGCAGACCGTGCCCAACGGCCTGGGCGAGGGCGGCCTGAAGGTCGACGAGAACCCGTTGACCGAGGGCTGGCAGAATGCCAAGGCGCCGCAGCAGAGCCAGGTGGGCGGCAGGACGCAGGTGCTGATCGAGCAGACCGCCGACAAGGCGATCCTCAACTGGGAGACCTTCAACGTCGGCCGCGACACCACGGTCAAGTTCGATCAGCAGGCGCAGTGGGCGGTGCTCAACCGGGTCAACGACCCCAATGCCCGGCCGAGCCAGATCCAGGGCCAGATCGAGGCCCAGGGCACGGTGATGCTGGTCAACCGCAATGGCGTGGTGTTCAACGGCAGCAGCCAGGTCAACGTGCGCAACCTGGTGGCGGCGGCAGCGCAGGTCAGCGACGAGCAGTTCCGCGAGCGTGGGCTTTATGTCGACAACAACGCCAGCCAGGCCACCTTCACCGAGGCCGCCGGCAAGCTCCAGGTCGAGCGCGGCGCGCAGCTGCAGACCCGCGCGCCGGCCAGCTCCACCGAAGGGGGCGGCTACGTGCTGTTGCTGGGCAGCGAGGTGAGCAACGAAGGCCAGATCATCACGCCCCAGGGCCAGGCCACCCTGGCCGCCGGTGACGCCTTCTATATCCGCCGGGGCAAGGGCACCCAGGCCAACGCCTTCTCCACCACCCGTGGCAACGAGGTCGCCAGCAGCCTGAAGGCCGGCAGCAGTGCCGGCAGCGTGGCCAACGGTGGCTTGATCCAGGCCGCAGGCGGCGACATCACCTTGACCGGCCATGCCGTGCGCCAGGACGGCGTGGCCCTGGCCAGCACCGCGGTGGACCGGCGTGGCAGCATCCACCTGCTCAATTCGGCCAGCGATACCGGCGGCACGGTCAGTTTCGGCAAGGGCAGCGTCACCGCCGTGCTGCTCGACGACAGCCAGGCCCTCGACAGCCAGCGGGAGGCTTCGCGGCAGGTGATCGATGGCGTCAGTGGCAACAACGCCACGGGCCGCTTCGACAACCTGAGCAAGGTCATCGACCGCCCCGAACAGTCGCGGGTGGAGGTGGTCAGTGGCGGCACCGTGCATTTCCAGGAAGGCGCCCTGACCCTGGCCACCGGCGGCCAGGTGGCGGTCAGTGCCGGCCTGCGCAGCCTGGTGGACGAGGGCGCGCGCATCGATGTGGCCGGGGCCCTCGGGGTCAAGGTGGCGATGGAAAGCAATGTCATCAAGATCAACGTGCAAGGTAACGAGCAGCGCGACGCGGCCGGCAACCGTGACAAGGGCGGCCTGATCAACAGCGATGTGTGGGTGGATGTACGGGAACTGGTGCATGTCGAGAAGGGCGTCAACGGCTACGCCAGCGATCGTTGGTACACCGCCGGTGGCCTGCTTGAGGTCGGCGGCTACCTCGGCACCCGCAACCACAGTGTCGGCGAGTGGATGGCCCAGGGCGGCACGGTGACCTTCACCGGCCAGGACCTGGTGACCCGTGCCGGCGCCGAGATCAACCTGTCCGGTGGCACCCTGGCGGTGCAGGACGGCTACGTCCGCCAGAGCTGGTTGCGTGGTGAGGACGGACGCCTGTACGAACTGTCGCGGGCCCCGGGCGACCTGCTCTACACCGGCCTGTACAAAGGCTACCAGGCGCACAGCGCACGCTGGGACCAGACCCGCACCTTCTACAATCCGCTGATCGCCCCTGGGCAGCGCTTCGAGCAGGGCTACACCGTGGGGCGCGATGCCGGCAGCCTGGTGGTGGCGACCCACAGCGCGGTGCTCGATGGCCAGCTGGTCGGCCAGACCTGGCAGGACGAGCGCCAGGTCCAGGCGCCGGTGCGCGGAGGCGACGGCTATAGCCAGGTCCACAGCGCCCGGGCCCAGGGCGCGCAGCTGGTGATCGGCCAGCAGGTGCCCGGCTATCTCTCCGATGCCAAGGCGCTGGGCATGAGCCTGACCCCGGTCATGCAGCAGGTGCTGGTGCGGCAAGGGGCGGACGGGCAGAGCGCCGATATCGGCCTGCAGGCACCGCTGGACGACAAGCGTCGCGGGCAACTGCTGCTCGACAGCGACTGGCTCAACGGCTCGGCCCTGGGCGGCCTTACGGTCGCCGCCCAGCAGCGTATCCAGGTCGATGATGCCCTGCGTCTGGCCGACGGTGGCAGCCTGACGCTCTATGCCCCGCAGGTGCAGGTCAATGCCGACTTGACCGCCAGAGGCGGGCAGATGGTCCTGGGCGATGTGCTCAGGCAGCGGGTCCTCGCCAGCCTGCATGACCTGCCGCTTGTTACCCCGACAGGGCTGCGCGCGCAGGTCGGCGTGGCCGCCGGCGTACGCTTGGATGTCAGCGGCTTGCGCAGTGAAGGTGTGAGTCCCGGCGAGCGGGCCTGGCGCAACGGCGGCAGTCTGAGCCTGCGTAGCAGCGGTGATGTGCTGTTGGACAGCGGCAGCGTGCTGGACGTATCCGGTGGGGTGGTGCGCCGCGAAGCCAACCGCCTGCTCGGCGGCAGCGGCGGCAACCTGACCTTGCAGAGCAGCGTGCTGAACAGCGCCGGGACCGGCCGGATGCGCCTCGATGGTGAGCTGCGCGGTTACGGCAGCAGTGGTGCGGGCACCCTGACCGTGGCCGCCGACCGGGTGAGCATTGGCGCCGCCGCCGATGGCAAGGCCAGCGTGCATCTGGCCGAGGATTTCTTCAGCCGCGGCTTCGCCCACTACGCCATCACCGGCAATCACAGCCTGAGCGTGGCCGCCGGCAGCCGTATCGAGGTCACCCGGCCTGTGGAGCGGCTTGACGCCAGCCAGCCGGTCAGTGGTCAGGCGCAGGTCTGGCTGGCGCCGCCGCTCGTGCAGAACGCCGTGGCCGGCACCCTGGAGTCGCGTGCCGGCGCCAGCCTGGCCCTGGCGGCGGGGGATACCCGTTTCGCCCAGACCGTGCGCGAAGCAGCGTTGCTCGAGGTCGGGCGCGGCGCGACGATCAGTGTCGACCCGTTGCAGTCCATCAGCCTGGGCAGCACCGCGCAATTGACCCTGGACGGCACCCTCAATGCCTGGGGCGGCAGTGTCAGTCTGCTGCAGCCGTGGCTGCCGGCCATGGATTCCGGTGTATCGGAAGGCGCGCACCAGCGCTCCATCCGCCTCGGCAACCAGGCCCTGATCGATGTGTCCGGTCGGGCGGCCACGGCTGTTGACCTGCAGGGGCGCCGCTATGGCCGGGTCGATGACGGCGGCAGCATCGTCATCGGTGGGCAGATCGACCACAACCTGGGGACCAGCAATGGCGCCTACCTGTTCCTGGACATGGCCGAAGGCGCCCGCCTGCGCGCCGATGGCGCCCAGGCCACGCTGGATATCCGTGGCCAGGGGCCGGTGGCCGTGGCCAGCAACGGCGGGCGCATCAGCCTGGCGTCGAGCCATGGGTTGCGCCTGAACGGCAGCTTCAGTGCCGCTTCCGGTGGTCTTGGCGCTGCGGGCGGCAGCCTGGAGGTGGCGTTGGACACGGGTCTGTACCTCAATGCCAGTTTGGTCGACGGGGTCAAGGCCCCCCGCGAGCTGACCCTTGCCCAGGGCGCTGCCGGTCTTGAGAGCGGTCCGTTGCGCTATGGCCAGGGGCGCCTCGACGTCGCCAGGGTCGCTGCTGGGGGCTTCGACAGCCTGTCGCTGCTCAGCGACGGCGTGGTGGCGTTCGATGGTGACATCGATCTGCAGATGGCCCGCAGCCTGCAGCTGTACACCGGTTCGCTGGTGCTGGCCCAGGGGAGCGCAGGCAACGCCCGTGTTCACCTGCAGGCGCCCTATGTGCGGCTCGCGGGCAGCAACCACCGCAGCGCTGAGCAGGCGACCCGACCGACCCTCAAGGGCGGCCTGTCGACCCAGGACAGCGCGGCGCTGTTGCAGGTCGACGCGCAGCTGCTGGACCTGCGCGATGCGCTGACCCTGGGCGCCCATGGCAGCCTGGCCTTGGCCACGGGCGGCACGCTGGACTTCGATCGGCGTGGCTTTGCCCTGGGCAGCCTGCGCAGCCAGGGCGACCTGCGCGTGCTGGGCAAGGTCGGCGAGGGCACCGACCGCACCCTGCTGCGCGGCAATGCCGACCTGGAGCTGCTCGCCGCGCAGGTCTACCCGACCACCGGTGCCTTCGGCCAGATCGAGACGGGCGCCAACGCCACCCTGCGTATTGGCAGGGCCGGCCAGGGCACGCCCGAGCAACCGTTCTCGGTGTTCGGCCGACTGGCGCTGATCGCCGGCAAGGTGGAGCAGGGCGGCGTGCTGCGGGCGCCGCTGGGCGGGTTGTCGCTGGGGCAGGAAACGGGGGGCACCCAGTCCGTGACCCTGCTGCCGGGCAGCATCACCTCGGTCAGCGCGGCCGGGCTGGTCATGCCCTATGGCGCAACGGTGGACGGCTTGAGCTACCTGTTCGGTGGCGAGGCGGTGAAGCTGGTGGGGGCGGCAGGCGACAGCCTTTACGGGGTGTCGCTCAACGGCAAATCGATCGATGTCCGCCAGGACGCCTTGATCGACCTGTCCGGGGGCGGCACGTTGACCGGGGCCGGATTCGTCTCCGGACGCGGCGGCTCCACCGATGCCCGCTACCACCCGCTGATGCAGTTCGATGGCGAGGGGCGCCTGGTCCTGCCCACCCTGGACAGCAACCCGGTCTATGCCATCGTGCCAAGCTTCACCGGCCCCTACGCACCGGTCACCGGCGAAGCCGGCGTGGCAGCGCCGGGGATCGGCCAGCAGATCACCCTGGATGGCAGCATTCCAGGCCTGGCGGCCGGCACCTACACCTTGCTGCCGGCCAGCTATGCCCTGCTGCCGGGCGCGTTCAGGGTCGAGCTCAATGGCCTGGCCACGGCCGTGGGACGCTCTGGCAGCCAGGCGATGCGCAACGGTTCATGGACCACCACGGGCAGCCTGTCGGTGGCCAACACCGGTATCCGCCAGGCACTGCCGAGCCAGGTGATCCTGACCGCAGCTGACGTGCTGCGACGCTATTCGCAGTACAACGAAATGGCCTACGCCGACTTCGTGCGCGCCGATGCCGTGGCCAAGGGCGTGCCGCGCGCGGCGATCGAGGCCGATGGCAAGTGGCTGAACCTGCGGGTGCAGACCAACAACGACGCCGCCAGCACCCTGCGTTTTGCCGGCCGGGTGAACTTCGCCGCCGCCCAGGGTGGCCATGCCGGCAGCGCTGCGGTGTTCGGCGCCCGGGGCCTGGAGATCGTCGGCGACGGCGGCAGCGGCCAGGCCATCGGCGACAACATCGCGGTGCTGTCGGCACGCGAGCTCAATGCCCTGCAGGCACCCCGGCTGACCCTGGGCGGGCGGGCCAATGTGCTCTACGGCCAGGGCGGCAACCAGATGACCTTCCTCGAAGGCACCCGCGATATCTGGGTGCGTTCGGGGGCCGAGCTGCGGGCTGGCGAAGTGTTCCTGACCAGCAACGATCCGCACGGCGGTATCGTCGTCGAGCAGGGGGCCGGTCTCGTCACCCTTGGCCGTGGCGCGGTGCCCTTCGGCGCCGATGACGGCTACTTCATCAACAGCAATGGCCGCGCCTTGCTGGCGGTGTCCAATGGCCGGCTGGAGGTGCTGTCTTCGCCGCTCACCACCAGCGGGGCGCCGGGTTCCATTCTCATTGGCGGCTGCAGCGCCGGCGATTGCCAGGGCAGCACCCGGCTGTACTCGGAAGGCTCGTTGTTCGCCGCCACCGACAAGACCTTCAGCCTCGATGATGGCGTGGCCTTCGGCACCCGTCACCTGGGCCTGTCGGTCGGGCGGATCAACGTCGGCAGCGCCGAGGCGCTGGCCCAGGCCCTGGCCAATGGTGTCCTGGGTCAGGGCCTGACCCTCAACCAGCAGGTGCTCGACCGCCTGCTGCAGGGCAGCCCGGCCGATGGCGTGCCTGCTCTGCAGACCCTGACGCTGGCGGCGTCCGACTCGCTGAATTTCTTCGGTACCACCGCGCTCGACACCTACGACCCGATCACCGGCAAGAACCGTCTGCAGGCCCTGGTCCTCGGCGTACCGGCCATCCATGGCAGTGGCTTGGCCGGCGACCAGGCGACCATCCGCACCGAACGCTTGATCTGGAGCGGTGCCCGTAACGTCGCGGGTGCGCCGATCGCGGGTGGGGCCGGCAGTGGCGATGGCGTGCTGGCCATCCGCGTCAAGGACCTGGAATTCGGCTATGGCGCCAACAGCCAGCCCGACGGCAGCGCCGACATGGCGCGCCAGACCTTGGGCTTCAGCCGTGTGGAACTGCACGCCAGCCACCAGGTGACGGCCAACCACAAGGGCAGCCTGCTGGTTCATCACCGCCGTGGCGACTACCAGGCCGACGGCGGCTTCGCCTACAGCGGGGGCGACCTGCTGGTGGACACGCCGTTGTGGACCGGCACCGCGGGTTCGCTCAACCGCATCGAGGCCGGCGGCACCCTGCGTGTGCAAGGCGCTGCGGGCACGCTGGCCAGCGGCCGCGAGGCACTGGGGGCCGAGCTGAGCCTCAAGGCGCGGCAACTGCTGGTCGACGGCACCTTCAGCCTGCCCAGTGGCCGCCTGACCCTGCAGGCCGTGGACGACCTGCGCCTGGGCGACGCCGCGCGGGTGGACCTGGCCGGGCGCACCCTGACCTTCAATGATGTGACCCAGTACAGCTGGGGTGGCGAGCTGGTGCTCGGCAGTCAGTTCGGCAACATTCACCAGGCCGCCGGCGCGCTGATCGACCTCAGTGCCCGCAACAACCGCGCCGGCCGCCTGAGCGCCATCGCCCTGGGTGAGCAGGGTGGGGGCATCGAGCTGCTCGGCAGGATCCTCGGGGCTGCCAGCGGCCAGTATGATGCCGCCGGCACGCGGGTCCCCTACGCGGGTGGCGCGGTCGATATCCGTGCCCGGCACCTGGACGATTTTGCCGGCCTCAACCAGCGCCTGAACCGCGACGAAGTGTTCGGTGCGCGCAGCTTCCAGATCAAGCAGGGCGACCTGGTGATCGGCGATGAGCTCAAGGCACGGCAGATCAACGTGTCGCTGGACAACGGCCAGCTCAGGGTCGAGGGCCATGTCGATGCCAGCGGCGAACAGGTCGGCAGCATCCGCCTGGCCGCCGGACGTGGCCTTGCCCTCGGCGCCGGGGCGCTGCTCGATGCCCACGGCAGTGGGCTGCGGGTCGACAGCTACGGCGCGATCATCGACGCGCCGAACCGCGCCGTGGTCGAACTCAACAGCGGCCAGGGCCAGCTGACCCTGGCCAGCGGCGCGCGCATCGACCTGCGCCACGGCACCGCCGCCGGGCAGGGCGATGGCCGCCCACGGGGCACCCTGGAGCTGATCGCCCCGCGCCTGGGCAGCGACACTGCGGGCGATATCGCCATCGACGTGCGCGGCCCGGTCGATATTCTCGGCGCCCGTTCCATCGCGGTGGTCGGCAATCAGCGCTACACCGACGCGGCGCCAGGTGGCACTTCGGCCAGTGGCCGGCCGATCCAGGTCATCGACCAGGATTACCTGAACCGCAAGCACGACCTGAGCGTGCAGTTCATCAACCACCTGCTGGGCAATCGCGACCTGCTCGAGGTACGCCTGGCCGGGCTCAACAACTCCCGCTACGCCCAGGCCCTGCACCTGCGGCCGGGCGTGGAGATCGCCACGGCCGATGCCCGCACCGACCTGGTGGTGCAGGGCGACCTGGACCTGTCCGGCCACCGCTACGCCAGCCTCAACCCGCTGACCGCGCAGACCTCGGTCTACGGTTCAGGCGAGGTGGGCAACCTGGTGCTGCGCGCCGGGGGCAACCTGGAGGTGTACGGCAGCATCAGCGACGGCTTCATGCCGGTGGACCTGGCCACCGACGACACACGCACGGACGGCAAGGGCTGGTTGCTGGTGCCCGGCAAGCAGCCCTTCGACAGCGACCTGGTGATCCCGCGCAGCGGCGTCGAACTGGCCGAGGGCACGCTGTTCCCCGAAGGCAGCCTGCTCAACTTCGACCTGCCGTTCGCCGCCACCACCTTGCCGGCCAACCAGCGCCTGCCCAGTGCCATGAGCCTGTCGGCGCCCTTGACCCTGCCTGCGGGCACGGTGCTCGAGGCCCCGGTGCGCGATGCCGGCGGCAACCTGTTGTATGCCGCCGGCACCTTGTTGCGCGAGCCGGTCACCCTGGCCGTTGGCACGCACCTGGATGCGGGCAGCCGCCTGCCGGTCAGCGTGGCGGTGCAGGGCGGCACCTGGAGCAAGGGTGTTGCCCTGCCCAGCGGCGGCCTGAGCCAGCGCGGCGTGCTGGGCCTGGCCGTGGGCTCGCGGTTGCCGGCCGGCACCGACGTCAAGCTGGCCGAGGGCGTCGACCTGATCGAGCTGCGGCCCGCGGTCAATGGCCAGCAGGGGCGCAACTGGGCGCTGGCGCAGATGCTGGCGCAAGGTTCGCAGTCCTGGTCGATGCGCCTGGTGGCCGGCGCCGACCTGGATGCCGCGGACAGCCGCATCACCCGCCACGACACCGATGCCGGCGTGTTGCGCCTGGCCGACCTGCACTACATGGCGCAGCAAAAACGCAGCGGCGGCGGGGATACCGGCACCGGCATGGTCTGGGGGCCGGACAACACCTACGGTATGGAGCCAGGTACTCCGGTGGCGCCCGAGGACCTGGCGCTGTGCGAGATCGCCGGCTGGTGCGAGCCGGCAGTGAAGACCATCAAGGTCTGGGGCCCCGACAACACCTACGGCATGGAGCCGGGTACCCCGGTGGCGCCCGAGGACTTGGTGCTGTGCGACATCGCCGGCTGGTGCGTGGACCAGACAGTGGGCGGCAAGAAGATCTGGGTCTGGGGGCCGGACAACACCTACGGCATGGAGCCCGGCACCCCGGTGGCGGAAGCCGACATGGACCTGTGCTCGATCCCCGGCTGGTGCGTGGAGGTCGATGCGCCGAGCGAGCCCGAGCGTATCGAGGTCACGCCGCAGACCCTGATGTTCAGCGTGCTGCGTACTGGCACCGGCGATCTGGACCTGCTCAGCGCCGGCGACTGGCGCATGGACTCGCTGTTCGGCGTCTACACCGCCGGCACCCAGGCGCCGTCGCTATGGCGCGACGGCAGTGATCCGCACCAGGTCGCCCGTGGCCGGCTGGCCGACGGCAGCGTGCTGGGCGGCGCCGGCACGGCCTATGAAACGTTGACCGACAGCCTGTACCGCGCCTGGTATCCGGAGCAGGGCGGCAACCTGCGCATCGCCGCCGGCGGCGACCTGACGGGCAACCTGGTGGCGACCAGGACCGGCAGTGCCCTCGCCAGGCCGCAAGTGGCGTCGGCCGCGGTGGGCAACTGGTTGTGGCGCCAGGGACAGCCCAGCGCCGATACCCCGGCGGCCTGGTGGGTCAACTTCGGCACCTTCGCCCAGCAGCCCCAGGCCACGGTGGCCGAGCCCTGGCTGGTGGGCTTCACCGGCATCGGCACCCTGGGCGGCGGCAACCTGGATGTCGGCGTGGACGGTTCGGCGGGCCTGCTGCAGAGCAGCAACACCGCGGGCGTCGAGGCCGAGCGCAGCCAGGGCCTGAACCTGGTGGTCGGCGGCAGTGGCCGGATGACCGAGGACGGTCGCCTGGTGCAGACCGGAGGCGGCGACCTGAACCTGCGTGTGGCCGGCGCCATCAACCCGGGTTCCAGTGCCCTGGAAATGGCGCGCGTCACCCCCGACCTGGGCGGCACGCTGGTCAACCTGCGCGGCGCCCTGAATGTGCAGGCGGGCAGTATCGGCGTGGTCAGGCAGGTCTATGGCAGCAGCTTCGCCTTCAACGACAGCAGCGAGTCGCGTGCCTACGACCCTTTCACCTCGACCAAGGCGGCGGCGCTGGGTGGCCTGACGCTGATGCCGGGCGATGCCGCCGTGCGCCTGGACAGCCGCGGCGACCTGGTCGTGCAAGGCGTGGGTGACCCAGGTCGGGTGCCGCAGTTCAACATGACCGGCTTCCTCGGCGACAACGGTGTGCGCTATGCCGGGCAGGGCAGCAGCTGGTTCTCGTTGTGGCGCGAGACCACCGCCGTGGACCTGCTGGCCCTGGGCGGCAATGTCACGCCGGTCAACCTCGACGACACCCGAGCCGGGCGCAACCTGCCGCTCTACGGTGGGCGGCTGTTCTACCCGACGGCTCTGCGCGTGTTGGCGGCCAACGGCAGCTTGTACTACGGCAGTTCGGCCAGCGAGCGGGGCGTCGCGACGTCGGCGTACTCGCTGATGACCGCGCCGTCTGCGCGCAGCGCCCTGCAACTGATCGCGGGCGAGTCGATCTATGCCGGTGGCTATGTGATCAGCCAGGCCGGCACCGACACCTCAGCCATCGCCACGCCGCAGCGGCCCGCCATGCTGGGCCAGGACTTCGCGTTCGTGTACCGGGCCGGCAACCTGAGCGGGGACGTTGCCGCCAGCCTGGATACGGCGCCGTTGTTCACCTATGGGCTCAACACCTACAGGGCCGGGCAGCGGCCGCAGGCGCCTGCGCGTTTCTATGCCCTGGCGGGCGACATCCTCGGCTTGAACACCGGTGAAATCATTGAATACCAGCAGACCGGGCTCAAGCTGTACCAGGGCGCAGGGCCGGTGCGGGTGATGGCCGGGCGCGATATCGTCAATGCCGGCAAGGCGCTGGGGACCGAGCGCTTCGGGGCGACGGGCATGGTGGCGGGAGACCAGGGCAACATCCATTCCTCGGGCAACCTGATCATTCATGGCGACGCGTTGGATGTCTCGTTGATCAGCGCCGGCCGCGACATTCGCCTGAGCACCTTCAATGTCGCCGGGCCCGGCCAGCTGGAAGTGGTGGCCGGGGGCAACCTGTTCCAGTCCGGTCAGGGCGTGGGCTCGGCTTACCAGGAGGCGGCGATCAACAGCATTGGCCGGGTCGATGGCAGCGGTGGCGGGAACGACGGCGCTGCCATCGCCATCGTCGTCGGCGCTGGCAAGACCGGGCCGGACTATACCCGCCTGCTCGAGCGTTACCTGGGCACGAAGCAGGGCCAGCCGGACCAGCCGTTCAAGGTCTACGACCAGGAACTGCAGGCCTGGCTGCGTGAACGCTTCGACTTCACCGGCGATAGCGTCGCAAGCCGTGACTATTTCGCCGCCTTGCCCGCCGAGCAGCAGCGCATCTTCGCCCGGCAGGTCTACTTCAGCGAACTGCGCGAAGGCGGACGCGAGTACAACGACGTCAACGGCCCGCGCACCGGCAGCTATGTACGCGGCCGCCAGGCGATCGCCACGCTGTTCCCTGAGCGGGATGTGGCCGGCAATCCGATCAGCTATGGCGGCAGCGCCACGTTCTATGGCGGGGCGGGCATCCATACCGACTTCGGCGGCGGCATCCAGGTGCTGACACCCGGTGGCCAGCAGGTGTTCGGCATCGAGGGTGAGGCGCCACCGTCCACTGCCGGGGTGATCACCCAGGGCAGCGGCGATATCCAGCTGTACTCGCACGGCAGCATCCTGCTCGGCCAGAGCCGGATCATGACCACCTTCGGCGGCTCGATCCTCGGTTGGTCGGCCCAGGGCGACATCAACGCCGGTCGCGGTTCGAAGACCACCGTGGTGTATACCCCGCCCAAACGCACCTACGACCTGTGGGGCAACGTCGGCCTGGCGCCAAGCGTGCCGAGCACCGGCGCCGGCATCGCCACGCTCAACCCGATCGCCGAGGTGCCGCCGGGGGATATCGACCTGATCGCGCCGCAGGGCACCATCGACGCTGGCGAGGCCGGGATCCGCGTATCGGGCAACGTCAACATCGCTGCGCTTCAGGTGGTCAACGCCGCCAACATCCAGGTCCAGGGCGACGCCAAGGGCATGCCGGCGGTGGCGTCGGTGAATACCGGGGCGATCGCCTCGGCCAGCGCCGCGGCATCGTCGGCCAGCCAGGCTGCCGAAGAGGCGGGGCGCCAGCAGCAGGCCGCGTCCAGGCAGCGCCAGCCGTCGGTGATCACCGTGCAGGTGCTGGGCTTCGGTGGCGAGCGGTTGGTGCCGGGGCAGGACGGGGCGAGCCTCAACCCCCAGTACAATCGCCAGAGCCCGGTGCAGGTGCTCGGGGCCGGGGCGCTGGATGAGCGGGCGAAGGCACAGTTGACCGAGGAGGAGCGGGGCAACCTGTTGCTATGATCCGGGGCTGCCGGGCAGCGGCGATGGGCCAGGGGCACTGGCCTTCGCTGCTGCCCGGCTCGTTATCGTCGGGCTTCATCGACCGCTGTCGGGTCCGCCTTTTTGTCGCGGGTGCGCAGCAGCGACAGCAGCACGCCGCCGAGCAGCAGGCCGAATGTCACCCCCAGCGACACCCCGGCCGGCACCTTGCCCACCAGCCCGTGCCAGAAGATCTTGCAGCCGATGAAGATCAGTACCAGCGCCAGCGCGTACTTGAGGTAGACGAAGCGGTGCATCAGCGCCGCCAGGGCGAAGTACAGCGAGCGCAGGCCGAGGATGGCGAAGATGTTCGAGGTGTAGACGATGAACGGATCCTGGGTGATGGCGAAGATCGCCGGCACGCTGTCGACGGCGAACACCAGGTCGGCCAGTTCGATCAATACCAGGGCCAGGAACAGCGGCGTGGCATAGCGGATGGCCCGCGTTGCTCCGGGCGGGGTGAGCTGAACGAAGAAGTGCCGGCCATGCAACTCGTCGGTAACGCGCATGTGCCGGCGCACGAAGCGCAGCACCGGGTTGTTGGCCAGGTCCGGGTGGGCGTCGTCCTTCGACAGCGCCATCTTCACCCCGGTGAACAGCAGGAAGGCGCCGAACAGGTACAGCACCCAGGCGAAGTGCTGTACCAGCGCGGCGCCGACGCCGATCATGATCGCCCGCAGCACCACCACCCCGAGGATGCCCCAGAACAGCACGCGGTGCTGGTAGCGGCGGGGGATGGCGAAGAAGCTGAAGATCATCGCCATGACGAATACGTTGTCCATCGACAGCGATTGCTCGACCAGGAAACCCGTGTAGAACTCCAGCGCCGGTTGCGCGCCCAGCTCATACCAGACCCACATGCCGAACAGCACGCCGACGCTGAAGTAGCCCGAGTACAGCAGCAGGCTTTCGCGCATCTCGATCTCGCGGTCCTGGCGGTGCAGCACACCCAGGTCGAGGACCAGCAAGGCGATGACGATGGTGATGAAGACCAGCCACAACCAGGCGCTGGTGCCGAGAAAAGGCGTGAAGAGGAATTGCTGCAGAGCCGTCATGAGCCCCTCCTTGATTGTCGACGTTGCATGGCAACAGTGATTCCGACATGGCGGCGCAAACCGTCAGAGGGGCCCGGCATCACATGATTTTGAGCCTAGTCGCGATCCTCGGGCTTGCCGAATGGCAGGCTGTTACATTTCTTTGCCTGGATCCAATGGCCAGCGGTGCGGCGAACTGACTGCGCGCTAGGCGTTCTGACGGGTCTTGCAGCGTATCCGTAAGGGGCACATCCCCGGGGCGCCGCCGGCCTACCAGGCCAGCGGCTGCTCGAATCCCTTCCAGCACACCCAGCGCCGCACCTCGCCATGCGCCCCGGTGCCGATCTGCCATTGCGGCCGGCCGCTGTCCAGGGCGATCAGTGAAATGAAGCCGGCATGGCTGGCCACCGCCAGGGTGCGGCCGTCGGCGCTGATGTCCATGGCGCTGATGGTCGAGCCGAGGTAGTGCTGCCAGTGCTCGCTGCCGTCCTCGCCGAAGGCGCGCAGATAGCCATGGGCGTCGCCGACGATGTACTCGCCTTCGCGGGTGACGCCTGCGTAGATCCGCGCGCCGTCCTGCAACAGCGGCGTGCGCGGGTCCTCGCTGTAGAAGCCGGTGTCCAGCCCCGGCAGGTCGGCCACCCGCACGCCGACGGTGCCGCCCTGGTAGAAATGGCAGGCGTTGAGGATCAGCTGGTCGCCGCGCCGGTTGAACAGGGCGAAGTGCGGGTACTCGCTGGCCGGGCCGACTTCGGCGATGGGCCTGAAGTGTTCGTCGAGCACCAGGTGCCGGCCGCACTGTTCACCCAGGGCGATCAGCCGGCCATCCGGTGACAACGCGGCGTGCTCCATGGCCAGGCCCAGGGCTATGTCGTCCGGATCGGTGCCTTGGCGCAGGTCCTCGAGAATCGTCTCCTGGCGTGGCAGCAGGCGCGTGGCACCGTTGGCGGCGAGGACGAAGATGCCGTCGCTGCTGACCAGCAGGACCCGCTGGCCGTCAGGGAAGGGCAGCAGCGCGGTGGGCGTCGGCGGCAGGTCGAAGGGGTCGAACGGGTAGCCGGCGGGCAACCCTTCCAGGCCATGGGGCCAGGCCAGCCTGGCCACCTGCGGGCCGCCCCAGCCATCGGTCACGCGCACCCCTTCGGCATTGGCCAGGGCGTAGTAGCGCCGCTGCGGGCAGCGGCCGAAGTGCTCGACGCCGATTACCGGGGTGATGCCCTGGTCGTCGATGCGCAGCACCTGGCCCCGGTCGAACGGCATGCCGATGCGCGCCAGCAGGCTGCCGTCGTCGAGCAGCAGCAGGTTGCCGATGCCCTGGGCCTGTTCCTCGAACAGGGGCACCAGCGGCAGGTGCGCTGGCGGCCAGGCCTCGCGGAACAGCTGGCGCTGCGCCGGCTCGACGCCGGGCCGGTTGATGGCCCGCAGCGCTGCCAGCCAGGCGTCGAGCAGGTGTTCGGTCGCCGCTGCCTGCGGCTCCTCCAGATCGTCCCAGCCTTGCGCACGGCCCTGCGCGACATAGCGGTTGATGGCCTCGGCGTAGGCGATGACCGCCTCGCGCCATTGCTGCTGGGGGTGCTGCTTGTCCATGGGCGGATCGAACTCCTTGTTCCGCAGGGTGAGTGGCGCTGCCACAAAAGGGTGCATGGTACTCCGTCGGCGTCCGTGGTTGTGAGGTCCGGGCTTGATGCGTACCATGCTGGGCATCCTTCCAATAATCAAAAACGTGCATCACCGGCCTGGCACCTGGGCAGGCGATGCGCGTCCTGTTGCCTTGCCCGCGGAGAAAGACCTCTTCACATGAATGGACCCGTACCCACCTCCATGCCCCCTGCAGCCGGCAACGGCAGCTGGTTGAGCGTCATCGCCCTGGCGCTGGCGGCGTTCATCTTCAACACCACCGAGTTCGTGCCGGTGGCGCTGCTCAGCGATATCGGTCGCAGCTTCGAGATGACCACCGCGCAGGTCGGCCTGATGCTGACCATCTATGCCTGGGTGGTGGCGCTGGCGTCGCTGCCGATGATGCTGATGACCCGCAACATCGAGCGGCGGCGCCTGCTGCTGATCGTGTTCCTGGTGTTCATCGCCAGCCACCTGTTGTCGTGGTTGTCGCAGAGCTTCGCCATGCTGCTGGTCAGCCGCATCGGCATTGCCCTGGCCCACGCCGTGTTCTGGGCCATCACCGCGTCGCTGGCGGTGCGCGTGGCGCCGCCCGGCCAGCAGGCCAAGGCGCTGGGCCTTTTGGCCACCGGTACCACCCTGGCGATGGTCATGGGCATCCCGCTGGGGCGGGTGGTGGGCGAGGCGCTGGGCTGGCGCATCACCTTCCTGTGCATTGCCGGGGTGGCGCTGGCGACCATGCTGTGCCTGATGAAGTCGCTGCCGCTGCTGCCGAGCCAGAACTCCGGCTCGTTGCGCAGCCTGCCGATCCTGTTCAAGCGCCCGGCGTTGGTGATCACCTACCTGTTGGTGACGCTGGTGATCACCGCGCAGTTCACCGCCTACAGCTATATCGAGCCGTTTGCCCTGCATGTGGCACAGATCGGCGGCGAGCGCACCACGCTGCTGCTGTTGCTGTTCGGCGGCGCCGGGGTGTTCGGTTCGGTGCTGTTCAGCCGCTACAGCGAGCGTTTCCCCCATGGCTTCCTGGTGGGCGCCATCGGCGCCCTGGCGGCGTGCCTGTTGCTGCTGCTGCCGCTGTCGGGCAATTTCCCGGTGTTCGCCGGGCTGAGCATGGTCTGGGGCGTGGCGATCCTGAGCTTCAGCCTGGCCCTGCAGTCCAAGACGCTGAAGCTCGCCTCGGATGCCACCGACGTGGCCATGGCGCTGTTCTCGGGAATCTACAACATCGGCATCGGCGGCGGCGCGCTGTTGGGCAGCATCGTCAGCAGCCAGCTGGGCGTGGCGCATATCGGCCTGGTCGGTGGCGGCGTGGCGGTTGTCGGCCTGGTGCTGGCGCTGGCCAGCACCCAGCGCTTTCGTGAGGCCTTGGCGCGCGTTCCCGGCCAGGTCTGAACCGCGACCTCTGTAGGGGCTGCCCGAGCATCGAAGCGCAGCCCCGGCACGCGAATGCCCATCGACTGATCCGCATCAATCCCTCAGACAATATGCGCCCCTGTAATAGGGGCGCTTGTGTATCGGCAAGGCTGCCACTAATATCCAAGCGTTTTCTTGTGTAATTGCCTGTTCCCCCTGGCCAGGCCATCAATACGGACGTTGATATGGATTTGCACACCTCCCTGTGGCTGTTCCAGGCCATCCAGGCCGTGGGCCTGGCCTTGTGGCTGAGCATCGCGGTGTTGAACAACCTGCAGGCTTTCGCCAGCTCCGTCGGCGCCATCGGCGCCACCCTGGCCATGGCGCCGCTGCGCCAGCCACCGGCCATCGACTTCCCCCTGCTGCGCCGGGCCTGCCAGTCGACCGGCCTGGCCCGCGCCGCGCTGCTGGTGATCCTGCTGCTGCAGGTGGTCGCCAGCGTGGCGGCCTGGATCGGTTGCTACGGGCTGATCGTTGCCCAGGACCCGCTCATGGCCCGCGCCTGGCTGAACCTGGCGCTTGCCGCCTTCCTCGCCTTCACCTTCGCCATGCTGCTCGGTGGCCTGTGGTTCGGCTACTGGATTCGCCAGGAAGGCCTGCAGCTCACCCATCTGGTGCTGGTGCTGTGGGCGATCCTGGCGTTCTTCCTGTTCAACCTGAATTGGGCCTGAGGCGAGGACGCGCGATGAAGAGCAAGGCGATACTCGGCAGCGCCCTGGTACTGGCGCTTGTGACTGCCGGCGGTCTGGCCTGGCGCCACGCCGGCCAGGCCCAGGCCACGGCGACACCGGCGCGGCACCTGGTCAAGGTGGCCCTGGCCACGGTGCAGAAAGCACCGCAGAAACGTGCCTTCGCCGGCGTCGGCGAGCTGGAGGCGGTGCACCAGGTGCTGGTGTCGGCCGAGATCGGCGGGCGGGTGACGGCGATCAACTTCACATCCGGCCAGCAGGTGCGCAAGGGCGATGTGCTGGTCACCCTCAACGATGCCCCCGAGCAGGCCGAGCGCCTGCGCCTGAAGGCCCAGCTGGACAATGCGCGGACCAACCACCGGCGGGTCAAGGACCTGCTGCGCGAGAACGCCGCCACCCAGGAACAGCTGGACAACGCCCTGGCGGCCCGCGACATGGCCCAGGGCGAACTGGCCCGCACCGAGGCGGTGATCGCCCAGAAGGCGGTGCGCGCGCCATTCGACGGGCGCCTGGGCATCCGCCGGGTGAACCAGGGCCAGTACCTCAATGTCGGTGATCCGGTGGTCAGCCTGATCGACACCCGCAGCCTGTACGTCAACTTCTCCCTCGAAGAGCAGTTGAGTGCCCAGCTGCGCCCCGGCCAGCCGGTCGAGGTGCGTCTGGATGCCTTCCCCGACACGCCGTTCACCGCCCATATCACGGCCATCGACCCGTTGATCGGCCGCTCGCGCACCGTGCAGGTCCAGGCCACCCTGGCCAAGCCCGATGCGCGCCTGACGGCCGGCATGTACGCCAGCGTGCAGGTGGCCAGCCCCGATGACGGCCAGGTGCTGACCGTGCCGGAAACCGCGGTGGCCTATACCGCCTATGGCGACACGGTGTTCGTCGCCCGCCACGATGACGCCGCCGGTGCATTGGTGGTGCAGCGGGTGGCGGTGCGCACCGGCGAGCGCCAGGCCGGTCGGGTGGTGATCGAACAGGGCTTGAACGAGGACGACCAAGTGGTGGTGTCGGGGCAGTTGCGCCTGAGCGACGGCACCGCCGTGCAAGCCACCGAAGACACCCTGCAGGCCCCGGCCAGCGGCGCCTGACCCCAGCGAGAACACGCCATGACATTCACCGACCTGTTCGTGCGCCGGCCTGTGCTGGCGCTGGTGGTCAGCACCCTGATCCTGCTGCTGGGGCTGCTGTCGCTGCTGCAGTTGCCGATCCGCCAGTACCCATTGCTGGAAAGCTCGACCATCACCGTGACCACCGAATACCCCGGCGCCCCGGCCGAGCTGATGCAGGGCTTCGTCACCCAGCCGATCGCCCAGGCGGTGTCGTCGGTGGAAGGCATCGACTACCTGTCGTCCTCCTCCGTGCAGGGCCGCAGCCTGGTGACCGTGCGCATGGAGCTCAACCGCGACTCGACCCAGGCGCTGACCGAGGTGATGGCCAAGGTCAACCAGGTGCGCTTCCGCCTGCCGGAGCGCGCCTACGACCCGGTAATCGAGCGCTCGGCCGGGGAGTCGACGGCGGTGGCCTATATCGGTTTCGCCAGCCCGAGCCTGCCGATTCCGGCCATGACCGACTACCTCACGCGGGTGGTCGAGCCGCTGCTCAGTACCATCGAAGGCGTGGCCAAGGTCCAGGTGTTCGGTGGCCAGACCTTGTCGATGCGCCTGTGGATCGACCCGGCGCGCCTGGCCGCCCGGGGCCTGACCGCCGCCGATGTGGCCGAGGCGGTGCGGCGCAACAACTACCAGGCGGCACCCGGCAAGGTGAAGGGGCAGTACGTGATCGCCAATATTCGCGTCGACACCGACCTGACCTCGGTCGGCGACTTCCGCGAGCTGGTGATCCGCAACGATGGCAACGGCCTGGTGCGCATCCGCGACATCGGCACCGTCGAGCTCGGCGCCGCCTCGGCCGAAACCAGCGCCAGCATGGACGGCGTGCCGGCGGTGCACCTGGGCCTGTTCGCCACCCCGGGCGGCAACCCGCTGGTGATCGTCGAGGGCATCCGCCAGCTGCTGCCGCAGATTCGCCAGACCCTGCCGCCGGACGTCAAGGCCGAGCTGGCCTTCGAGACGGCGCGGTTCATCCAGGCCTCCATCGACGAGGTCACCAAGACCCTGCTCGAAGCCCTGGCGATCGTGGTGGTGGTGATCTACCTGTGCCTGGGTTCGTTGCGCACGGTACTGATCCCGGTGGTGACCATCCCGCTGTCGATGCTTGGGGCGGCGGCGCTGATGCTGGCGTTCGGTTTCAGCATCAACCTGCTCACCTTGCTGGCCATGGTGCTGGCGGTGGGGCTGGTGGTGGACGATGCCATCGTCGTGGTGGAGAACGTCCACCGCCATATCGAGGAGGGGCGCACACCGGTTGCGGCGGCATTGATCGGCGCCCGCGAGGTGGCCGGGCCGGTGATCGCGATGACCATCACCCTGGCCGCAGTGTACGCGCCGATCGGCATGATGGGCGGGCTGACCGGCGCGTTGTTCCGCGAGTTCGCCCTGACCCTGGCCGGCGCGGTGGTGGTCTCCGGCGTGGTGGCGCTGACCCTGTCGCCGGTGATGAGCTCGTTCCTGCTCGATGCGCGCCAATCCGAGGGGCGCATGGCCCATGCCGCCAACCGCTTCTTCGACTGGCTGGCCGAGCGCTACGCCCATGTACTGGGGTTCTCGCTGAAACATCGCTGGATCAGTGTCGGCTTCGCCTTGCTGGTGCTGGTCAGCCTGCCGCTGCTGTACAGCCTGCCGCAGCGCGAGCTGGCGCCGACCGAGGACCAGGCCGGGCTGCTTACCGCGATCAAGGCGCCGCAGCATGCCAACCTGGCCTATGTCGAACGATTCGCCGACAAGCTCGACGCGGTCTACCGCACCCTGCCGGAGACCGTCAGCACCTGGATCATCAACGGCAGCGATGGCATCGCCTCGGGCATCGGCGGCATCAACCTGCAACCGTGGGACGAGCGTGCGCGCAACGCCTCGCAGATCCAGCTCGACCTGCAGGCGGCGGTGAACGATGTCGAAGGCACCAGCATCTTTGCCTTCCAGCTGCCGGCGCTGCCGGGTTCGACGGGCGGCCTGCCGGTGCAGATGGTGCTGCGCAGCTCCCAGGATTACCGAGTGCTGTTCGACACCATGGAGCAGGTCAAGGCCAAGGCCCGGCAGAGCGGCCTGTTCGCCGTGGTCGACAGCGACCTGGACTACAACAACCCGGTGGTGCAGGTGCGGGTCGACCGCGCCAAGGCCAACAGCATGGGCATCCGCATGCAGGACATCGGCGAGTCGCTGGCGGTGCTGGTGGGGGAGAACTATCTCAACCGCTTCGGCCTCGACGGCCGCTCCTACGACGTCATCGCCCAGAGCCCGCGCGACCAGCGCCTGACCCCGCAGGCCCTGACCCGGCAGTACGTGCGCAGCGAGGAGGGCCGGCTGGTGCCGTTGTCGACCGTGGTGCAGGTCAGCGAGCAGGTCGAGCCCAACCGCCTGACCCAGTTCAACCAGCAGAACGCCGCGACTTTCCAGGGCATCCCGGCGGCCGGGGTCACACTGGGCGACACGGTGGCGTTCCTCGAGCAGGTCGCGGCTGAATTGCCCGTTGGTTTCAGCATTGACTGGCAGTCCGACGCCCGTCAGTACCAGCAGGAGGGCAACGCCCTGATGCTGGCCTTCCTCGCCGCCGTGGTGGTGATCTACCTGGTGCTGGCCGCGCAGTACGAGAGCCTGGTCGATCCGCTGATCATCCTGATCACCGTGCCACTGTCGATCAGCGGCGCGCTGCTGCCACTGGCACTGGGGGTGGCCACGGTGAACATCTACACGCAGATCGGGCTGGTGACGCTGATCGGGCTGATCAGCAAGCACGGCATCCTCATGGTGGAGTTTGCCAACACCCTGCAGGCCGAGCAGCACCTGGACCGGCGCACGGCGATCGGCAAGGCGGCGCAGATCCGTCTGCGGCCGATCCTGATGACCACGGCAGCCATGGTGGTGGGGCTGATCCCGCTGCTGTTCGCCTCGGGCGCCGGCGCTGCCAGCCGTTTCGGGCTGGGCGTGGTGATCGTCACCGGGATGCTGGTGGGGACCTTGTTCACCCTGTTCGTGCTGCCGACCATCTACAGCCTGCTGGCCCGTGACCATGCCAGCACCGCGCGTTCGGCGCGGGCGCGGTCGTTGGCCGAAACCCTGGAGGGCCAGCCATGAAGCCTGTATTCGTCGTCTCCCTGATGGCCCTGGCCTTGTCTGCGTGCAGCGTCGGCCCCGATTACCAGAAGGCCGAGGTACCGGCCAGTGGCGTGCACAGCCCGCAGCGCGCCGCCTTCGCCGCCCGTGGCGAGTTGCCGGCGCAGTGGTGGCGGTTCTTCGACGACCCGCAGCTGGTGCGCCTGGTCGACCAGGCCCTGGCCAACAACCACGATATCCGCCAGGCCCATGCCAACCTGCTGGCGGCGCGGGCGCTGTTCGACGACCGCAGCCTCGACCGCTATCCCTGGGTCACCGCCCGCGCCGGCTACAACCAGAGCCTGGAGCAGCAGCAACCGGCCGATGGCAGCGACCCGCGGCGCATGCGCACCGAGCAGTACCGCGCCGGCTTCGACGTGCAGTGGGAAATCGACCTGTTCGGTCGCCTGCAGCGCCTGACCGACGCCGCCGAGGCCCGCGCCGACGCGGCGGCGGCGGACCTGCGCCAGGCGCGCTTGAGTATCGCCGCGGAAGTCGCCCGCAACTACTACCTCCAGCTTGGGCTCAAACGCAGCCTGGCCGTGGCCGAGGATCAGGTCGAGGCCTGGCGCGAGACGCTGCAGCTGACCAGCGCCCAGGTGCGTGCCGGCAGCGGCCAGTACGAGGACCAGCAGAACGCCCATGCCAACTTGCTGCTCAGCGAGGCGGCGGTGCCGCCGTTGCAGGCGGCAATCCAGCAGGCCAGCTACCGCCTCGACGTGCTGACCGGGCAGGTGCCGGGCAGCCAGGAACAGGGCGCCGCGCCGTTCCTGCCGCCGCTGGCGCGCCAGTTGCCGTTGGGCGATGTCGACGCGCTGATCGGCCAGCGCCCCGATGTGGTCAGCGCCGAGCGTGAGCTGGCGGCCAGCACCGAGGACGTTGGCGCGGCCACCGCCGAGCTGTACCCGCGCCTGGACCTGGGCGGCTTCATCGGTTTCTTCGCCCTTCGCAGCGGCGACCTGGGCAGTGCCGCCCGTGCCTACGAGCTGGCGCCGGTGGTGACTTGGCCTGCACTGCGCCTGGGCAACGCCCGTGCCCGCTTGCGGGTGCGCGAGGCGCTGGCCGAGGGCAGCCAGGCACGCTACCAGCAGGCCGTGCTGCTGGCCCGCGAGGAAGTGGAAAATGCAGTGACACAACTGGTGCGCAACCAGGCGCGGCTGCAGAGCCTGGTGGCCTCTGCCGGCCACGGCAGCGAAGCGATCGACATTGCCAACAAGCGCTATCGGCGTGGAGCGGGGACCTACCTGGCGGTGCTGGAGAACCAGCGTGCGCTGTTCTCGATCAAGCGCGAGGTGGCGGAGGCGGAGACCGCGTCGTACCTGGATGCGATTGCGCTGTACAAGGCGTTGGGGTGGGGGAGTGCGGCACAGTAGCCCTCATTGGTTGTTACCCTGTGGGCGCCATGGGCGGCGAGCAAGAGTTCCAGGATGGGCCTAATTTTCCCGGTGCGGTCTTCGTTTTCATGGAAGCCGCCCTGCGCCCGGCGCGTTCGGCACTCATCATTCAAGGAGACAGGCAATGACTTCCGTTTTCGACCGCGACGATATCCAGTTCCAGGTAGTGGTCAACCACGAAGAGCAGTATTCCATCTGGCCCGACTACAAGGCGATCCCCAACGGCTGGCGCGCGGTGGGCAAGAGCGGCCTGAAGAAGGACTGCCTGGCCTACATCGATGAGGTCTGGACCGACATGCGCCCACTGAGCCTGCGCCAGAAGATGGCCGAAGCCGCGGCGCAGTAAGGCGGTGTCGAGCTTGAACCTGCTGTGCCTGCCTTACTCCGGTGCCAGCGCCATGGTCTACAGCCGCTGGCGGCGCAAGCTGCCGGCCTGGCTGCAGGTGCGTCCGGTGGAGTTGCCCGGGCGTGGCGCGCGCATGGGCGATCCGCTGCACACCGACCTGCGGGGGCTGGCCCGGCAGCTGGCCCATGAGCAGCGGGGCGCCACCCAGGCGCCCTACGCGCTGCTCGGGCACAGCCTGGGGGCGCTGGTCGCCTTCGAGCTGGCCCACGAGCTGCGGGCGCTGGGGTGTCCGGCGCCGGTGGCGTTGTTCGCCAGTGGGACGGCGGCGCCGACCCGGCGGGAGGACTATGCCGGTGGTAAATGGACCGAGCCTCGTGGGGAGGCCGAACTGATCGGTGAACTGCGCAAGCTTGGGGGGACACCTGAAGAGGTGCTGGCCAACCAGGAGCTGATGAGCCTGACCTTGCCGATCGTGCAGGCGGACTTTTTGCTTTGTGGGCGGTATGTGTATGAGCCGCGTCAGCTGTTGCAATGTCCGTTGCATGTGCTGGGCGGTGAAGAGGATCGGGCCAGTGATGAACAGTTGCAGGCCTGGGGGCGGGAGACTGGCGGGGGGTATTCGCTGACGAAGTTTCCGGGTGGGCATTTCTTTATTCATGAGCATGAAGAGCGGGTGCTTGATTTGCTTTGCCGGACGTTGGAGCCTTTGAGGCTTTGTGCTTGATGGGGGTGTTTTGCTTTAGCTGATATTTGATTTGTTGTTGTTGTTGTTGTTGTTGTTGTTGTTGTTGGTGTTGTTGTTGGTGTTGGGTGGTTTTGGAAGTTGTATGCGCATTCATTTGTGATGTCGACGCTTATTCACCTTTCCGCCCTTACGGCGGGTTACTTTGGTCGTGGCCAAAGTAACCAAAGCCGTGGCGCTCCATTCATCCGGCCCTCCGCTTCGCTCCGGGTCCCCTCACTCCGGCCTTGCTCCCGGGAGGACCGCGCTGCAGGGCCCATCCTGGGCCCCA
>NZ_JBSSDH010000028.1:0-38350 GCF_054060555.1 Pseudomonas sp. TE6283
CGCAGGGGCCGGATGAACGGAGCGGGGCGGCTTTGGTTACTTTGGCCAAGACCAAAGTAACCCGCCGTAAGGGCGGAAAGGTGACTAAATGTCGACATCACCTACGAATGTGCTTACAAAAACCAAAAACAATCATCTGTGAAGCCGAAGCCGAAGCCGAAGCCGAAGCCGAAGCCGAAGCCGAAGCCGAAGCCAACCCCCTCAAACCCAAACTCGCGAACTGGCCACCCCCACCACCAACACCCCAATCAACAAATTAACCCCCACCAACCGCCGAATCCGCCCCAGTACCCCAGCCCCCGAAGCCCAATCCCCAGCCTCCACCGCCGTCCGCAGTTCAGGCAGCAACAAAGACTGAATCCGCATGAACAACGCAAACATGACAATCCCCCCGCCAATCATCACCTGCACGTAACGAGGCGCGGTCTCGAACCCGGCAAACCGCAGGTGAATCATCCCGACCCCGCTGACAGCCAACACCGCTACCGCCAGCCAGACCCATCTGAAGAACCGCTGGAAAACCTCCACCCACAACCGCAGCCGCGCAGGCCCCTCCAGCGCGACAACCGTTGCCGGCCGCAGCACCAGCCAGGCGAAGAACATCCCCCCGACCCAGACAAGGGCGGCCAGGACATGCAAGGTGTAGGGCAGGGCAAAGGCAAGCATCCGGATCTCCATGCGGCACAAAGGGCAATAGCGGAGTATGATAGCCGGCCCATGCGAAACACTGAAAATATATCCAGCCCTCCGGGCGCCTGCAGACCATGATCAGCAACGAACTCAAAGCCACCATCCAGGGCGCCTACTCGCGTTTCCTCGAAGCCAAAAGCCTCAAGCCACGCTACGGCCAGCGCCTGATGATCGCCGAAGTGGCCAAGGTGCTCGGCGACATCGCCTGCGACGACGACGGCCGCCGTGCCGGCGAGCCCGCCGTGGTGGCCGTCGAGGCCGGCACCGGTACCGGCAAGACCGTTGCCTACAGCCTGGCCGCGATCCCCGCGGCCAAGGCCGCCGGCAAGCGCCTGGTGATCGCCACTGCGACCGTGGCCCTGCAGGAGCAGATCGTCTTCAAGGACCTGCCCGACCTGATGCGCAACAGCGGGCTGAACTTCAGCTTCGCCCTGGCCAAGGGCCGCGGCCGCTACCTGTGCCTGTCCAAGCTCGACGTCCTGCTGCAGGAAGGCCATGCCCAGTCGGCCACTGCCCAGCTGTTCGAGGAAGAGGGCTTTCGCATCGAGGTCGACGAGCGCAGCCAGAAGCTGTTCAACAGCATGATCGAGAAGCTCGCCGGCAACCGCTGGGACGGCGACCGCGACAGCTGGTCCGAAACCATCGAGGACCAGGACTGGGCCCGCCTGACCACCGACCATGGCCAGTGCACCGGCCGGCATTGCCCGAACTTCCAGCAGTGCGTGTTCTACAAGGCCCGTGAAGGCATGGGCAAGGTCGATGTGATCGTCACCAACCACGACATGGTCCTGGCCGACCTGGCCCTGGGCGGTGGCGCCGTGCTGCCCGACCCGCGCGACACCCTGTACGTGTTCGACGAAGGCCACCACCTGCCCGACAAGGCCATCGGCCACTTCGCCCACTATTCGCGCCTGCGCTCCACCGCCGACTGGCTGGAGCAGACCGCCAAGAACCTGACCAAGCTGCTGGCCCAGCATCCGCTGCCGGGCGACCTTGGCAAGTACATCGAGCAGGTCCCGGAGCTGGCGCGGGAAGTCCGCACCCAGCAGCAGTTCATGTTCACCCTCTGCGAGCAGGTGGCGGATTTCCGCGCCGGCGAGGACATGGAAGGCCGTGACCGCCCGCGCTACCGTTTCGAAGGCGGGGTGGTGCCTGAGCAGATCCGCGAGGTCGGCATCGAGCTCAAGAAAGGCTTCGCCCGCCTCAACGACCTGTTTACCCGCCTGGCCGACCTGCTCAAGGAAGGCATGGACGGCGAGAACAACATTGGTATCGCCAGCCACCAGGCCGAGGAGTGGTACCCGCTGTTCGGCAGCCTGGTGACCCGCGCCCAGGGCAACTGGGAACTGTGGACCGCGTTCACCGCCGAAGATCCGGAAGACAACCCGCCCATGGCCCGCTGGCTGACCCTGGCCGAAAGCGGCGCGCTGTTTGACATCGAAGTCAATGCCAGCCCCATCCTGGCCGCCGAGATGCTGCGCAAGAGCCTGTGGAACGTCGCTTATGGCGCCCTGGTGACCTCGGCAACGCTCACCGCCCTGGGCAAGTTCGACCGCTTCCGCATGCGTTCGGGCCTGCCCCGCGATGCCGTGCAATGCGTGGTGCCCAGCCCGTTCGTGCATGGCGACGCCGGCCTGCTGCGGGTGCCCGACCTCGGCGCCGACCCGCGGGACGCCACGGCGCACACCGCGGCGATCATTCGCGAGTTGCCGGGTATCGTCGAGGACGCGCGTGGCGCACTGGTGCTGTTCTCCTCGCGCAAGCAGATGCAGGACGTGTTCGATGGCCTGGACCGCGACTGGCGCAAGCTGGTGCTGATCCAGGGCAACCTGTCCAAACAGGAGACCCTCAACAAGCACAAGGCGCGGGTCGACGATGGCCAGCACAGCGTGCTGTTCGGCCTGGCCAGCTTTGCCGAGGGTGTCGACCTGCCGGGTGCCTACTGCGAGCACGTCGTGATCGCCAAGATTCCCTTCGCCGTGCCGGATGACCCGGTCGAAGCAGCGCTGGCCGAATGGATCGAAGCCCGGGGCGGCAACCCGTTCATGGAAATCGCCGTGCCCGACGCGTCGCTGCGCCTGATCCAGGCCTGTGGTCGGTTGCTGCGTACCGAGCAGGACCGTGGCGTCATCACCTTGCTCGATCGACGCCTGGTCACCCAACGCTACGGCAAGGCTATTCTCAACGCACTGCCACCCTTCCGACGGGAAATCGGCTGAGCGCCGGAGCAAGACGCTAGACCCGTTGTCCATTACTCGATTGCGAGCCCATGACGGGCTCCGAAGGAGAGTCACCGCCCTATGATCCGCCGCACCCTGCCTGTCGTGTTCTCCCTGTTGTTCAGTGCGCCCTTGCTGGCCGGGCAACAGACGCTGTTCAGCTTCGTGCGCCCGGCCTCGGTGGTGAATGTCGTCACCCAGGACGCCAACCTGCCGCAGTACAACGCGGAACAGACAGCCGAAGGCGAAGTGTTGCGGCGGGTGGTGTTCAACCCGGTGGCGCAGCCGACCCTGCGCCTCGCGCCGCAAGGCGGAGCGTGGGACTGGAGCGCCGGCCAGGCACTGACCCTGCGCCTGCAGAGTGGCATGGACTGGGCGCTGACTGTCGATGTAACGGTGCAGAGCAGCGACGGGCGTACCCTCACCAGCCGCATCGACCTGCCGGCCGGGCCCGCGCAGACCGTGATGATTCCGCTCAAGGCCAGTTCACCACTGAGCCAGGGTATGCGCGCCGGGCCACCGATGCCCTGGACTTTCGAGGGACAACGCCTGCTACTCACCAGCAGTGAAGGCGCGGTGGACTTGGCGCAGGTCACTTCGATCAGCCTGAGCATTCCCGGCCCCAAGGTAGCCCAGAGCCTGTTGATCGAGAAAATCGGCCTGCAGGATGACGACCAGGCGTTCAAGGCTGCCTACAGCGAATTGATCGATGCCTATGGGCAGTCGACTCGGGGCCGCTGGCCGGAGAAGATCGTCGGCGATGAGCAGCTCAAGGCCGCCGACAACCGTGAACAAGCACAACTCAAGGCCTGGCTGGCTGAGCGCGACAAGCTCAAGCTGGACACCTATGGCGGCCTGCTCGCGGGGGCGGCCTTCGAAGCCAAGGGCTTCTTCCGCACCGAGAAGCGCGACGGGCGCTGGTACCTGGTGACGCCCGACGGGCATCCGTTCTATTCGCTCGGCGTCAATGCCGTTGCCGCCGATGGCGGGCGCACCTATGTCGCCGGTCGCGAAGGCATGTTCAAGGGCTTGCCGGGCGAGGGCGACGCCATGAACGCGTTCTACGGCGAAGGAAACAATGACGACGGCAATGCCTCGTCCCAGGGCCGGGGCTTCAAGCAAGGGCGCTGGTTCGATTTCTATGCGGCCAACCTGCAGCGCACCTACGGCAAGCCTTGTCCGCAGGATGGCACGGCCTGCCCGGCCCTGGACGCCCGGCGCTGGCAGGCCCACACCCTTGATCGCCTGCAGGCCTGGGGCTTCAACACCCTCGGCAACTGGAGCGACCCGGCCCTCGGCCAGGCCAGGCGCCTGCCGTACACCTTGCCGCTGTCGATCGTCGGTGACTACGCCAGCATCAGCACCGGCATGGACTGGTGGGGTCGCATGCCCGACCCGTTCGACCCGCGCTTCGCCATGGCCACCGAGCGCGCCGTGGCCATCGCCGCCCGGGATCACCGCGACGACCCCTGGCTGATCGGTTATTTCGCCGACAACGAGCTGGCCTGGGCCGCCCCCGGCGACGATCCCAAGGCGCGCTACGGCCTGGCCTACGGCACCTTGCGCCTGACCACCGATGTGCCGGCCAAGCGCGCGTTCCTCAAGCAGCTGCGCGACAAGTACCGCAACCAGCAAGGCTTGTCCAAGGCCTGGGGAATCGAGCTGAGCGCTTGGGAGCTGATGGAAGACCCTGGCTTCGAGGCGCCCTTGCCCAATCCGGAACACCCGGAAATCGAGCGCGACTACCAGTATTTCCAGCAGGTGTTCGCCGAAACCTATTTCAAGACCATTTCCGATGCCCTGAAATGGCATGCGCCCAACCATCTGCTGCTGGGCGGGCGCTATGCGGTCAGCACGCCCGAGGCGGTGCAGGCCTGCGCCAGGTTCTGCGATGTGCTGAGCTTCAACTTCTATACCTTGAAGCCTGAAGACGGCTATGACTTCGCCCGTTTGGCCGAGCTGGACAAGCCGGTGCTGGTCTCGGAGTTCCAGTTCGGCTCCCGCGATCGCGGTCCGTTCTGGCCCGGCCCGCTTGAAGTGGCCCGGGAGGAGGATCGGGGCCCGGCCTATGCCAACTTCCTCAAGGCCGCCATGGCCCAGCCGATGATCGTTGGCGCGCACTGGTTCCAGTATCTGGACCAGCCGGCCAGCGGCCGGTTGCTGGATGGCGAAAACGGCCATCTGGGCCTGGTGGCCATTACCGACGTGAGCTACCCGGGCTTCGTCGAAACCGTGCGCCGGAGCAACCTGCAGAGCCTCACGCAGCTACGCACCGAACTGGACAAGCCCGCCCCCAAAAAATGAGCGCTGTCCCTGGCAGCGCTTTCGTGGGAGTGGGCTTGCCCCGCGATAGCGTTCCATCAGGGAACAAGGGCGCCCCTGGCAACCACCCAGCCATATCCAGTTTGCAAATCGCCCAACTACTGAAACAATGCACCCCTTTGCAAGCCAGGTCGTACAGAGAGGTAGTCGGGTGCAGATCCAGGGTCACTATGAGCTGAAGTTCGAGGCGGTGCGCGATGCCTTCGCCGCGTTGTTCGAGGATCCCCAGGAACGTGGTGCCGCATTGTGCATCCAGGTTGGCGGCGAGACCGTCGTCGACCTGTGGGCCGGCAGCGCCGACAAGGACGGCCGCGAGGCCTGGCACAGCGATACCATCGCCAACCTGTTCTCCTGCACCAAGACCTTCACCGCCGTCACCGCCCTGCAACTGGTGGGCGAGGGCAAGCTGGCCCTCGATGCGCCGGTGGCGCGCTACTGGCCGGAGTTCGCCCAGGCCGGCAAGGAGCAGGTCACCCTGCGCCAGTTGCTCAGCCACCGCGCCGGCCTGCCGGCCATCCGCGAGCTGCTGCCGGCCGAGGCGCTGTACGACTGGCAAGCCATGGTCGATGCCCTGGCCGCCGAAGCGCCCTGGTGGACACCCGGAAGCGAACACGGTTACGCGGCGATCACCTATGGCTGGCTGATCGGTGAGCTGATCCGCCGCGCCGACGGTCGCGGCCCCGGCGACTCGATCGTGGCCCGAACCGCCCGGCCATTGGGGCTGGATTTCCATGTTGGCCTGGCGGACGACGAATTCCACCGCGTGGCGCATATCGCCCGCGGCAAGGGTAACCCCGGCGATGCCGCGGCCCAGCGCCTGCTGCAGGTCACCATGCGCGAGCCCGAGGCCCTGTCGACCCGGGCCTTCACCAACCCGCCGGCGATCCTCACCAGCACCAACAAGCCCGAATGGCGGCGCATGCAGCAGCCAGCGGCCAATGGCCACGGCAACGCCCGCAGCCTGGCTGGCTTCTATGCCGGCCTGCTCGACGGCAGCCTGCTGGAGTCCGAGCTGCTCGACGAACTGACCCGCGAGCACAGCCTCGGCCAGGACCGCACCCTGTTGACCCAGACCCGCTTCGGCCTGGGCTGCATGCTCGACCAGCCAGAAGTGGCCAACGCCACTTTCGGCCTTGGCGCGCGGGCGTTCGGCCATCCCGGCGCGGGCGGCTCGGTCGGCTTTGCCGACCCCGAACACGACGTGGCCTTTGGCTTCGTCACCAATACCCTGGGCCCCTATGTGCTGATGGACCCGCGCGCTCAACGCCTGGTGCGTGTCCTTGGCAGTTGCCTTTGATCGGGTAACACGGGTATTGCCCGGAGCCTTTGACTATCCTCAATGCCAACGCCTGACGGGTATGGGCAAAATTTCTTTCTATTTCATGGTGTATCGCTGATGTCTTCACATAAAACCTTAGCACTCGCCCTATGCCTGGCCATGACCGGCTGCGCCAGCCACTCCCAGGACGCTTCCAAGGACAGTGGCTTGAACTGGTGGCCCTTTGGTTCGGACAAGGTCGCCGACAAGGAAGTGAAGGAGGCTGTCGTCGAAAACGTCGCCAAGGCCGATGCCAAGTCCGAGAGCGCCAGCCGCTGGTGGTGGCCGTTCGGTAGCGACGAGAAAAAGGACAAGGTCGCGGCGGTGCCGAAGATCGACCAGAAGGCCACCCAGGCCTGGCTCGACCAGTACGAGCCAAAGGTCCGCGAAGCGATCAAGGGCAGCAAGTTCGAACTCGAGCGCCGTGAAGATGTGCTGGCGGTAACCATTCCGGTGGACAGCTCCTACAACCCGGACCGTCCGAACATGCTGCTGCCGGTCACCCTCGGCCCGATCACCCAGGTGGCCAAGGCCATTGAGACCGACACCAAGACCGCGGTGCTGATCCTCGGCCACGCCGACAGCAGCGGTGCCACCGCCGCCAACCAGAAGCTCAGCCTCGAGCGCGCTGCTTCGGTGTCGGCGATCTTCCGTCTCAGCGGCCTGCAGCGTGACCGCCTGATGCTCAAGGGCATGGGCTCGGTGATGCCGCGCGCCGCCAACGACAGCGCCGAGGGCCGTGCCCTGAACCGCCGCGTCGAGCTGCTGCTGACCCCGCAGAACACCATGGTCGCGCTGCTGGCCAAGTACCAGCAGGCCGCCCCGGCGCCAGCCCCGACGGCGATGGTCGCCACCCAGGATGCCAAGGCCCCGGCGGCCAAGCCTGCCGCCAAGGCCGCTGCCAAGCCAGCTGCGAAAAAGCCGGCCGCCAAGGCCAAGGCGCCGGCCAAGGCCAGCACCGCCGCGAAGAAGAAAGCCGCTCCGGCCAAACCTGCGGCGAAGAAGGCCGCCACCGACAAGAAAGTCGCCGCCAACAGCCCTGCGAAGACCAACTGATCGTCAAGGAAACGCAGTCATGACCCAATCCCTGGCCGATATGCGCCGCGACTACACCCGTGATGGCCTGGCCGAAGCCCAGGCCCCGGGGGAGCCGTTCGCGCTGTTCCACCACTGGTTCGCTGACGCGGTGAAGACCGAGCAACTGCCGGTGGAAGCCAACGCCATGACCCTGGCGACCGTCGACGCCGACGGCCGCCCGCATTGCCGGGTGCTGTTGCTCAAGGCCCTCGATGCCCGAGGGTTCACGTTCTTCACCAATTACGAAAGCGCCAAGGGCCAGCACATCGCGGTGAACCCGTTCGCGGCCATGACCTTCTTCTGGCCGGCGCTGGAGCGCCAGGTGCGAATCGAAGGGCGGGTGGAAAAGGTCACGGCCAAGGAGTCGGACGATTACTACCAGGTACGCCCACTGGGCAGCCGCCTGGGCGCCTGGGCGTCGCCGCAGAGCCGGGTGATCGCCGACCGTGAGGAACTGGAAGGGCTGGTCAAGGCCACCGAGGCGCGCTTTTCCGATACGCAACCGCATTGCCCGGAACACTGGGGCGGCTACCGCCTGGTGCCGGAGCGTGTCGAGTTCTGGCAGGGGCGAGCCAGCCGCTTGCACGACCGGCTGAACTACCGGCTGGTCGATGGCCAGTGGCTGCGCGAGCGCCTGGCGCCCTGAGGTGCTGGGGCTGCTGCAAAGCAGCCCCAGCAAGCATTACCGATACCCCGCCGCCTCCCGTTCCAGCCACGCCGCCAACTCCTTGCGCCGCACTTTCTCCAGCCGCGCCCGCTCGAGCATCTTGAGCATGAAATCCCGCTTCGCCGGATCCTCCCCGGCCAGCGACAGCGCCAGGTCCCGGTCCATCCAGCGACGCATGCGCACATACAGCCACCCGTGAAAATACAGGCCGGCGATAGTCACCACGACGACGATGAAGTAATCCATGGCTATCCTTGGTCTCACGTAAAAGGCCCGCCACATGGCCGGCATAGCCTGTACCTGGGCTGAATGAAAACAATTTTATAACGTTTGCGTCGTGACACCTGTCAAGGCGCGGAGTCTAATGGACACCTGTCTTCTGGAGATTGACCCCATGCGTAAATCCGCTTTGCTGCTGGCCAGCTTCACCACCGTGTCGCTGCTGCTGGGCGGCTGCCAGTCGTCGCTGACCGGCGACAGCTACTCCCGTGATGAGGCCCGCCGCGTGCAGACCGTGCGCATGGGCACCATCGAATCCCTGCGTCCGGTGAAGATCGAAGGCACCAAGACCCCGATTGGCGGGGGCGCCGGCGCCATCGTCGGTGGTGTCGCCGGCAGCGCCGTCGGCGGTGGCCGTGGCAGCATCGTTGCTGCGGTCATCGGTGCCGTGGCCGGTGGCCTGGCAGGTTCGGCCGCCGAAGAAGGCCTGACCCGCACCCAGGGCGTCGAGATTACCGTACGTGAAGACGACGGCAGCATGCGCGCCTACGTGCAGCAAGTGCAGCAGAACGAGATCTTCCGTGTGGGCGAGCGTGTGCGCATCATGACCGTCGATGGCACCAGTCGCGTCACGCACTGATCACCGCACAAAAGAAACCCCGAACCGGCCTGGCCTGTTCGGGGTTTTCTTTTGCTTGCCCTGCAGTGGGATTACAGGCCGAGCATGTCCCGCGCCACCGCCTCGGCGATGCGGATGCCATCCACGCCCGCTGACAGGATGCCACCAGCGTAGCCCGCACCTTCACCCGCCGGGAACAGGCCCCTGAGGTTGAGGCTCTGGAAGCTGGCATCACGGGTGATGCGCAGCGGCGAGGAGGTGCGGGTCTCGATGCCGGTCAGCACCGCGTCATGCAGGTTGTAGCCCTTGATCTGGCGGTCGAAAGCCGGCAGCGCCTCACGAATCGCCTCGATGGCGAAGTCCGGCAGGCTCGGGGCCAGGTCGCCCAGGGTCACGCCCGGCTTGTAGGACGGCTCGACGCTGCCCAGCGCGGTGGACGGACGGCCGGCGACGAAGTCACCCACCAACTGCGCCGGTGCCTGGTAGTTGCTGCCGCCCATCACGTAGGCATGGGCCTCCAGGCGTTCCTGCAGCTCGATGCCAGCCAGTGGGCCGCCCGGGTAGTCGCGCTCGGGGTCGATACCGACGACGATGCCGGAGTTGGCGTTGCGCTCATTGCGTGAGTACTGGCTCATGCCGTTGGTGACCACGCGCCCCGGTTCGCTGGTGGCGGCGACCACGGTGCCGCCCGGGCACATGCAGAAGCTGTAGACCGAACGGCCATTCTTGGCGTGGTGCACCAGCTTGTAGTCGGCGGCGCCGAGCTTCGGGTGGCCGGCGTACTTGCCCAGGCGCGCCTTGTCGATCAGCGACTGCGGGTGCTCGATACGGAAACCGACCGAGAACGGCTTGGCTTCCATGAACACGCCTTTGGCGTGGAGCATGCGGAAGGTGTCGCGGGCGCTGTGACCCAAGGCAAGGACCACATGGCGCGAGTGCAGCTGTTCGCCGCTGTCCAGTACTACGCCTGTGAGCTGTTCGCCGTCGATCAGCAGGTCGGTAACCTTCTGCTCGAAGCGTACCTCACCGCCCAGGGTGATGATTTCTTCGCGCATCTTCTCGACCATGCTGGTCAGGCGAAAGGTACCGATGTGCGGCTTGTTGATGTAAAGGATCTCTTCCGGAGCACCGGCCTTGACGAACTCTTCCAGCACCTTGCGGCCGTGGTGGTTCGGGTCCTTGATCTGGCTGTACAGCTTGCCGTCGGAGAAGGTGCCGGCGCCGCCTTCGCCGAACTGCACGTTGGACTCGGGGTTGAGCACGCTCTTGCGCCACAGGCCCCAGGTGTCCTTGGTGCGCTGGCGCACTTCCTTGCCGCGTTCCAGCACGATCGGCTTGAAGCCCATCTGCGCCAGGACCAGCCCGGCGAAGATGCCGCAGGGGCCGAAGCCGACCACGATCGGGCGCGCAGGCAGGTCGGCCGGGGCCTGGCCGACGAACTTGTAGCTGACGTCCGGGGCCACGCTGATCTTGCCGTCGTCTTCAAAGCGGCGCAGCAGTTCGTCTTCGTTGCTGGTTTCAAGGTCGATGGTGTAGATGAACAGCAGCTCGCTGTTCTTCTTGCGCGCATCGTAGCTGCGCTTGAACAGGGTGAAACCGAGCAGTTGCTCATCGCTGATGCCCAGGCGCTGGACGATGGCGGCGCGCAGCTCGTCGTCGGAGTGGTCCAGGGGCAGCTTCAGTTCGGTGATTCGTAGCATGGCAGGGTCCAGTATCCCGGCCATGGGCGGCCGGCGGCTTTACACAAACCGCCAAGTATAAGCTGTTAGCCGCCCCGACTGGCAGGATAAAAGTGCCCGGCGATCAGAGGTCGCGGGCGCCACCGTAGTAGGCGCAGCCCTGCAGGGTCTTGCCGTCGATGCGCAGCTCGGCCTTGAGGTGGCGGATGGCACCGGTGGCGCCGTCGACGCAGCGCTGCGGCGCGACCCATAGCTCGACGCGCTGGCCGTTGGCTTCGCTGGACAGGCTCAGGCCGCCGCCGGGCATTTCTTCCTCCAGGTAAGGCAGCGGCAGCGGGTCCTGGCCGATGCGGTTGAGCACCATGCCCTTGCCACTGGCCTTGATGTCCCAGTCCGGTTCATGGCCGCCGGCACGCAGGGTCAGCTGCTTGAAGTTCGGGTCTTCGCAGCCACTGTATTCGGAGGTTTCCAGTCGGTACAGGCGGGTCACGTCGAGCTGGCCGTCGCTGCCGGCCTGTTTGCTGCCGGTCATGCGCGCGCGGACGTCGGCGAACAGTTTGTCACCGGCGTCGTCGGCCAGGTTGGCGGCTTCCTGCAGGATGCCGGTGGCGGCGACGTCGTTGACGATGAAGCGACGGCTTTCGCTGCAGGGCTTGAACAGCAGATGACCGCCGGCCGCGCTCAGCTCGCCTTGCATGCGGGTAGTGCCCAGGTTTGGGTCGACCGGTTTTTCGGCCAGCATCTGGCAGCCGGCGAACAGCGGCAGCAGGGCGGTAAGCAGCAGGGAAGGGGTGAGGCGCATGGGGCGGGCTCCGGGAGACGTTGCAAAAGAGCTGGCCACGTTACGCAGGGTGCGCAGGGATCACAAGGGCCTCATCGCGGGGCAAGAAAAAAGGGCCCGAAGGCCCTTTGATCATTCAACCCCCGAGGTACGCGTCGCGCACCTTCGGGTCGGTCAGCAACGCTTCACCGGTACCCTGCATCACCACCTTGCCGTTCTCCAGCACATACGCCCGGTCGGCGATCTTCAGCGCCTGGTTGGCGTTCTGCTCCACCAGGAACACCGTCACGCCATCGCGGCGCAGCTGTTCGATGATGTCGAAGATCTGCTGGATGATGATCGGCGCCAGGCCCAGCGACGGTTCGTCGAGCAGCAGCAGCTTGGGCTTGCTCATCAGCGCCCGGCCGATGGCCAGCATCTGCTGCTCGCCGCCGGACATGGTGCCGCCGCGCTGGATGTAGCGTTCCTTCAGACGCGGGAACAGTTGCAGGACCTTGTCCAACTGCTCCTGGTAGTCGCCCTTGTCGGTGAAGAAACCGCCCATGGCCAGGTTTTCCTCGACGGTCAGGCGCGAGAACACGCGGCGGCCTTCCGGCACCACCGCGATGCTCTTGCGCATGATGTGCGAGGACGGCTGGCCGACCAGCTCCTCGCCCAGGTACTTGATGCTGCCGCTGCTCGCCTGGGGCGAGCCGCAGAGGGTCATCAGCAGGGTCGACTTGCCGGCACCGTTGGCACCGATCAGGGTGACGATCTCTCCCTGGTTGATCTCCACGTTGACGCTGTGCAGCGCCTGGATCTTGCCGTAGAAGGTGGAAACGTTCTCGAACTTCAGCATTTACGCTTCCCCCAGGTAGGCCTTGATCACATCAGGGTTGCCGCGAATCTCTTCCGGCGTGCCATCGGCCAGGGGCGTGCCCTGGTTGATCACCACGATGTGGTCGGAAATGCTCATCACCAGTTTCATGTCGTGCTCGATCAGCAGCACGGTCACGTTGTGGGATTCGCGCAGGTAGGCGATGAGGGCCTTGAGGTCCTCGGTCTCCTTGGGGTTCAGGCCCGCGGCCGGTTCGTCGAGCATGATGATCCGCGGTTGGGTCATCATGCAGCGGGCGATTTCCAGGCGCCGCTGCTGGCCGTAGGCGAGGGTGCCGGCGGTACGGTTGGCGAACTCGGTCAGGTTGACCTTCTCCAGCCAGTACTGCGCGCGCTCCATGGCCTGCTTCTCGCTGCGACGGAAGCCCGGGGTCTTGAACAGGCCGGCGAAGAAGTTGGTGTTCAGATGGCGGTGCTGGGCGATCAGCAGGTTTTCCAGCGCGGTCATTTCCTTGAACAGGCGCACGTTCTGGAAGGTCCGCACCACGCCCTTGCGGGCGATCTGATGGCCGGCCAGGCCCTGGATCGGCTGGCCGTCGAGCAGGATGGTGCCGCCGCTGGGCTTGTAGAAGCCGGTGAGGCAGTTGAACACGGTGGTCTTGCCGGCGCCGTTCGGGCCGATCAACGCCACCACTTGTTTTTCCTTGACGGTCAGGCCCACGCCGTTGACCGCCAACAAGCCGCCGAAGCGCATGCTCAGGCCGCTGACTTGCAGAATTTCGCGGCTCATCGAGGCAGCTCCATGTGCGGACGTTGCATGGGCAGCAGGCCCTGCGGACGCCAGATCATCATCAACACCATCAGCGCACCGAACATCAGCATCCGGTATTCGCTGAACTCACGCATCATCTCCGGCAGCAGGATCATCACGATGGCCGCGAGAATCACGCCCAGCTGCGAACCCATGCCACCCAGCACGACGATGGCGAGGATGATCGCCGACTCGATGAAGGTGAACGACTCCGGTGTCACCAGCCCCTGGCGGGCGGCGAAGAAGCTGCCGGCGAAACCGGCGAAGCAGGCACCCAGGGTGAACGCCGAGAGCTTGATCACGGTGGGGTTCAGGCCCAGCGCGCGGCAGGCGATCTCGTCTTCACGCAGCGCTTCCCAGGCCCGCCCGATCGGCATGCGCAGCAGGCGGTTGATGACGAACAGCGCCAGCAACGCCAGCAGCAGGGCCACCAGGTAGAGGAAGATCACCTTGTTGATCGAGTTGTATTCCAGCCCGAAGAACTCGTGGAAGGTCTGCATGCCCTCGGCGGCGCGGCGTTCGAAGGTCAGGCCGAAGAACTCCGGCTTGGGGATGTTGCTGATGCCGTTGGGGCCGCCGGTCCAGTCGGTGAGGTTACGCAGGAACAGGCGGATGATCTCGCCGAAGCCCAAGGTCACGATCGCCAGGTAGTCGCCGCGCAGGCGCAGCACCGGGAAACCGAGCAGGAAGCCGAAGGTGGCGGCCATCAGGCCGGCGATCGGCAGGCACACCCAGAAGCTCCAGCCCAGGTAGTGCGAGAGCATCGCGTAGCTGTAGGCGCCGACGGCGTAGAAGCCGACGTAACCCAGGTCGAGCAGGCCCGCAAGCCCCACCACGATGTTCAGGCCCAGGCCCAGCAACACGTAGATCAGGATCAAGGTGGCGATGTCGACCGCGCCGCGCGAGCCGAAGAACGGCCAGATCAGCGCCGCCACGATCAGCCCCATGATGACCCAGCGCTGGGTCTTCGGCAGGGTGAGGAAGTTGGTCACCGAAGGCGGTACCAGCTTGCGCTCCGAGCGGCGGCCCATCACCGCGCTCCACTGCTTGTCGAACAATACGCGCAGGAACATCAGCACCGAGCACGCGGCGATGATGCTGATGGTGAACGAACCCTGGCTGTGCACGATCAGGCTGATGCCGTCGATGCTGAGTTTCAGGCCCAGCACCGGGAAGGCCACGGCCCAGACCAGCAAGGCGCTGAAGAACGCCTGTTTGAGATTTCTGTTCATACTTTTTCAACCTCCGGGCGGCCCAGGATGCCGGTCGGCCGGAACAGCAGGACAAGAACCAAAAGACCGAATGCCACCACGTCCTTGTACTGGTCGCCGAAGATGTCGGCGCCGAACGCTTCGGCCACGCCCAGCACCAGCCCACCGAGCATGGCGCCCGGGATGCTGCCGATGCCGCCCAGTACCGCCGCGGTGAAGGCCTTCAGGCCCACCAGGAAACCGGCGTTGGGGTTGATCACCCCGTACTGCATGCTCAGCAGCACGGCTGCCACCGCCGCCAGCGCGGCGCCGATGACGAAGGTCAGGGCGATGATGTTGTTGGTGTTGATGCCCAGCAGGTTGGCCATCTTGATGTCCTCGGCGCAGGCGCGGCAGGCGCGACCCAGGCGGGAACGGGAGATGAACAGGGTCAGGCAGGTCATGGCGACGAGGGTCACCACGAACACCAAGATCTGCATGTACGAGACCAGCACCTCCTCCGCGCCGCCCGGGCCGAACGAGAAGCTGCCGGGGATCAGGTTGGGGATGGACTTGTCCTTGGAGTCCTGCGACAGCAGGACGGTGTTCTGCAGGAAGATCGACATGCCGATGGCGGAGATCAGCGGGATCAGCCGGTTGCTGTTGCGCAGCGGTCGGTAGGCGACCCGTTCGATGCTGTAGCCGTAGGCGCTGGTGACGAAGATCGTGGCGACGAAGGCCACGGTCATCAGGATCGGCAACGAGTGGATGCCCATCATGGCCAGCCCGGCGAGGGCGATGAAGGCCACGTAGGAACCGATCATGTAAACCTCGCCGTGGGCGAAGTTGATCATGCCGATGATGCCGTACACCATCGTGTAACCGATGGCGATCAGCGCGTAGGTACTGCCGATGGTCAATCCGTTAACCAGTTGTTGTAGGAAATGGTAGATCTCAGGCATTACAGCGCTCCTAAAAACCTGATTTGCATTTCTCTGGCGGGGGATGACCCCGGCCCATGTTCTCGTGGTCTACGCCACGTGATCTTGTGCGGGCACAACCAGGAAACCGCGGGTGACGGTTTTAAGATTTTCAGGTGAACCGGCTCCCGGATCACGGGAATCAGGTCCATAGAACCTCGTAAAACAAAGCCCACTGCTCGCACAGTGGGCTTCTCGGTCAGCTATTAGTCACGCAGTTACTGAGGGGAGACTTCGGTCTTCGGCTTGCCGAAGTGCCATTCGTAGACCACGAACTTGAAGTCCTTCAGGTCGCCTTTCTCGTCGTAGGACAGGTCGCCGGTCGGGGTCTTGAAGGTACCGGCGTGGATGGCGGCAGCCACCTTGTCGGTGTCTTCGGACTTGGCGGCCTTGATGCCTTCGGCGATCAGCTGGACAGCCGAATAGGCCGGGAACACGAACGGACCGCTCGGGTCCTTGCCGTCGGCCTTGATGGCGTCGACGATGGCCTTGTTCGCAGGGTCGGCGTCGAACGATTTCGGCAGGGTGACCAGCAGGCCTTCGGAGGCATTCTGGGCGATCTGCGAGATGGAGTCGTTACCCACGCCTTCCGGACCCATGAACTTGGCCTTCAGGCCCTTCTCTTGCGCCTGGCGCAGGATCAGGCCCAGCTCCGGGTGGTAGCCGCCGTAGTAGACGAAGTCGACGTTGTTCTGCTTGAGCTTCTGGATGATCGAGGAGAAGTCCTTGTCACCGGCGTTCAGGCCTTCGAAGACGGCGACCTTGGTGCCTTTCTTCTCGAGGGTGGTCTTGACCGCGGTGGCGATGCCTTCGCCGTACTGCTGCTTGTCGTGCAGGACCGCAACGACCTTCGGCTTGACGTGGTCGGCGATGTAGTTGCCGGCGGCCGGGCCCTGGGCGCTGTCCAGGCCGATGGTGCGGAAGACCATCTTGTAGCCACGGCTGGTGATGTCCGGGGAGGTGGCGGCGGGGGTGATCATGATCACGCCTTCGTCTTCGTAGATGTCGGACGCAGGCTGGGTGGAGCTGGAGCAGAGGTGGCCGATCACGTACTTGACGCCATCGTTGACCACTTTGTTGGCGACGGCCACGGCCTGTTTAGGGTCGCACGCGTCGTCGTATTCCTTGGCTTCGAGCATCTTGCCATCGACGCCGCCCTTGGCGTTGATGTCCTTGATGGCCTGTTTGGCGCCGACGAACTGCATGTCGCCGTACTGGGTCACCGGCCCGGTCTTGGGACCGGCGATGCCGATCTTGATGGTGTCGGCGGCAAACGAATGGCTGGCGACTCCGGCCAGAACCATCGCGGCAAACAGCTTGGAAATCTTGATCATAGTGCTCCACTCATTCTGTTGTAATTCTTATAGTCCTGAGGCCAGGGCTACAGACCGGGCGGGATCTACGGCCTGGCTACGCCATGCCGTGAGCCCACCTTCCCCCGGAACATGTCCCGGAACTGTACCGGTACAGTGTAGAGCGCCGTCCGAGCGCTTGAAAAGCGGGCGAAAAGCGTCTGTTTCGAGGGGTGTCGCCTGGTCGACATAAAGATACAGAAAAGCGCCATCACTTTGCCGGTATCCGCGGCCCGCCCCCACAAGTTCGGGCCTGATCGACCAAATTACGTATTTGAAACCAGGTTTTTCTGCAAAAATGCCGCCTTTTTGTTGGACGATCTTTGCGCAGGTAGACCCATGACTGATCAAGTAAGCACCCTCTATGCCAAATTGCTCGGCGAGACCGCCGTCATCGAGTGGAAAGCCCTGGAGCGTTTCTGGGCCAAGGGTGACCTGATTTGGGTCGACCCCAGCCTCGACCTGATCACCGTTGCCGAGGCGATGGCCGAGAATCGCAGCGAGATCTTCGCCAAGTGGCGTAGTGATGGCACTGTCGGACCGGTTTCCGCCGAGCAGGCGCTCGACCTGCAAACCCGCGATCCAGAGATCTGGGCGGTGGTGGTTTCGCCGTTCATCGTGATCCAGGCGAAGAAAGCGGAATAAGCACGCGCTTTTTTAGTGCTTAAAAATGCGCAGGCGCCTCACGATGGTGCGCGTTGACGCTCACGTAAGGTGGAAGTTGGTAACAGTGGCGGGGTGATTTGGCGGGGCGGTAACAGTTTACGGCATGCGTAATACGCCGCCGAAATGATCGCGGGGCAAGCCCGCTCCCACGAAGCCTCCTCGTGGGAGCGGGCTTGCCCCGCGATGGTTTTCAGTAGTCCACGCGCCCGGTATGGCTGTTCAGCGAAATCACCCGGGTCTTGCCGATGCGATGGCGGAAGATCTCGCGCAGGTACTTCACTGCCTTCTTCACACACTCGCGCGACAGGCGGATATCGTTGATCGAGACGAAGCGGCTCTTGTCGTTGATCAGCTCGCGGTATTTCTTCTCGTACATCGGCTTGATCGCGTACCAGTTGGTGTCGAGGATCTTCGCCGGGTTCTCGAACTCGTTGAGCAGGTCGTCGATGCTGTCTTCATCGAAGTGCTCGCTGGTGATGAACTCCAGGATTGCGTTGTCCATGGTGTCGTCGAAGCGGTACGGGTTGCGCGCGAAGCAGCGCTTGATGAACGCCACGATCAGGGTCAGGAAGTCGTCCGACAGGCAAGGGCTCTTGGCGATCAGGGTGGTCAGCGACAGGTTGGCCGAGGCGCCGATCACCAGCGCGTAGCGCTTGAGCGTGGTGTTGGGGAACAGGCTGTTGAGGTGGGTCTTGAGCCGGTTCAGGTCCATGTACGACAGCTTGTAGTCCTTGGGCAGGGAGACGATCGACACTACCGACGAGCAGTTCTTGAAGAAGTGCAGGTCGTGCAGGGCCGCGGCGTCGTAGCCTGAGGCCTGGTACTGCTCCAGCGCGGCGCGGTAGCGGCGCGACTCGATCGGCAGCAGGCTGATGCCCTCGATGGCCTGGGTCTGCTTGTTGAAGTGCGGCAGGTCGATGGAGCGGAAGAACAGGTCGTCGATGTCCAGGCGCGGCTGCTCGCGCTCGAACACCTTGAACTTGTCCGACCCTGCCGGCGGCACTTCCGGCACCACCGATTCGGCGTAGGCGATGGCCACGGGGCCGGCCAGGCTCATGAACAGGTCGTTGGCGTCCAGGCGAATGGTCTCGCCGATGTCGATGCCGGCGCGACGGAAGTAGTTCTGGTCGTAGTCGGTGGTCACCGCCTGGGCGGTGAGGATGTTGAAGATCTGCTGGGAGATGTACTGGTTGGCGTGCTTCTCCATGGCGTTGACGTCGATGTTCTGGATCGTGCCGTCATCGCTCTCCTCGGCGTAGCGCATGATGTCGTTGGAGATCAGCATCATCGCGTTCCACGGGCGGATACGGCCCATGACGCTGGCTTCGCTGCTGTCTTCATTGTCGAAGTTGTATGAGAAGTCCCATTCCTCCGACAGGTATTTGCACAGCAGGCGTCCGGCGTTGATGTGCAGCGCCTCGGACATTTCGCTGCGGTGGTCGGAGGCGTTGGGCAGCACGCAGATGCCGCTGGTGAAGATCGGCTCGAAGACGAACGAGTGCCCGCTCTTGCCGTCGTTCTCGTCGGCCGGCTTGGTGTCGAAGGTCTTGTTCATGTACGAGTACTGCTGGGCCAGGCCGAATTCCGAGGCCATCCCCGAGCCTGTGCCGCCGCCGGCGCTGAAAATGTAGAAGTACAGGCGAGACTGGTTGGCCTTGATGCCGCAGGAGTCGATCAGGTACGAGTGGATCAGTTTCCAGTCGGCGCTGGAGAAGCGCTGGGTGTCCTTGTTGAGGATGATCTTGGCCAGGTACTGGCCAAGGATCGGCGCGTTACCGGCACCCCCGGCATGCACCTCGGACAGGTCCATGATCTTCATCTTGCTGTAGTCGCGCAGGAAGCCGCCGCGTTCGCCCTTGCGGGAGAAACGGATGCGCCCGGCGATGTCCTTGTCCAGGTCGCCCAGCATCACCAGCGGCTCGACCAGGAACACCGGCTTGGCGGCCTTGTTCTGCACCAGGCGCAGGTTCTGGCGGATCCAGCGCGCCGGGCTGTAGCCTGCTTCACCCTTGAAGCGGTCCTCGTTGTTGTACTCATTGAGGAAGAAGGTGCGGGCGTTGTATACCAGTTCCGCCACGTCCAGGGCGATGTTCGAGCCGCAGCGGCCCAGGCCAATCAGGCACACCGACGGGAACTGCTGCTCCAGGCGCAGCTGGTCCTCGTCCTCCACGTGCAGGTTCGGCGGAAACACCAGGTCGCGCAGGCCGTCGAGATTGTCGAGGATGCGCTGGATGTCCTGCTCGGTGAAGTACAGGTACTGCTGCGCCGGCATGCTGCGGGCGGCGGGAAGGTCTCGAGCACTGCCGGCAGTCAGCGAAGTGGGGCTGAGGGTCGGCTCGGGGACCGCATTGGCAGAAGTGTTCGTAGAGGTCATAGTGCGCCATTTGCCTGGAGTGGTTGGCTTCCCGGTGATGCATGTCATCTAGCCATCACGGAGAAATTTCGCGACTTTATCAGTGCGTCTTTTTCTTATGCGATAGGGGGTTTCCTTAGTCGGACTAAGGTTTTTCCGTTCGCACCCGCATTGCATCGTCCGTTTGTCACGCTTCTTTAATCTGGAGTCGCTCATGAGTACTGCATTGCCTTCGTTGGGTTTTGCCGGGATTGGCCTGATGGGCCTGCCAATGTGCCGTCGGTTGCTGGCCGCCGGGTATCCGTTGACCGTGTGGAACCGCAGTCCGGGCAAGTGCGCCGAGCTGGTCGCCGCCGGTGCGCGACTGGCCGCCAGCCCCGCCGAGCTGTGCCAGGCGACGGACATGGTGCTGCTGTGCCTGGCCGACACGGCGGTGGTGCGCGAGGTGGTGTTCGGCGAGCAGGGCATCGTCCATGGCGGGCGCAGTGGTCAGTTGCTGGTGGACTTCTCCAGCCTGGAGCCAACCGCCACCCGTGAGATGGCTGCCGAGCTGGCCGCCCTGTGCGGCATGGCCTGGCTCGATGCGCCGGTGTCCGGCGGCACGCCGGGGGCCGAGGCCGGCACCCTGGCGATCATGGTCGGTGGCGAGGCCGATGATCTCGAGCGGGCGCGGCCGGTGCTGCTGACCCTGGGCCAGCGGGTCACGCACATGGGCGCGGTGGGCGCCGGCCAGGTGACCAAGGCGTGCAACCAGATGATCGTGGCCTGCAATGCACTGGTGATCGCCGAGGTGGTGGCCCTGGCCGAGCAGTCAGGGGTCGATGCGCGGCTGATCGCCGAGGCACTGGCCGGTGGATTCGCCGACTCCAGGCCGCTGCAGATCCTTGCCCCGCAGATGGCCGAGAGCCGCTTCGAGCCGGTCAAGTGGCACGTGCGCACCTTGCTCAAGGACCTCGATACCGCGGTGAAGTTTTCCCGCGAGCAGGGCTCGGCGACGCCGCTCAGTGGCCTCGCCGCGCAGCTGATGCGCCTGCACGGTAGCCAGGGTTATCTGCAAAAAGATCCGGCGACTCTGGTAACGCTGTATCGCAACAAGGACTGAGCTCGCCCGATTGGCGGTCGAGGCGTTCGAGGATCGGCCGTAGCTCGGCCAGCGGCACCGGCCGGCTGAGCAGGTAGCCCTGCAGGTAGTCGCAGCCATGGCTGGCGAGGAACTCATGCTGCTCGACGGTCTCGACGCCTTCGGTGACCACCTTCAGGTGCAGGGTGTGGGCCATGATGATGATTGCCTGGACGATTTCCCGGTCCTTCTGGCTGCCCGGCACGTCCTGGATGAACGAGCGGTCGATCTTGAGCACGTCCAGCGGCAGGCGCTTGAGGTAGGCCAGTGACGAATAGCCGGTGCCGAAGTCGTCGATCGAAAGCGCCACGCCCTGGGCGCGGATGCGCTTGAGCAGGCTGATGGTGTGATGAATGTCGCCCATCAGCGCGTTTTCGGTGACCTCCAGTTCCAGCTGGCGCGGCGCCAGGCCGGCCTGGAACAGCGCCATCTCCACCTCGGTGGCCAGCTCCTCGCGGCCGAGGGTGAGCGCCGAGCAGTTCACCGTGACCTTCAGTTCGCCATAGCCGTGGCGATTGAGCTGGGCCAGGTCCTCGCAGGCCCGGCGCAGCACCCACAGGTCCAGTTCGGCGATCAGGCCGTTGGCCTCGGCGATGCAGATGAAACGCTCGGGGCTGAGCAGGCCGTGCTGCGGGTGCTGCCAGCGCACCAGGGCCTCGAGCTTGGCCACCTGGCCGCTGCGCAGGTCGAAGATCGGCTGGTAGTGCACGCACAGGCCGCGCTCCTCGAACAGCGCCACGCGCAGTTCCTCCTCCAGTTGCAGCTCCAGGGTGGCGCGGGTCTTCAGGCCATTGTTGAAGAAGTTCAGGCTGTTGCGCCCGCAACCCTTGGACTGGTACAGCGCCAGGTCGGCGTTCTTCAGCAGTTCCTCGGTGCTCTGGCCGTCGTCGGGGAAGATGCTGATGCCGATGCTGGTGGTCATTACCATGCGCCGGCCCGCCAGGTCGATCGGCTCCTTCATCCGCTGCATGATGCGCTGGGCCAGGTGGCGGGCCTCGTCGCGGCTGTTGAGGCTGGTGACGATGCAGAACTCATCGCCACCGAAGCGCGCCACCAGGTCCTGGCCGCGGGTGGCGGCCTTGATATGGCCGGCGATCACCTTGAGCAGCTCGTCGCCGGCGGCATGCCCGAGGCTGTCGTTGATGCGCTTGAAATGATCGATGTCGAGGAACATCACCGCCAGCATGCCCTCATGGGCGGCCTGTTCGGCCAGGCGCTCGGCGAACACCTGGTTGAAGCCGCGGCGGTTGACCAGGTTGGTCAGGGCATCGTAGTGGGCTGCCTGCTGCAGCGAAGCCCGGGCCTGGTCGAGCTGGCTGAGCAACACATTGACCCGGCGCAGGTCGTGCTCCTTGCTCTGCAGCTTCTTGTCGGCCAGCGCCGCGCTGATGCTGCCAGCGCTGATCAGCAGGGTGATGACAGCGATGGTCAGCGCCAGCTGCAGACTGTTGTCGGCCGAGGGCAGGCGCAGGGCGGTTTCGCCGGGAATCACCAGGGTCATGGCCGCCATGCCGGTGAAATGAGTCAGCACGATGCCGCCGGCCATCAGCAGGCTGGCGCCGTACTTGAGCAACAGGTGCAGGGTGCCGCTGCCCTTGCGAAAGTAGCGGGCCATCAGCAGCGCCACCAGGCTGGCGAGCACGGCGATGGCGACGGAGGCGAGCAGCAGGCCGGTCTGGTAGTACTGCTGGGCGCTGGTCTGCAGGGCGGCCATGCCGGTGTAGTGCATGACGCTGATGCCCAGGCCGATGAACAGCGCGGTCTGCAGATAGTGGCGCAGGCGCATTTCGCTGCGGTTGAGACTGTTCATCGCCAGCCAGGCGGCGAGCAGGGCCACCAGCAGCGACAAGCCGGTCAGCGGCGCGTCGAAGTGGATCTCCAGCGGTGCCTGGAACGCCAGCATGCTGATGAAGTGCATGGCCCAGATCCCGCCGGCCAGGCAGCAGGCGCCAAGCACTCGCCATTGCCGACGGGCGAAGCGGTCCTCGCATTGGCTCTGGCGTTCGCTCATGTCCAGGGTGGCGAAACAGGCGGCGCTGGCCACGATGAAGGCGAGCAGCACCAGGAAGGGGTTGTGTCGGCAGTCGAGGATGATCTGTCCGGTCGCCGGCAGCTCGGCGAACAATTGCAGTCCCAGCCACTCCATTGCAGGCCTCTTCGTCGAGTCTTCACTCGTCCCCAAAAAGCACGGATGGAGACTGTTCCTGCAGGAGTATAGAAACGTGTGCTTAAGCCTTCCTGATTAATGGCACTTTGATTTCTACCATTTGGATATGAGGGCAATAGCTGGATGGTCTAAATGAATACTGCTGAACCGCACGACCCCTGTAGGAGCGGCCTTGTGTCGCGAAAGGGCTGCGAAGCAGCCCCCAGAATTTCAGCGTTCATGCAAAGATCGCCGGGGCCGCTTTGCGGCCCTTTCGCGACACAAGGCCGCTCCTACAGGTTGTGTGTGAATCCTGATCACACTGCAAGACAGTGGCTCCCACACGTTACAGCGATGTTCCTGTGGGAGCCGGCTTGTCCTGCAATGATCAACCCGCGACCAGAACCCGGATCGCCTCAAGGCGCAGCGCCGCTTTGTCCAGCGCCGCCAGCCCTTCTTCACGCTGCTTGCGCAGGGCATCGATCTCGCTGTCACGCACGCTCGGGTTCACGGCCTTCAGCGCGGTCAGGCGCGCCAGTTCCTCGTCGGCCTCGGCAGTGAGCCGCTGGCGGGCCTGGGCCACGCGTTCGTCGTGGGTCGGCAGGACCTTGGCCTCGCCGGCGGCGATGCGCTTGGCCAGCACGTCGCGCTGGGCCTGGACGAACTTGTTGGCGCTGGCCTTGGGCACGCTTTCGAGCTGGTCGTTGAGGGTTTCGAACGCCACCCGCGGGCCCAGGTCGTTGCCATTGGTGTCCAGCAGGCAGCGCAGCGCCGCCGGCGGCAGGTAACGGCCAAGCTGCAGGCTGCGCGGGGCGACCACTTCGCTGACGTAGAGCAGCTCGAGCAGCACGGTGCCGGGCTTGAGCGCCTTGTTCTTGATCAGCGCAACCGCGGTGTTGCCCATCGAACCGGACAGCACCAGGTCCATGCCACCCTGGACCATCGGGTGTTCCCAGGTGAGGAACTGCATGTCCTCGCGCGACAGCGCCTGGCCACGGTCGTAGGTGATGGTCACGCCTTCGTCGTCGCCCAGCGGGAAGCTGGCGTCGAGCATCTTCTCGCTCGGCTTGAGGATCAGGGCATTTTCCGAATGGTCCTCGCTGTCGATGCCGAAGGCGTCGAACAGGGTTTCCATGTAGATCGGCAGGGCAAACTGGTCGTCCTGTTCGAGAATGGCCTCGACCAGCGCCTGGCCTTCGCCGGCGCCACCGGAGTTGAGCTCCAGCAGGCGGTCGCGGCCGGTGTGCAGCTCGGCTTCCAGGCGCTCGCGCTCGGCGCGGGCCTCGGCCACCAGCTTGCCCCAGCTCTTCTCGTCACTGTCGGCCAGCAGCGGCAGCAGGCGCGGGCCGAACTGGTGCTGCAGGGCGTTGCCGGTCGGGCAGGTGTTGAGGAAGGCGTTGAGGCCTTCGTGGTACCACTGGAACAGGCGCTCCTGCGGGCTGTCCTGCAGGTACGGGATGTGCAGCTGGATCGTGTGCTTCTGGCCGATCCGGTCGAGACGGCCGATGCGCTGCTCGAGCAGGTCGGGGTGGGCCGGCAGGTCGAACATCACCAGGTGGTGGGCGAACTGGAAGTTGCGGCCCTCACTGCCGATCTCGGAGCAGATCAGCACCTGGGCGCCGAATTCCTCGTCGGCGAAGTAGGCGGCGGCGCGGTCGCGTTCGAGGATGCTCATGCCTTCATGGAACACCGTGGCCGGGATGCCGGAGCGCACGCGCAGGGCGTCTTCCAGGTCCATGGCGGTCTCGGCGTGGGCGCAGATCACCAGGACCTTGGTGCGCTTGAGCATCTTCAGGGTGTCGATCAGCCAGTCGACCCGTGGGTCGAAACGCCACCAGCGCTCGTCGTCGCCGGTCTCGCCCTGGGCCTGGAAGGCCACTTCCGGGTACAACTCGGCGCGCTCGCCCGAGGGCAGCTCGGCGTAGGCGTCGGGGTTGGCCAGCGGGTAGGGGTGCAGCTGGCGCTCGGGGAAGCCCTGGATTGCCGCGCGGGTGTTGCGGAACAGCACGCGGCCGGTACCGTGGCGGTCGAGCAGCTCGCGGATCAGGCGGGCGCTGGCCTGGCTGTCGCCATCGCTGACCGCGGCCAGCAGGGCTTCGCCTTCGGCACCGAGGAAGCCCTGGATAGTAGCGTGGGCCTTGGCCGACAGACGGCCTTCGTCAAGCAGTTCCTGCACCGCTTCGGCGACCGGGCGATAGTTTTCGCTCTCGGCGCGGAACGCGGCCAGGTCGTGGAAACGGTTGGGGTCGAGCAGGCGCAGGCGGGCGAAGTGGCTGTCCTGGCCGAGCTGTTCCGGGGTGGCGGTGAGCAGCAGCACGCCCGGGATGACCTGGGCCAGTTGCTCGACCAGCGCATACTCGGCGCTGGCCTGTTCCTCGTGCCAGACCAGGTGGTGGGCTTCGTCGACCACCATCAGGTCCCAGCCGGCGGCGAACAGCGCGTCCTGGGCCTTCTCATCCTCGACCAGCCATTCCAGGGCGACCAGCGCCAGCTGGGCGTCCTCGAACGGGTTGCTGGCGTCGCTCTCGATGAAGCGCTCGGCGTCGAACAGTGCCACCTGCAGGTTGAAGCGTCGGCGCATTTCCACCAGCCACTGGTGCTGGAGGTTCTCGGGTACCAGGATCAGCACGCGATTGGCCCGCCCGGACAGCAGCTGGCGGTGGATTACCAGGCCAGCCTCGATGGTCTTGCCCAGGCCCACTTCGTCGGCCAGCAATACCCGGGGAGCGATGCGGTCGGCCACTTCACGGGCGATGTGCAACTGGTGGGCGATGGGTTGGGCGCGCACACCGCCCAGGCCCCACAGTGACGAGAGCATCTGCTTGCTGGTGTGCTGCAGGGTGTTATAGCGCAGCGAGAACCACGATAGCGGGTCGATCTGCCCGGCGAACAGGCGGTCGCTGGCCAGGCGGAACTGGATGAAGTTCGACAGTTGCGTCTCGGGCAGGGTACGCGGCTGGTTCTGGCCGTCGATGCCGTGGTAGACCATCAGGCCGTCGATGTCCTCGACTTCCTGCACGGTCAGCTTCCAGCCTTCGAAGTGGGTGATCAGGTCGCCGGGCGAAAAGCGCACGCGGGTCAGCGGCGCATTGCGTAGCGAGTATTGGCGGGTGTCGCCCGTGGCCGGGTAGAGCACGGTCAACAGGCGGCCATCCTGCGCCAGGATGGTCCCAAGACCGAGCTCGGCTTCGCTGTCGCTGATCCAGCGTTGCCCCGGTTGATACTGCTGCGCCATACTGCCAAAACTCCCGCGATGAAAAAGCCGGCTATGTTAACGGATCGGCTTCGCCAGACCAATGAATGTGAAGAGTCTAGCGCTTTCATCGACGAATACCGTCCTGTCACGAGGGCCACGCGCCAACATGGTTGCCAAGCACCGCTGGTTGAACGTCACCCTGGGCCTGGGCAGTCTCGCGCTGCTGGCCGCCTGCGAACAGAAGAGCTTCGAAGTCCTGCCACCGATTCCGGTCGAGCAACTGGAGGTGCTCGGTGTACAGACACCGATCAAGAGCGTGCACTTCCACGACCGCGAGGGTGAAGGCCTGCTGGTGCTGAGCCGGGTCGATGGCCAGGCCACCGACCCCGACACCGAGGAGGAAGTCGACAAGGTGGTGCTCAAGGCCACCTTGTATGGCCGCGCCGCCGGCGGTGATGCTTTCAAGGCGCGCTGGCAGATCGAGCAGGAGACCACCTGCGCCGGACTGGACCTGGACGTCGACTTCTATACCGATGTCAGCGATGTCGGTGACCTGAACAAGGACGGCGTCGCCGAAGTGACCGTGGCCAGCCACGCCTTCTGCGGCGGCGGCATCGACCCCCACGACATCGCCATCGAGATGCGTGAGGGGCAGGCGATCTACACCATCACCGGCCAGTCGCTGATCAGCCCACCCGGTGAAGACGCGTTCGGCGGCGAGCGCGAGGACAGCGCTTCGCTCAAGAGTGCCCCGCAGGTCGTGCGCGAGCACATGGACGCGGTCTGGCAGCAGGTCTACAAGCGGCCCTGGAGCGAGTCGAGCGCCGCGCCCGACGACGACCCGGACGAAGAAGCCGAGTAAGTCCGCGCTATACTCCAGCGCAGTGCGGCGTTGTGACACGCCGCACACCTTCGACCGCAGGCATTCAAGGCGGCGTACCACCAGCCGACAACAAGGCTACAGGAGACCCCCCATGCTGCCGCCGATCATCCCGCTCAGTGCCGCCCCCGTGACCTCGCAACACGACCCGGTCAAGCCACCGCCGACCATTGCGCCGGTGGTGCCCACGCAGCCGACCTCCAGCGATGGCACCATTGACCTGAAGAATCATCGCGATCCCCAGGAGCAGGCCCTGCTGCTGCGCGAGGAGCAGCGCCGCCAGCAGCAACGGCGCAAGCAGGCCGAAGGGGAGCGCTATGAAGCCGTGCCCGGCGAGGAGCTCAACGCCGACAACACCGTGCCGGTAGCGCCGATGGGCGAGCGCACGCGCCAGGGGCTGCTGGTGGATATCGAAGTCTGACCAGGCTCTGTGCTCTAGTCAGCACCGCCGCTTGCCTTCATCATGAAGGCTTCTGCTGTCCGTCGAGCCCGCCATGAGCCAAGACAACCTGATCGATTTCGGCGCCGAACGCGCCAAACGCATCCACGACCTCAATGACAAGCGCCTGAACGACATGCGCCAGGCCTTCGAGCAGGCCATGCCGCTGGCCCAGGCCAAGAAGAAAAAGCCCAAGGGCAAACCCAAGAAGCGCTGAAACTTGATGCAAGTCAACCCTGCACCCGCCTCGCGCGCCCGGCTCCGGGCGCCATTGACTCCGGTCAATTTTCCCCCTCCCGGCATTGGTTACCTTGCACCCATCGGATGACGGCACATCAAGGGAGGGGCCGACATGTTCTTCGACAACGTGGTTATCGCCGGTGTGGTAACGGTCGGGTTGATGTTGGCGTTCTTCGCCGGTCTGGGCATTTTCATCTGGAAGGACTCGAAAAAGCGTAATCAGCGCTGATCCTTCCCGATTCACGAGCACGCAAGGCATTTAGGGCGACTTCGGTCGCCCATTTTTTTGCCTGTATTTTCATTGTGGGGCGGGGCTTGGCGACGAACGCGGCGCATTCATCTCAGGGTTGTTGGGCGGTCGCCGCCAGCACGATCTCGCGAATGCACACCTGCTGCGGCTGCTGGTAGGCCCAGACGATCGCCCCGGCGACATCCTCGGCGCTCAGCACCACGCCGCCCATGTCATTGGCCTTCCATGCCTCGTAGTTGCGCTTGATGCCCTCGTCGGTGGTATGCCCGAGCAGCTCGGTCTCCACCGCGCCCGGGGCGATGGTCACCACCCGCACATTGTGCGGCGCCAACTCTTCGCGCAGGTTCTCCGACAGCCCGTGCACGGCGAACTTGCTGCCCACATAGGCCACATGGTTGGGGAAAGTCTTGCGCCCGGCCACGGAGCTGACGTTGATCAGCGTGCCATGGCGCCGCTCGATCATCCCGCCGAGCAGCGCATGCACGCCGTTTAGCAGGCCCTTGACGTTGATGTCGAACATGCGCTCCCACTGCTCCGGGTCCTGCTCGTGCATCTGCCCCAGCAACATCACCCCCGCGTTGTTCACCAGGGCATCGGCCGGGCCGTACAGCGCTTCGGCCTCGGCCACGGCGGCCACCAGCGCTGTCCGGTCGCGGATATCCACGGCGCGGCACAGGCAGTCGGGGAGCGCCAGCGCCTCGAGGCGTTCCAGGCGACGGGCGATCAGCAGCAGCGGATGACCCGCGGCGGAGAATCGCTGGGCGGTGGCGGCGCCGATACCGGAACTGGCGCCAGTGACGATGATCAGGGATTTGTTCATGGTTGCCTCCAAGGCATAATCGCTTTCGATGGCAGGGATTCTAGATAGTGTCTTCGGCCAGGAAAAACGGCTTATTTCTCTGGATGGCATCGGTTTTATCTATGGATATCCGTCATCTCAAGGCATTTATCGCGGTCTTCGAAGCGCGCAACATCACTGTAGCCGCCCGGCGCCTGTGCGTGGCCCAGCCGACCTTGTCGGTGACCATACGCCAGCTGGAAGAGGACCTCGGCGTCGAACTGTTCCTGCGTCAGGCCCGCGGCGTCGAAGTCAGCGAGCAGGCCCGCGAGCTGTATCCCCAGGCCTGCCGCATGGTGGCCGAGGCCGAGGCCCTGCGCCTGCGGTTTCGCCAGGGGCAGGAGCGGGTGCCGTTGGCGCTGGGCATCGAGGCCGACATCGCCCCGGCCCAGGTCGAGGCCTGCGTGCGCCTGGCCAGCCAGGCGGTGGCGGGTTTGCAACTGACCTTGCTGGAAGGTTGCGACGGTGACGCTCGCCTGGCCGATGAGGCCCAGCGTTGCGAGGACGAACTGTTCCTGCCGCTGTGGGAGGAAGCGTTCGTGCGGGTGATGGCCACCGGCAGCCAGCCGGACGGGCGCTGGATCACCTGCCCGCAGCACCCGTCGCACCAACGCTTGATGGGCTTGTATGACGGGGGTGAGCAGGTCGGCCAGGCCGGTTCGTTGCAACGGGTCCTGGCCATGGTCGCCGCCGGGCAGGGCGCGGCGTGGTTGCCGCAGTCGCTGGCCGAGCGTTGCCCGGGCGTCTACTGGCAGCCGGGCAGCGGCCTGACGCTGCGCCGTCGGGTCGGGTTGTGCATGTCCCATGAGGCCTTGGCACTACCCGCCGTGGCAGCGCTGCATCAGGCCCTGAGCCGCGCTTGAACGACCGGGATTGTGGGAGCAACTGTCTTGCTCAATTTTTAGAATCTGGCGCGATCCCTGTGGGAGCGGCCTTGTGTCGCGAAAGGGCTGCGAAGCAGCCCCGACAATCTAGAAACATACCCAAGATCCTGGGGCCGCTTCGCGCCCCTTTCGCGACACAAGGCCTACAGGGAACCGCGTAACAAGCCAGTCAATCTGCCACATGCCTAGAGAAACATCCCCCCAGAAACCTCCAGCCGCTGCCCCGTGATCCAGCCATTGCCGTCCTCCAGTAACAGGGCGATGGCCGCACCGATATCGTCGGGCAGGCCGACGCGTCCCAACGCCGTGTTGCCGGCGATGTAGTCATTGACCTGCTGGTTGTCGCGCACCACGCCACCGCCGAAGTCGGTCTCGATGGCGCCCGGCGCAAGAATGTTCACGCGGATGCCGCGCGCGCCCAGCTCCTTGGCCTGGTAGCGGGTCAGCACTTCCATGGCGCCCTTCATGGCCGCATAGGCGGCGTAGCCGGGCAGGGCGAAGCGGGTCAGGCCGGTGGAGACGTTGACGATGCGCCCGCCGTCGGCCAGCAGCGGCAGCAGGCGCTGGGTGAGGAAGAACGGCCCCTTGAGCTGGATGTTCAGCAACTGGTCGAATTGCGCTTCGCTGGTCTCGCTGAACGGCACGTTCAGGCCGATGCCGGCGTTGTTCACCAGGAAGTCCAGCTGGCGGCGGCCAAACTGCTGCTCGAGGGTGTCGCCCAGGCGCTCGGCGAAGGCGGCAAAGCTGGCGCTGTCGCTGACATCCAGTTGCAGCATGGCGGCGCGCACGCCGGCCTGTTCGAGCGAGGCGGCCACGGCGTGGGCCTCGCCGGCCTTGCTGTGGTAGGTGCCGATGATGTCGATACCACGAGCGGCCAGGTGTTCGGCGGTGTTCTTGCCCAGGCCGCGGCTGGCGCCGGTGATCAGTGCGATCTTGCGAGTCATGTCGGTTACCTCGTTGGGGTGGTGGTTGAATGACAGGTTATTGATCGGTTGATGGCTGTTAAATCCACTAATTCCGGAAATACTGTTCGTCTTGAATGGACAATCGGAGCCCGTGATGAACAAGCTTGAGCTGTTGCGCACCTTTGTCAGGGTCAGCGAACTGAGCAGTTTCACCCTGGCCGGCGAAAGCCTGGGCCTGCCGCGTTCGACCGTCTCCGAGCAGGTGCGGGCGCTGGAACGGTTGCTCGGCACGCGCCTGTTCAACCGCACCACGCGGCGGGTGCAGACCACCCAGGACGGTGCCTTGCTCTACGAGCGCAGCAAGGACCTGCTGTCGGGCATGGACGAGATCGAGAGCCTGTTCAGCGCCGACGATGCCGAGCTGACCGGGCGCCTGCGCATCGACCTGCCGACCATGATGGCGCGGCGGCTGATCGTGCCGGCGCTGCCAGGGTTTCTCGAGCGTTTCCCGAGCCTGGAAGTGGAGCTTAGTTGCACCGACCGCCAGGTCGACCTGCTGCGCGAAGGCTTCGACTGCGTGATGCGCATCGGCGCGCTCAGCGAACTGGACGTGGTCGCCCGCCCGGTGGGGCGACTGAGCATGCGCAACTGTGCCAGCCCCGCCTACCTCGAGCGTCACGGCGTGCCACGGAACCTGCAGGATCTGGCCGGCCATCGGTTGGTCCACTACGTGCGCAACCTCGGTGCCCGCAGCGCCGGGTTCGAATACGTGCAGGAGGGCGAGCTGCGCTTCCAGGCCATGGCCGGCGTGGTCACGGTGAACAATGCCGAAGCCTATTCCGCCGCCTGCCTGGCCGGGCTCGGGCTGATCCAGGTACCGGCGGTGGGCGTCGATGAACACCTGCGCAATGGTGAACTGATATCGCTGCTCGAGCCCTGGCAGGCGCGGGCCATGCCGGTGTCGCTGCTGTATGCCCGGCAGCGCCATGTGCCGCGCCGGGTCCAGGCGTTCATGAACTGGCTGGCGGCGCTGCTGGCGTCGCAGGTCGACCCGGTGGCGGCGCCAACCGGCTGAAACGGGAAGGGTGAGAATGCGTGGCGAAGGTTCCCGCAGTTGCGTTAGGCTGGTACCTGCGCGTCGCCCGCCAGAGGTGACCGTTCCCTGCGTGCGTCACTTCCGAATTTTGCGAGGTTACGCCATGGCCATCACTTCCCAGGACATCTGCAACGCCGCCGAACAGCTCAAGGGCTTTGTCGGCTTCCACGGCAAGCGCGGCATTCATATCGTGCGGTTTTCCGAAGATTCGTTCGGCATGGACGTCGCCGACGACAGCATCACCCCCTGCAACGAGTTCGTCTGGCGCCCCGAGGCCGACACGCGCATGGCATTGTGCCGGGAGCGCCTGGCCTTGCTGCTGGAGCAGCACGTGGACGATCGGCTGAACATCGGCGAGCCGCTGCGTATCTACCTCAAGCGCACCGACCTGCCGGAGATCGTGGCTGAACGCAGCCTGCGCTGAAGGCATGCATCAAGAGGGACTCAGGACACATCCTGCTGGCGCACCTCGCGGCCCGCCAGCAGCGCCTCGAACCCCGCCCGGTCCACCGGCTTGCTCAGGTAGTAGCCCTGGACCTCATGGCACTGCTCCCTGTCCAGCGCCTGCAACTGCTGCTCGGTCTCCACCCCCTCGGCGGTGACCGTCAGCCCCATGGCCTTGCCCAGGTTGATGATGGCCTGGACCACTGCCCGGTCGTTGCCGCTCTGGCTGCTGAGCCCGGCGATGAAGCGCTTGTCGATCTTGATGCTGTCGAAGGGGTAGGTGCGCAGGTAACCCAGCGACGAGTAACCGGTGCCGAAGTCGTCCATGTTCAGGCGCACGCCCAGCTCCTTTAGCGCGAGCATGGTGCCCAGGGCGCCTTCGATGTCGTTGAGCATCACGTTCTCGGTGATCTCCAGTTCCAGGCGCTGGGCCGGGAAGCCGGTGTCCAGCAGCACCTGGCGCACATCGGCGACCACATCGCTGCGGGAGAACTGCGCCGGCGACAGGTTGACCGAGACCAGCAGTTCGTCGGGCCAGTCGCGGGCATTGCGGCAGGCCTCGGCCAGCACCCAGCGACCAAGGGGCACGATCAGGTCGCTCTGCTCGGCCAGGGGAATGAAGGTGTCCGGCCCGAGCAGGCCCTCCTCGGGGTGCTGCCAGCGCAGCAGGGCCTCCACCGAGACGATGCGCAGGTCGTACAGGCGATAGCGTGGCTGATAGTGCAGGACGAACTCGTGCTGCTTGATCGCCCGGCGCAGGTCGTTTTCCAGTTGTCGGCGGTACTGGATCTGCTGGTTCATCTCTGGCGAGAAGTAACGCCAGGTATTCTTGCCGTCGGCTTTGGCCTGGTACAGCGCAATGTCGGCGTAGCGGATCAACTCACCGGCATCGTAGCCCTGGATTCGGGTCTGGGCGATGCCAATGCTGGCGCCGATATGCAACTGTTGTCCCTCGTAGGTTATAGGTTGCTGCAGCAACTCGAGCAGGCGGGCGCAGAAACGATCGATCTCGCTGCGATTGTCCAGGCCATGCAGCACCAGGACGAACTCGTCGCCGCCCAGGCGAGCCACCAGGTCATTTTCGCGGGTGGTGTCGCGCAGGCGACCGGCCACCTCCTGCAACACCGCGTCGCCGGCCGGGTGGCCGAGGGAATCGTTGATCGGCTTGAAACTGTCCAGGTCGAGCAGCAGCAAGGTCAGCGGCGGTGAATCGCTGCCGCGCAACAGCGCATGCTCAAGGTGGCGTGACAGCTTGTTGCGGTTGGCAAGGCCAGTCAGGGCATCGTGCATCGACAGGTGCTGGATGCGGGCATGGGCGGCGACTTCGTCAGTGATATCGCTGGCGGTGCCGCGAAAGCCGGCGAGCTTGCCCTCGTAGACGATCGAGCGCGCCGAAACGCGGCAGTAGCGGTTCTGCCCGCTGGCGTCATCGTAGTTGCAGCGCAGGTTGGCCAGTTGCTGCGGGTTGTCGTCGGCCTGGCTGTCGAGCCACGGCAGCAGGGGCGTGGTGTCGCAGGCCAGCAGCTGGTTTAGCGGCTGGCCTATCCAGTCCTCAAGCCGGTAGCCGGTGACGCTGACGAAGCGCTGCGACAGGTAGGTCAGGCGGTGCTGGCGGTCGGTTTCCCAGATCCAGTCCGACGCAGCCTCGGCCACTGCGCGAAAGCGCTGCTCGCTGGCCTCCAGGGCGCGGTTGCTTTGCTGCAGGCGCAGCAGGCTCTCGTCGATGGCGCGGGAGCTGCGCAGGGCATGGCGGAACAGGTACAGCAGCACCAGGCCGAGCACCAGCAGCACCGCCAGCAGCGGCGGCAGGAAGGCGTGGAGCAACTGGCGACCCGGTAGCGGCGTGTTCCAGGCCAGGTAATAGCCGGTTTCCTCCAGGGCGATGTGCGGTTGTCCGGTCTGGGCGGCGCCATTTTTCTCCAGGCGCATGCCGGTCAGGCCCGCCCCCTTGCCCAGCACGGCGAGCTTGGCCTCGGTCAGTTGGTCGATAAACACCATCACCGGCGCCTGGCGCACATCCGTCTCGGTCACATCTTTGTCCGGGCGCACCGCCGCCGCGCTGAGCACCGCGGGCCAGCCGTTGAAGCGCACGAAGTGGGCCACCTGCTCGCGGGCCGGGGCCGCCTTTCGCGCCGCGTCGATGATCGGCGCCAGGGGACTGTCGATATGGGCGCTGGCCGGTGAGTCGGTGGGCTTGCCCTTGAACAGGGCATAGGTGGTGCGGTCATCCTCGATCACGAACACGCCTTCGTAGCCGCTGGCGCTGTACAGCGACTCACCGACGTTCTTCTCGTCATACGCCCACTGCCAGTCGACCTTGCCTGCCAGATGTTCGTAGGCGGCGTCCCAGACGGCGTAGCTGGAGAGGAACTGGCGCGACGCCACCAGCCGCTGCTCCAGTGCCTGGGTAGCCTGGAAGGTGCTCTGCTCCAGCGCCTGGCGGTCCAGCGTGGCGGCGATGTTGAACAGCGCCACCAGGGTGAACACGCAGGCGAGGCCGAACAGAGCGCAGAAGGCGCCTACCAGCCTGCGCACCTGCAGGCGCGAAGTGGGGCTGGAGGATGAAAGGTCGACGTTCCTGTCCATGTACGGGCGACTCCTTCAACTGCTGTCTGCACCCGGGGCCTGGGCGAAGGTTCAGTCAGGATAGGCCAGCTTGAGCAGGGCGGCCTCGCCGCGGGCGAAATTGACCTGGTCGCGCCCCTGGTGCTTGGCGGCGTACAGGGCCTTGTCGGCCTGTTCCAGCCAGTGTTCGGGCGAGGCGAGGGTGGTGCGAAAGTCCGCCAGCCCGATGCTCAGGCTGATGCGCAGGCCCGGCAGTTGCGGGTTGCGATAGGCGCCCACGCGCTCGCGCAGGCGCTCCATGGCCTGGCACGCCTGGGCTTCCTGGGCCCCGGGGAGGATCACGCAGAACTCGTCACCGCCGTAGCGCCCGGCCAGGTCGTCCTCGCGCAGGTTGCGCCGCAGTTCCTGGCTGAGCTGGCGCAGCACGCAGTCGCCGACCACATGGCCGTAGGTGTCGTTGATGGTCTTGAAGTGGTCGATGTCGATCAGGGCGACTACCGCCGGCAGCTGCTGTTGCTGGCAGATCTGGAACTTGAGCAGCAGCAGGTCCTTCCACGAGCCATGGTTGAGCAGGCCGGTAAGGCTGTCGGTGCGGCTCAGGGCGCTTAGGCGGCGCTTGTGCTCGGCCAGCTTGATCGCCAACTGGTAGCACACCCAACCCAGGGCCAAGGGGTAGACGGTGAGCATCGGCAGGCAGGCAAGCACCTGCAGTTGCGTGGCCTGGGGCTGCAGGCCGGTACCGAGCAGGGCGCTGGCCAGCAGCATGCCGCCCAGTTGGGCCAGCAGACCGCGCAGCAGCACCCGTTTGCCGCCGGCGGCGACGTTGTTCATGGTCATCATCGACAGGATGGTCACCGTGGGCAGCGGGTTGAAATGCATCGCTGCGGTCCAGAACCCGCCCATCAGCGAATCCAGCAGGATGTTGCGCTGTTCGGCCTGGTAGGGCGTGGCAGAGCGCCGGGCCCATTGATAGGCCACATGGGGCCAGAGCAGGCCATTGAATAGCAACAGGGCCCAGGCCCACTGCGGCGGGTTCAGCGGGGCGATGGCCGCCATTACGCTGAACAGGCCGATCCCCAGGCCGATGATGCGCGGCAGGTAGATGCGCCTGACGAAAGAGAGCCCCTTGCCGCTGCGGTTGTCGATCATGGTTGTCGTTCTTCTGTGGGGCGCCGTTTATCGCATAAGTCGTGTGAATATTGTTGAACAATCGTTCATCGGCGAAAAATGACCTTACAAGCCATTTCACGGTTGATCCGACCCTGTGGAGTAATATGAAGGCCTTCTTCATTTGCGGAGTGTTGTTGCTCATGGTCCCCATGGCTACCCCCGCCGGCGAGCCGGCACCGCACCGGGACGGACGCTTTCACAACCAGGTCGAGCTGCCCAGGGACGGCGTGCTCAAGAAGCTGCGCATCGGCGTCAAGTACCTGCTGCTGCGCAAGCCGCCGCAAACCCGGCCAGATGCTGCGTTGAGCCTGCAGCCGATGACCCGCCAGCAGGTGGCCGACGCGCCGGATCACAGCCTGTGGCGTCTTGGCCACTCCACCGTACTGCTCAAGCTGCGCGGGCGCTTCTTCATTACCGACCCGGTGTTCGCCGAGCGCGCCTCGCCGGTGCAGTGGGCCGGGCCGTTGCGCTTCCATGCGCCGCCGTTGGCGCTCGACGATCTGCCGCCGCTGACTGCGGTGATCCTCTCCCATGACCATTTCGACCACCTCGACGAGCAGGCCATCCGCCGGTTGGCGCCGCGCACCGAGCACTTTCTCGCGCCGCTGGGGGTGGGTGACCTGCTCATCGAGTGGGGCGTGCCGCCGGGCAAGGTGCGCGAGATGGACTGGTGGCAGGAAACCGAGGTCGAAGGCGTGCGCTTCGCCGCCACGCCGGCGCAGCACTTTTCCGGGCGCGGGTTGTTCGACAGCAACCGCAGGCTGTGGGCGTCCTGGGTGATGATCGACGAAGGGCTGCGGCTGTTCTTCAGCGGTGATACTGGTTACTTCGCCGGCTTTCGCGAGATCGGCGAGCGCTACGGGCCCTTCGACCTGACCTTGATGGAGACCGGCGCCTACAACGTTGCCTGGCCCAGTGTGCATATGCAGCCGGAGCAGACCCTGCAGGCGCACCTGGACCTGAAGGGCCGTTGGCTGCTGCCTATTCACAACGGTACCTTCGACCTGTCCATCCACAGCTGGCAGGAGCCCTTCGAGCGCATCCTGGCACTGGCCAATACCGCCCAGGTGCAGCTGAGCACGCCGCAGATGGGCGAGCGGGTCAGCCTCGACTCGCCACATCCGGGGCAGAACTGGTGGCGGCCGCGGCCATTGCCGCAGCGAAGCAGGGCGTCCGAGCGCGCGGTTGCTGCGCGCTAGTTCCTGATCTCCTTGTCGTTCTTCAACAGTTTCGAGGGCGGCTTGCCGCTGTCGCTGCGCACTTGGGCATGGCTGATCAAGGCGAAGATGAAACTGCCGCCAATGATGTTGCCGGCCAGGGTGGGCAGGGCGAAGTCGAGCCAGAAGGTGCTCCAGCTCTGCTCGCCGGCCCAGACCAGGTAAGAGACCTCGACCGAGCCCACTACTATATGCGTGAAGTCGCCCAGGGCCATCAGGTAGGTGATCATCAGGATGATCCAGATCTTGGCGTGCTCCATGGACGGGATCATCCAGACCATGGTGGCGATCATCCAACCCGAGACGATGCCCTTGGCGAACATCTGGCCGATGCCGTTCTCCATCACCTTGCGGCCCACATCCAGGAAGGCGATATCGGTCTTGCTGTCGAATATCGGCAGTTCGAGCATCACCCAGGCTACCAGCAGCGTGCCGGCCAGGTTGCCGAGCAGGACGATGGTCCACAGGCGCAGCAGGCGGCCCAGGTTGGTGAGAGTGGGGGTGGTCATCAGTGGCAGCACGGCGGTCAGGGTGTTTTCGGTGAACAGTTGCTGGCGGGCGAGGATCACCGCCAGGAAGCCTGCGCTGTAGCCCAGGCTGGCGATCACCTGGGCGCTGTCGCCTTCGGGCAGGCGGGCGTAGAACAGTCCCATGGCCATCAACGACAGGCCCATGGTCAGGCCTGCCGCCAGCGCCGACCACCACAAGGCGGCGAGCGTGCGTTCAAGTTCGTGGTCACCCTGGGCGCGGATGATCTCGTGCAGCACCGCCGCCCGGGGCGGTTGGTTGTGGCTGACTTCCTGCTCTTCGTCCGGCGACAGCCCCGGGGTCTTCTCGCTCTGTGCATCGCTCATTGGTAGCCGCTCCGCTTGCGTGTTTCTCTACAGAGCGGCAACCGCATCGAATAGTTGCCGAGCGACCGCCGGATGGCGATCGAAAGTTTTTTCAGATCAAGGTGTTGACTCTGAAATCAAACCGCGTATTATTCGCCTCCTCGCAGCGTTGAACGCCACGAGGCAAGCGGTAAGTTGTTGAGGTTGAAGTTGTTTTGCAAAAAGCAGCTTCGAAAAAAACTTCAAAACAACGCTTGACAGCAGATTAGGAAGGCGTAGAATGCGCGCCTCGGTTGAGACGAAACGCTCTTGGCCAAACGCTCTTTAACAAATTGAATCAAGCAATTCGTGTGGGTGCTTGTGAGTAC
>NZ_JBSSDH010000029.1:0-31412 GCF_054060555.1 Pseudomonas sp. TE6283
ATGACTGTCACCCTGATCAAGACCATCGCAATGGAAGACGGTCTGCGCTTCGCCATCCGTGAAGGCGGTCGTACCGTCGGCGCCGGCGTCGTAGCCAAAATCATCGAGTAATCACTCGATCGGTTGAAAAAACCCCCGCTCAGCGGGGGTTTTTTTTATTGGGTTGACACTAATTAGGGGCGTCTATAGAATCACGCCTCCTTTTAACGGGCGTAGTGCGCCCGATGGGAACAGCCTGGAGTCTGAAATCCAATGCAAAATCAGCAAATCCGTATCAGGTTGAAGGCTTTCGACCATCGCCTGATCGACCAATCCACCCAGGAAATCGTGGAAACCGCGAAACGTACTGGTGCACAAGTGCGTGGTCCAATTCCACTGCCAACCCGCAAAGAGCGTTTCACCGTTCTGATCTCCCCGCACGTCAACAAAGACGCGCGTGATCAGTACGAGATTCGCACTCATAAGCGCGTTCTGGACATCGTCCAGCCAACGGATAAAACCGTTGATGCGCTGATGAAGCTTGATCTCGCGGCAGGCGTGGAAGTGCAGATCAGCCTCGGCTAAGACTTCGGTCTAGTCGTGTAACGCTCTGAAATGGGCGGCCATAGCGGGTGAAAGCCCCGTACACTCATGAGGTTTACAACATGACTATTGGTGTAGTCGGTCGAAAAGCGGGCATGACCCGTATTTTCACCGAAGAAGGTGTCTCCATTCCGGTCACGGTCATCGAGATCGAGCCGAATCGCGTCACCCAGTTCAAAACTGAAGAAACCGATGGCTACCGTGCAGTGCAAGTCACTGTCGGCGAGCGTCGTGCTTCGCGTGTGACTGCCGCTCAGGCAGGCCACTTCGCCAAGGCTAACGTTGCCGCTGGTCGCGGTGTCTGGGAGTTCCGTCTTGAAGAAGGCGATTTCCAGGCTGGCGATCTGATCAAAGCTGAACTCTTCACTGCAGGCCAGCTGGTAGACGTAACCGGTCAGTCCAAAGGTAAAGGCTTCGCCGGTACCATCAAGCGTTGGAACTTCCGTGGTCAGGACAACACCCACGGTAACTCCGTATCGCACCGTGTCCCTGGCTCCATCGGCCAGTGCCAGACTCCTGGTCGTGTATTCAAGGGCAAGAAAATGTCCGGTCACATGGGCGCCGAGCGCGTGACTGTTCAGTCCCTGGAAGTAGTACGCGTAGACGCTGAACGCAACCTGCTGCTGATCAAGGGTGCCGTCCCAGGCGCTACTGGCGGCGACGTGGTCGTGCGTCCGGCTGTCAAGGCTCGCGGTTAAGGGGAAACTGACATGCAACTTAATGTAAATGACGCTCAGGCGATCGAAGTTTCCGAACTGACCTTCGGTGGCGAATTCAACGAGACGCTGGTACACCAAGCAGTCGTGGCCTACATGGCCGGCGGCCGTCAGGGCACCAAGCAGCAGAAGACCCGTTCTGACGTGGCCGGTGGCGGTAAGCGCCCATGGCGTCAGAAAGGTACTGGCCGTGCTCGTGCCGGTACTACCCGTGGTCCGATCTGGCGTGGCGGTGGCGTAACCTTCGCAGCTCGTCCTCAAGATCACTCGCAGAAGCTCAACAAGAAGATGTACCGCGCAGCCCTGCGCTCCATCCTCGCTGAGCTGGTGCGTAGCGACCGTCTGGTCGTGGTTCAGGACTTCGCTGTTGAAGCGCCGAAAACCAAGGATCTGCTGAACAAGCTGAACGGCATGGGTCTGAACGACGTTCTGATCGTTTCCGACGCTGTTGATCAGAACCTGTACCTGGCTGCTCGCAACCTGCCGCACGTCGACGTACGTGACGTTCAAGGTTCCGACCCGGTCAGTCTGATCGCATACGAGAAAGTGTTGATCACTGTCTCGGCCGTGAAGAAATTCGAGGAGCTGCTGGGATGAACCAGGAACGCGTATTCAAAGTCCTCCTTGGCCCGCACGTTTCCGAGAAGGCTACCGTTCTGGCTGAGAAAAAAGGCCAGTTCGTATTCAAGGTTGCTACCGATGCAACCAAGCTGGAAATCAAGAAAGCTGTCGAAGGCCTGTTCAACGTAAAAGTTGAAAACGTGTCGACTGTCAACGTTCTGGGTAAAACCAAGCGTACCGCACGTGGTCTGGGCAAGCGTAATGACTGGAAGAAGGCGATCGTCTCCCTTCAGCCAGGCCAAGATCTCGATTTCAGCAGCAGTGCTGAGTAAGGAAGGGGTGCATCATGGCAATCGTTAAATGCAAACCGACTTCCCCTGGCCGCCGTTTCGTGGTCAAGGTGGTCAACAAGGAGCTGCACAAAGGCGCTCCTCACGCACCGCTGCTCGAGAAGAAATCGAAGTCTGGTGGTCGTAACAACAATGGCCGCATCACCACTCGTCACGTTGGTGGTGGTCATAAGCAGCATTACCGTCTGGTTGACTTCCGTCGCAACGACAAAGATGGCATTCCAGCCACTGTCGAGCGTATCGAATACGACCCGAACCGTACTGCTCACATCGCCCTGCTGTGCTACGCAGACGGCGAGCGTCGCTACATCATCGCCCCTAAAGGCGTGAGCGCTGGCGACCAGCTGATCGCAGGTGCCCTGGCCCCAATCAAGGCCGGTAACTCCCTGCAACTGCGCAACATCCCAGTAGGTAGCACCATTCACGGCATCGAACTGAAGCCGGGTAAAGGTGCTCAGATCGCTCGTTCCGCTGGTGCTTCGGCTCAGCTGATCGCTCGTGAAGGTGTCTACGTGACCCTGCGTCTGCGCTCTGGTGAAATGCGTAAAGTCCTGGCTGAGTGCCGTGCGACCCTGGGCGAAGTCTCGAACTCCGAGCACAGCCTGCGTTCGCTGGGTAAAGCTGGTGCCAAACGCTGGCGCGGCGTTCGCCCAACCGTTCGTGGTGTTGCCATGAACCCGGTTGACCACCCGCATGGTGGTGGTGAAGGTCGTACCTCCGGTGGTCGTCATCCGGTATCGCCATGGGGCTTCCCAACCAAGGGTGCTAAAACCCGTGGTAATAAGCGTACCGACAACATGATCGTCCGTCGTCGCAAGTAACTAGAGGGATACGACAGTGCCACGTTCTCTGAAAAAAGGTCCTTTTATCGATCTTCACCTGTTGAAGAAGGTCGAAGTGGCGGTGGAGAAGAACGATCGCAAGCCAGTTAAAACCTGGTCGCGCCGTTCGATGATCCTGCCACAAATGGTCGGTCTGACCATCGCGGTACACAACGGTCGCCAACACGTCCCAGTTCTCGTGAACGAAGACATGGTCGGCCACAAACTGGGCGAGTTCGCCGGTACCCGCACCTACCGCGGGCACGTGGCTGACAAGAAAGCCAAGCGTTAAGGGGTAAGGAAATGGAAGTAGCCGCTAAGTTGTCGGGCGCTCGCATCTCCGCCCAGAAAGCCCGCTTGGTCGCCGACCAGATCCGCGGGAAGAAGGTGGGCGAAGCGCTCAACCTGTTGGCCTTCAGCAGCAAAAAAGCCGCTGAAATCATGAAGAAAGTCCTCGAGTCGGCCGTTGCCAACGCCGAACACAACGAAGGCGCAGACGTTGATGACCTGAAGGTCTCCACCGTCTTCGTCAACGAAGGGCGTTCGCTGAAGCGCATCATGCCACGTGCCAAAGGCCGTGCTGATCGCATCGTCAAGCGGTCTTGCCATATCACTGTCAAGGTTGCGGACAAGTAACGGAGTCGATCAGATGGGTCAGAAAGTACATCCCACTGGCATTCGCCTGGGAATCGTCAAGGAGCACACCTCCGTCTGGTACGCAGACGGCGCGACTTACGCAGATTACCTGCTGAAGGATCTGCAAACTCGCGAGTACCTCCAGGACAAACTAAAAAGCGCGTCCGTAAGCCGTATCGATATTCATCGTCCGGCTCAAACTGCACGCATCACCATCCACACCGCTCGTCCCGGTATCGTTATCGGCAAGAAAGGTGAAGATGTTGAGAAGCTGCGTCAGGACCTGACCAAGCAGATGGGTGTGCCTGTGCACATCAACATCGAAGAGATCCGCAAGCCGGAACTCGACGCTATGCTGGTTGCTCAGAGCGTTGCCCAGCAGCTGGAGCGCCGCGTTATGTTCCGTCGCGCCATGAAGCGCGCCGTACAGAACGCCATGCGTATTGGTGCCAAGGGCATCAAGATCCAGGTGAGCGGTCGTCTCGGCGGTGCCGAGATCGCACGTACCGAGTGGTATCGCGAAGGTCGTGTGCCTCTGCACACCCTGCGTGCCGATATCGACTACAACACCTACGAAGCTCACACCACCTACGGTGTGATCGGTGTGAAGGTTTGGATCTTCAAAGGCGAAGTAATTGGTGGTCGCCAGGAAGAGCTGAAGCCTCAAGCACCAGCGCCTCGTAAAAAAGCTGCTAAGTAAGGGGTACGCCAAATGTTGCAACCAAAGCGTACAAAATTCCGCAAGCAGATGACCGGCCACAACCGTGGTCTGGCACTGCGCGGTAGCAAGGTCAGCTTCGGCGAGTTCGCTCTGAAAGCTGTCGCCCGCGGTCGTCTCACCGCTCGCCAGATCGAGTCGGCACGTCGTGCCCTGACCCGTCACGTAAAACGTGGCGGTAAGATCTGGATCCGTGTCTTCCCGGACAAGCCGGTTACCAAGAAGCCTCTCGAGGTTCGTATGGGTAAAGGTAAAGGTTCCGTGGAATACTGGGTTGCCCAGATTCAGCCAGGCAAAGTCCTGTACGAGATCGAGGGTGTTTCTGAAGAGCTGGCGCGCGAAGCTTTCGCTCTGGCCGCTGCAAAGCTGCCTCTCGCCACCTCCTTTGTTAAGCGGACGGTGATGTGATGAAAGCGAATGAACTTCGTGAAAAATCCGCACAGCAACTGAATGAGCAACTGCTCGGCTTGCTGCGCGACCAGTTCAATCTGCGCATGCAGAAAGCAACTGGCCAGTTGGGGCAGTCGCACCTGCTCTCGCAAGTTAAGCGTGACATCGCTCGCGTGAAAACTGTGCTCAACCAGCAGGCAGGTAAGTGATCATGGCTGAAGCTGAAAAAACCGTCCGTACGCTGACTGGCCGTGTCGTCAGCGACAAAATGGACAAGACCATCACCGTTCTGATCGAGCGTCGCGTAAAGCACCCGATCTACGGTAAATACGTTAAGCGTTCGACTAAGCTGCACGCGCACGACGAAGCCAACCAGTGCAAGATCGGCGACAAGGTTTCCATCCGTGAAACCCGTCCGCTGGCCAAGACCAAGTCCTGGGCACTGGTTGAAGTCCTCGAACGCGCTGTTGAAGTCTAAGGGCTAAGGGTCGGAGAAATTTTATGATTCAGACTCAATCCATGCTCGATGTGGCCGATAACAGCGGCGCTCGTCGCGTCATGTGCATCAAGGTGCTCGGCGGTTCCCACCGTCGTTACGCCGGTATCGGTGACATCATCAAAGTTACCGTCAAGGAAGCAATTCCTCGCGGTAAGGTCAAGAAAGGCCAGGTGATGACCGCTGTTGTCGTCCGTACCCGTCACGGTGTACGTCGCGCTGACGGTTCCATCATTCGTTTCGACGGCAACGCTGCTGTTCTGCTGAACACCAAGCAAGAGCCGATCGGTACTCGCATCTTCGGGCCAGTGACCCGTGAACTTCGTACCGAGAAGTTCATGAAGATCGTCTCGCTCGCCCCTGAAGTGCTCTAAGGAGATCCGACATGCAAAAGATTCGTCGTGACGACGAGATCATCGTGATCGCCGGCAAAGACAAAGGTAAGCGCGGTAAGGTGCTGAAGGTTCTCGCTGACGACCGTCTGGTCATCGGTGGTGTCAACCTGGTCAAGCGCCACACCAAGCCTAACCCGATGGCGGGCGTCCAGGGCGGTATCGTCGAGAAAGAAGCGCCTCTGCACGCTTCCAACGTCGCCATCTTCAACGGCGAAACCAACAAGGCTGACCGCGTTGGTTTCAAAGTAGAAGACGGTAAAAAAATTCGTGTCTTCAAGTCGACCCAAAAAGCGGTTGATGCTTGAACACTGCTAGGTAGAAGACCATGGCACGACTGAAAGAGATTTACCGGAACGAAATCGCTCCTAAGCTTAAGGAAGAACTTAAGCTGTCGAACGTGATGGAAGTTCCGCGCGTTACCAAAATCACCCTGAACATGGGTCTGGGCGAAGCGATCGGCGACAAGAAAGTCATCGAGCACGCTGTTGCCGACCTGGAAAAGATCACCGGTCAAAAGCCGGTCGTGACTTTCGCTCGTAAATCCATCGCGGGCTTCAAAGTCCGTGAAGGCTGGCCGATCGGTGTCAAGGTGACCCTGCGTCGCGAAAAGATGTACGAGTTCCTGGACCGCCTGCTGGCGATCTCCCTGCCACGGGTTCGCGACTTCCGCGGCCTGAATGCCAAGTCCTTCGACGGTCGTGGCAACTACAGCATGGGCGTGAAAGAGCAGATCATCTTCCCGGAAATCGATTACGACAAGATCGATGCTCTGCGCGGTTTGGACATCACCCTGACCACCACTGCTCGTTCGGACGACGAAGGCCGCGCTCTGCTGCGTGCTTTCAAGTTCCCGTTCCGCAACTGATTGGAGTAGGAAAATGGCCAAGAAGAGCATGAAGAACCGCGAGCTGAAGCGTCAGCTCACGGTAGCCAAGTTCGCTAAGAAGCGTGCTGAGCTGAAAGCGACCATCGTCAACCTGAACGCCTCTCCTGAAGAGCGTTTCGCTGCCGTTGTCGCCCTGCAGAAGCAACCACGTGACGCCAGCGCCTCGCGCCTGCGTAACCGTTGCCGCCTGACCGGTCGTCCGCACGGTGTATACCGTAAGTTCGGCCTGGGCCGTAACAAGCTGCGCGAAGCCGCCATGCGCGGTGACGTGCCAGGTCTGGTCAAGGCCAGCTGGTAATCCCGGTTGGCGTGACGCCGGCGCAAGGGGAGCAATCTTCCGACCGCCGGTGACCTCGCAACGAAACAAGCCCCTATATGGGGCTTGTTTCGTTTCTGCCTTGTGTCTAGAATGACCGGCTCACCTGAGCCTGGGTTTTTTGCCCTGCCTGCTCGGGTGGTTGTGATAGCCGCAAGGCTAATAATTCTTGTATCAGGAGCATCTAGCCCATGAGTATGCAGGACCCGTTAGCGGACATGCTAACTCGCATCCGTAATGCCCAGATGGCTGAAAAGTCTGTCGTAAGCATGCCTTCTTCCACCCTGAAGGTCGCGGTTGCCAAAGTACTGAAAGACGAAGGCTACATCGCCAGCTACGAAGTGACCGGCGAAGCCAAGCCTTCCCTGTCGATCGAGCTGAAGTACTTCGAAGGCCGTCCGGTCATCGAAGAGCTGAAGCGTACCAGCCGTCCTGGTCTGCGCCAGTACAAGGCCGTTGCCGAGCTGCCGAAAGTACGTGGCGGCCTGGGCGTGTCTATCGTCTCCACCAACAAAGGTGTGATGACTGACCGCGCTGCGCGCGCTGCCGGTGTCGGCGGCGAAGTTCTGTGCACAGTGTTCTAAGGGGAGATAGGCATGTCTCGCGTCGCTAAGAACCCCGTTAAGCTGCCAGCAGGCGTCGAAGTCAAATTCGCCGGCCAGCAGCTTTCGGTGAAGGGTGCCAAGGGCACTCTCGAACTGAACGTTCACTCGTCTGTTGAAGTTACCGAAGAAGCTGGTGAGCTGCGTTTCGCACCTCGCAACGGTGATCAGCAAGCTCGCGCCATGGCCGGTACCACCCGCGCCCTGGTCAACAACATGGTCCAAGGCGTAAGCCAAGGCTTCGAGCGCAAGCTCCAGCTGGTCGGTGTTGGTTACAAGGCACAGGCCAAGGGCACCGTCCTGAACCTGGCCCTGGGCTTCTCGCACCCAGTGGATTACGAACTGCCAGCCGGTATCACCGCTGAAACCCCAAGCCAGACCGACATCCTGATCAAGGGTATCGACAAGCAGCTGGTGGGTCAGGTGGCCGCTGAAGTCCGCGGTTTCCGTCCGCCAGAGCCTTACAAGGGCAAGGGTGTGCGTTACGCGGACGAAGTAGTCCGTCGTAAAGAAGCCAAGAAGAAGTAGGGCCTAGCAAATGACCGACAAAAAAGTTACTCGACTGCGTCGCGCTCGCAAAGCACGCCTGAAAATGCACGAGCTCGAAGCCGTGCGTCTGTGCGTGTTCCGCTCCTCGCAGCACATCTACGCCCAGGTCATCTCGGCCGACGGCAGCAAGGTTCTGGCAAGCGCCTCGACCTTGGACAAAGAACTGCGTGATGGCGCCACCGGCAACATCGACGCGGCCACTAAGGTTGGCAAGCTGGTAGCTGAGCGTGCGAAAGCCGCCGGTGTATCTCAAGTTGCCTTTGACCGTTCCGGCTTCAAGTACCACGGCCGCGTCAAGGCGCTGGCTGATGCTGCTCGTGAAGGCGGGCTGGAGTTCTAAGTTATGGCAAATAACGATCAAAAGCGCGACGAAGGCTACATCGAGAAGCTGGTTCAAGTTAACCGCGTAGCCAAAACCGTAAAAGGCGGCCGTATCTTCACCTTCACCGCACTGACCGTGGTGGGTGATGGCAAGGGTCGTGTTGGCTTTGGCCGTGGCAAATCGCGCGAAGTACCTGCCGCGATCCAGAAAGCCATGGAAGCTGCTCGTCGCAACATGATTCAGGTTGACCTGAAAGGCACCACCCTGCAGTACGCCACCAAGGCCGCCCACGGCGCCTCGAAGGTCTACATGCAGCCTGCCTCGGAAGGTACCGGTATCATCGCCGGTGGCGCAATGCGTGCCGTCCTGGAAGTTGCTGGTGTTCAGAACGTCCTGGCCAAGTGCTACGGCTCGACCAACCCGGTGAACGTGGTTCACGCCACCTTCAAGGGTCTGAAAGCCATGCAATCCCCTGAGTCCATTGCTGCCAAGCGCGGCAAGACTGTTGAGGAGATCATCTGATCATGGCAACCGTAAAAGTAACGCTGATCAAGAGCACCGCCGGCCGCCTGCCTAACCACAAACTGTGCGTTAAGGGTCTGGGTCTGCGTCGCATCGGTCACACTGTAGAAGTCCAGGATACTCCCGAGAACCGCGGGATGATCAACAAGGCTTACTACATGCTGAAGGTCGAGGGTTAATCGATGAAACTCAATGATCTGAGTCCAGCGCCGGGTTCCCGTCGCGAGAAGCACCGTCCGGGCCGTGGTATCGGTAGCGGTCTGGGCAAGACCGGTGGCCGTGGTCACAAAGGTCAGACCTCCCGTTCCGGTGGTTCCATCGCTCCAGGCTTCGAAGGCGGTCAACAGCCGCTGCACCGTCGCCTGCCGAAGTTCGGCTTCGTTTCCCTGAAAGCCATGGACCGCGCAGAAGTGCGTCTGTCCGAGCTGGCCAAGGTGGAAGGCGATCTGATCACCGTTCAGTCCCTCAAGGACGCCAACGTGATCGGCCAGCACGTACAGCGCGTGAAAATCATGCTGTCGGGCGAAGTCACTCGCGCAGTCACCCTCAAGGGTATCGCCGTCACCAAAGGTGCACGTGCGGCTATCGAAGCAGCTGGCGGCAAGTTCGAGGAATAAATGGCTAAGCAAGGTGCTCTCTCTTCGCTCGGTAAGGGCGGGATGTCGGAACTCTGGGCTCGTCTGCGCTTTCTGTTCATGGCGATCATCGTCTATCGGATTGGCGCGCACATCCCAGTGCCAGGCATTAACCCGGACCGTCTCGCGGATCTGTTCCGGCAGAATGAGGGGACCATTCTTAGCTTGTTCAACATGTTTTCCGGTGGCGCGCTGGAGCGCATGAGCATCTTTGCACTGGGGATCATGCCGTACATCTCGGCATCGATCATCATGCAGCTCATGACCGCTGTCAGTCCGCAGCTGGAGCAGTTGAAGAAGGAAGGTGAAGCTGGCCGTCGCAAGATCAGCCAGTACACCCGCTACGGCACCGTTATCCTGGCGCTGGTCCAAGCCATTGGCATGTCCATTGGCCTGGCCAACCAGGGCGTGGCGTTTTCTGTGGGCCTGGGCTTCCATGTCGTCGCCGTCTCCACCTTCGTGGCGGGCGCGATGTTCATGATGTGGCTCGGCGAGCAGATTACCGAGCGCGGTGTGGGCAACGGTATCTCGATGTTGATCTTCGCAGGTATCGTTGCCGGTCTTCCGAGAGCAATCGGGCAGTCTTTCGAGTCTGCGCGCACAGGCGATATCAACATTTTCGCCCTGGTCGCTATCGGTTTGCTGGCAGTAGCGATTATCGGCTTCGTGGTGTTCATTGAGCGTGGTCAGCGTCGTATCGCCGTTCACTACGCCAAGCGTCAGCAGGGCCGCAAGGTCTTCGCTGCGCAGACCAGCCACCTGCCGCTGAAGGTGAACATGGCGGGCGTAATCCCGGCCATTTTCGCGAGCAGCATCTTGCTGTTCCCGGCTTCGCTGGGTGCCTGGTTCGGTCAGTCCGAAGGTATGGGCTGGCTGCAGGACATCTCGCAGTCGATCGCTCCTGGTCAGCCGTTGAACATTCTGCTGTTTAGTGCAGGGATCATCTTCTTCTGCTTCTTCTACACAGCGTTGATGTTCAACCCGAAAGACGTAGCGGAAAACCTGAAGAAGTCCGGTGCCTTTATTCCGGGTATCCGTCCTGGTGAGCAGTCGGCGCGCTACATTGATGGCGTCCTGACCCGTCTGACCATGTTCGGTGCTCTTTACATGATGGCCGTGTGCCTTCTGCCCCAGTTCCTGGTGGTGGCAGCAAACGTGCCGTTCTACCTTGGCGGGACCTCGTTGCTGATTGTGGTAGTGGTTGTGATGGACTTCATGTCCCAAGTACAATCGCACCTCGTTTCGCACCAGTACGAATCCCTGATGAAGAAAGCCAACCTGAAAGGCTACGGCGGCAGCGGTCTGCTGCGCTGATTTAGCCCCTTAAGGTTCGAGGAGTCGGTAATGAAAGTTCGTGCATCGGTGAAAAAGCTGTGCCGCAACTGCAAGATCATTCGTCGCGAAGGTATCGTGCGCGTGATCTGCAGCGCGGAACCGCGTCACAAGCAGCGCCAAGGCTGAGTGTGATCCGCGCTTCAAACCCAGCAGCTAGTGTGCTGCTGGGTTGATTATTCGTTTCTACAGCGATATTATCTCGCGCCCTATTTCTTGGCTTCCGGGGCGTAGGTAGCTGTCAATTGGAGTCCCACTGAATGGCCCGTATTGCAGGCGTCAACATTCCAGATAACAAGCATACTGTTATCTCGCTGACCTACATCTATGGTGTCGGTCGCACTACCGCGCAGAAAATCTGTGCGGACGCTGGTGTAAACCCAGCCGCTAAGATCAAGGATCTGAGCGACGAGCAAATCGAAACCCTGCGTGGCGAAGTCGCGAAGTTCACCACCGAAGGTGACCTGCGCCGTGACATCAACATGAAGATCAAGCGCTTGATGGACCTGGGTTGCTACCGCGGCCTGCGTCATCGTAAAGGTCTGCCGGTTCGCGGTCAGCGCACCAAGACCAACGCACGCACCCGTAAGGGCCCGCGTAAGCCGATCCGCAAGTAATCGCCCAGGAATATAGACATGGCAAAACCTGCTGCTCGTCCTCGTAAGAAAGTCAAAAAGACAGTGGTTGATGGCATCGCCCACATCCATGCGTCTTTCAACAACACCATCGTGACCATCACCGACCGTCAGGGCAACGCACTGTCCTGGGCTACTTCCGGTGGTTCGGGTTTCCGTGGTTCGCGCAAATCCACCCCGTTCGCAGCCCAGATCGCTGCTGAACGTGCTGGTCAAGCTGCGCTGGAATATGGTCTGAAGAACCTCGACGTCAACGTCAAGGGCCCAGGTCCAGGTCGTGAATCCGCCGTTCGTGCACTGAACAGCTGCGGCTACAAGATCGCCAGCATCACCGACGTGACGCCAATCCCGCACAACGGGTGCCGTCCGCCGAAGAAGCGTCGCGTGTAATCAGGAGACAGATAAATGGCACGTTACATTGGTCCAAAATGCAAACTGTCTCGCCGTGAAGGCACTGACCTGTTCCTGAAGAGCGGCGTTCGCGCTCTGGAATCGAAGTGCAACATCGAAGCAGCCCCAGGTATCCACGGCCAGCGCCGTGGCCGTCAGTCCGACTACGGTACCCAGCTGCGCGAGAAACAAAAAGTCCGTCGTATCTACGGTGTTCTGGAGCGTCAGTTCCGCGGTTACTACCAAGCTGCTGCCTCGAAAAAAGGCGCAACCGGTGAGAACCTGCTGCAACTGCTCGAGTGCCGTCTGGATAACGTCGTCTACCGTATGGGCTTCGGCTCGACTCGTTCCGAGTCCCGTCAGCTGGTTTCGCACAAAGCGATCAGCGTCAACGGTAAGACTGTGAACATTCCATCCTACCAAGTTCGTCCGGGTGACGTGGTCTCGGTTCGCGAGAAGTCGCTGAACCAGCTGCGCATTGTTCAAGCCCTTGAACTGTGCGCCCAGCGTGGCCGCGTTGAGTGGGTTGATGTGGATGCTGCCAAAAAGTCGGGCGTTTTCAAGAACGTTCCTGCTCGCAGCGACCTGTCCGCCGACATCAACGAAAACCTGATTGTCGAGCTCTACTCCAAGTAAGGGCTAGAAAATAGGTGCATCCATGCAGATTTCGGTAAATGAGTTTCTGACACCCCGTCACATCGACGTGCAGGTTGTCAGTCCAACCCGCGCCAAGATCACGCTCGAGCCTCTCGAGCGTGGCTTCGGCCATACCCTGGGCAACGCGCTGCGCCGCATCCTGTTGTCCTCCATGCCTGGCTGTGCAGTAGTCGAGGCCGAGATCGACGGCGTACTCCATGAGTACTCCGCGATCGAAGGTGTGCAGGAAGACGTCATTGAAATCCTGTTGAACCTGAAAGGCCTGGCTATCAAACTGCACGGTCGTGACGAAGTTACGCTGACCTTGTCGAAAAAGGGTTCGGGGGTGGTTACCGCTGCCGATATTCAGCTGGATCACGATGTCGAGATCGTCAACCCCGATCACGTAATCGCGAACCTGGCGTCCAACGGCGCCCTGAACATGAAGCTCACCGTAGCTCGTGGTCGCGGTTACGAGCCGGCCGACTCCCGTCAGACTGACGAAGACGAAAGCCGCAGCATTGGCCGTCTCCAGCTGGACGCTTCGTTCAGCCCGGTGCGTCGTATCGCCTACGTGGTCGAGAACGCCCGTGTTGAACAGCGTACCAACCTGGACAAGCTGGTCATCGATCTGGAAACCAACGGTACCCTGGATCCTGAAGAGGCTATCCGTCGTGCCGCGACCATCCTGCAACAGCAGCTGGCCGCGTTCGTCGACCTCAAAGGTGACAGCGAGCCGGTTGTGGTCGAGCAGGAAGACGAGATCGATCCGATCCTGCTGCGCCCGGTTGACGACCTGGAACTGACCGTACGTTCGGCCAACTGCCTCAAGGCGGAGAACATCTACTACATCGGCGACCTGATTCAGCGTACCGAAGTAGAGCTGTTGAAGACTCCTAACCTGGGCAAGAAGTCCCTGACTGAAATCAAGGACGTCCTGGCCTCCCGTGGTCTTTCCCTCGGCATGCGCCTCGACAACTGGCCGCCTGCAAGTCTTAAGAAAGACGACAAGGCGACTGCCTGATCGTCGTAATCACCGAACGTAGTGTTTGGTAAGGAATGAATCATGCGTCATCGTAAAAGTGGACGTCACCTGAGCCGTACCAGCTCTCACCGCAAGGCTATGTTCCAGAACATGGCAGTGTCGCTGATCGAGCACGAGCTGATCAAAACCACCCTGCCGAAAGCCAAGGAACTGCGCCGCGTTGCCGAGCCGCTGATCACCCTGGCCAAGGAAGACAGCGTCGCCAACCGTCGTCTGGCCTTCGACCGTACCCGTTCGAAGTCCGCCGTTGGCAAACTGTTCAACGACCTGGGCAAGCGTTACGCCACCCGTCAGGGCGGCTACCTGCGCATCCTGAAGTGCGGTTTCCGCGCTGGCGACAACGCGCCTATGGCGTACGTCGAGCTGGTTGATCGTCCGGTCGGTGGTGCTGTAGAAGCTGCCGAGTAAGACGTTCTGTCTGCTGCAAAGAACCGGGCCTAGGCCCGGTTTTTTGTTGCCTTATGAATTGTTATTTTCTATTGATGTAAGTCAGGTAATGAATTTGTTCTTGTAACATGGGTCGACAATACTCTCTCCAAGCCGATTAGCCGGCCGTTCAAGACCGATCAGGAGAGCCCATGAGCAAGATTCTCACCACCGCAAGCGGCGCGCCCGTAGCCGACAACCAGAATTCCCGTTCCGCAGGCCCTCGCGGCCCGCTGCTGCTCGACGATTTCCACCTGGTCGAGAAGCTCGCCCACTTCAACCGCGAGAACATCCCCGAGCGTCGCGTGCACGCCAAGGGCTCCGGCGCCTACGGCACCTTCACCGTCACCCGCGATATTACCGAACTCACCAGTGCCAAACTGTTCGACAGCATCGGCAAGCAGACCGAAACATTCCTGCGCTTCTCCACCGTGGGCGGTGAACGCGGCTCGGCGGACACCGAGCGTGACCCGCGTGGTTTTGCGGTGAAGTTCTACACCGAGGAAGGCAACTGGGACATTGTTGGCAACAACACACCGGTGTTCTTCATCCGTGATCCGCTGAAGTTCCCCGACTTCATCCACACCCAGAAGCGCCACCCGCAGACCAACCTGAAGAACGCGCAGATGATGTGGGACTTCTGGTCGCACTCGCCCGAGGCGCTGCACCAGGTCACCATCCTGTTCTCCGACCGCGGCATCCCGGACGGCTACCGTCACATGCACGGTTTCGGCAGCCACACCTACAGCCTGATCAACGCCAAGGGTGAGCGCACCTGGGTCAAGTGGCACTTCAAGACCCAGCAGGGCATCAAGAACCTGGCGCCGGCTGAGGCCGCCCGCCTGGCGGGCAGCGACCCGGACTACGCCCAGCGCGACCTGTTCCAGGCCATCGAGCGCGGTGACTTCCCACGGTGGACCGTGTGCATCCAGGTGATGAGCGAAGCCGAGGCCGCCAGCCGTGACGAGAACCCCTTCGACGTGACCAAGACCTGGTCGCAGAAGGACTACCCGTTGATCGAGGTCGGCGTGCTGGAACTCAACCGCAACCCGCTCAACTACTTCGCCGAAGTCGAGCAGGCGGCGTTCGGTCCCAGCAACATGGTGCCCGGAGTCGGCCTGTCGCCGGACCGCATGCTGCAGGGTCGCGTGTTCGCCTATGCCGATGCGCACCGCTACCGCGTAGGCACCAACCACCAGCACTTGCCGGTCAATGCGCCACGCTGCCCGGTGCACAGCTACCAGCGCGATGGTTCCATGGCCACCGGTGCCTACGGCAGTGCTCCCAACTACGAGCCAAACAGCTACGCGGACGCACCGAAGCAGTCGCCGCGCCATGCAGAGCCTGCATTGGCCCTGAACGGTTCGGCGGACCGCTACGACCACCGCGAAGACAACGACTACTACAGCCACGCCGGCGCACTGTTCCGCCTGATGAGTGATGAGCAGAAAGCGCTGTTGATCGGCAACATCGCCGGCACCATGGCGGGCGTCAGCAAGGATGTCGTCCAGCGTCAACTGCAGTACTTCTTCAGGGCTGATCCAGCCTACGGAGAAGGCATCGCCAAGGCCTTGGGCATCAATCTGGCCTAAGTCGAAGTGATAACAAGAACCGCCCTCGTTTGGGCGGTTTTTCAATGAATATCACTACTGTTTAACCGATTTTTTGCTTCTAATTGCGCGTTTTTCAGTGACCGTGAGCAAAACCTGGTTCACACTATGTCCTATAGCCGTATTCACAGGGAGAAGCAGGGCGATGCAAGGTCACCCGGACGTAATCAACTATCTCGTCACGTTGCTGAAGGGCGAACTGGCAGCACGCGATCAGTACTTCATTCACTCGCGGATGTACGAAGACTGGGGCTTGACCAAGCTCTACGAACGTATCAACCATGAGATGGAAGAAGAGACGCAGCACGCCGACGCCCTGATGCGCCGTATCCTCATGCTCGAAGGCACCCCGGACATGCGCGCCGATGACCTGGAAGTGGGCAGCACCGTGCCGGAGATGATCGAGGCCGATCTCAAGCTCGAGTACAAGGTCCGCGCCGCGCTGTGCAAGGGCATCGAGCTGTGCGAGTTGCACAAGGACTACATCAGCCGCGATATCCTGCGTGCGCAGTTGGCCGATACCGAAGAAGATCACACCTACTGGCTGGAGAAGCAGCAGGGGCTGATCAAGGCCATTGGCCTGGAGAACTACCTGCAGTCGCAGATGTAGTATCTGTATTGCAGATGCCCCTGTGGGAGCGGGCAAGCCCGATCCCACAGGGTTTTTTTCGGGCCTGAAATCAGGCCCGATCGCGTTCCAGCAGCGGCTTGAGGTAATGTCCGGTATAGGACTGTTTCTTCTCGGCCAGCTCTTCCGGCGTACCGCAGGCGATGATCTGCCCACCCTTGGAGCCACCCTCCGGCCCCAGGTCGACCAGCCAGTCGGCGGTCTTGATCACATCCAGGTTGTGCTCGATCACCACCACGGTATTGCCGTGGTCACGCAGGCGGTGCAACACATCCAGCAACTGCTGGATATCGGCGAAATGCAGGCCGGTGGTCGGTTCGTCGAGGATGTACAGGGTCTTGCCGGTGTCCCGCTTGGACAGCTCGCGTGACAGCTTGACCCGCTGCGCCTCTCCACCCGAGAGGGTGGTCGCCGATTGCCCCAGCTTGATGTACGACAGGCCGACATCCATCAGCGTCTGCAGCTTGCGCGCCAGGGCAGGGACCGCATCGAAGAACTCGCGGGCATCCTCGATGGTCATTTCCAGCACCTCGTGGATGTTCTTGCCCTTGTACTTGATCTCCAGGGTTTCGCGGTTGTAGCGCTTGCTCTTGCACACATCGCAGGGCACGTAGATGTCCGGCAGGAAGTGCATTTCCACCTTGATCAGGCCGTCACCCTGGCAGGCCTCGCAGCGCCCGCCCTTGACGTTGAACGAGAAGCGCCCCGGGCCGTAGCCACGGGAACGCGACTCCGGCACGCCAGCGAACAGCTCGCGGATCGGCGTGAAGATACCGGTGTAGGTCGCCGGGTTGGAGCGAGGCGTGCGGCCGATCGGGCTCTGGTCGATATCCACCACCTTGTCCAGGTGCTGCAGGCCATCGACGCTGGCGTGTGGTGCGGCCTCCAGGCTGCTCGCGCCGTTGAGGGCGGTGGCGGCGAGGGGGAACAGGGTGTTGTTGATCAGCGTCGACTTGCCCGAGCCGGACACGCCGGTCACGCAGGTCAGCAGGCCGATCGGCACTTCCAGGTCGACGTTCTGCAGGTTATTGCCGCGCGCGCCCTTGAGCTTGAGCGACAGCTTCTTGTTGCGTGGGGTGCGCTTGGCCGGGACGACGATCTTCTTGCGCCCGGACAGGTACTTGCCGGTCAGCGAGTCGGGGTGCGCCATGACCTCTTCGGGCGAGCCCTCGGCGACGATCTGGCCGCCATGCACGCCGGCGCCCGGGCCGATATCCACCACGTAGTCGGCCAGGCGGATGGCGTCCTCGTCGTGCTCGACCACGATCACCGTGTTGCCCAGGTCGCGCAGGTGGTTGAGGGTGGCCAGCAGGCGGTCGTTGTCCCGTTGATGAAGGCCGATGGACGGTTCATCGAGGATGTACATCACCCCGACCAGGCCGGCGCCGATCTGGCTGGCCAGGCGGATCCGCTGGGCCTCGCCGCCGGACAGGGTATCGGCGCTGCGGTCCAGCGTCAGGTAGTCGAGACCGACGTTGACCAGGAACTGCAGGCGCTCGCAGATCTCCTTGAGGATTTTCGCCGCGATCTCGCCACGACGTCCGGTGAGGGTCAACTCGCCGAAGTAGTTGCTGGCTTCGCCGATCGGCAGGTTGGTCACCGCCGGCAGTGTCTTTTCGCCGACCCACACATGGCGCGCTTCGCGACGCAGGCGGGTGCCGCGGCAGTCGGGGCAGGGCTGGGTGCCGAGGAACTTGGCCAGCTCTTCACGCACGGTGGCCGACTCGGTCTCGCGGTAGCGGCGTTCGAGGTTGGGCACGATGCCTTCGAAGGGGTGCGAACGCTTGACGATGTCGCCACGGTCGTTGAGGTACTTGAAATCGACGCTCTGCTTGCCGCTGCCCTGCAGGATGACCTTCTGGTGCTCGGCCGACAGCTCGCCGAACGGTTCCTCGAGGCTGAAACCGTAGTGCGCGGCGAGTGAGCCAAGCATCTGGAAGTAATAGACGTTGCGCCGGTCCCAGCCACGTATCGCGCCTTCGGCCAGGGTCAGCTCGGCGTTGACCAGGCGCTTGGTGTCGAAGAACTGCTTCACCCCCAGGCCGTCGCACGTCGGGCAGGCGCCGGCCGGGTTGTTGAAGGAAAACAGCTTGGGCTCCAGCTCGCTGATCGCATGGCCGCACACCGGGCAGGCGAAGCGCGCCGAGAAGATCACTTCCTCGCCGTCTTCGTCGTCCATCGGCGCGACCAGGGCAATGCCGTCGGCCAGCTTGAGCGCGGTCTCGAACGACTCGGCCAGGCGCTGCTGCAGGTCGGCGCGGACCTTGAAGCGGTCGACCACCACATCGATGCTGTGCTTCTTCTGTTTATCCAGCTTGGGCAGTTCGTCGAGCTCGTAGAGCTTGCCGTTGACCCGCGCGCGGACGAAGCCCTGGGCACGCAGTTCGTCGAACACCGCCAGGTGCTCGCCCTTGCGCTCGCGGATCACCGGGGCCAGCAGCATCAGCTTGCTGCCTTCGGGCTTTTCCAGCACCAGATCGACCATCTGGCTGATCGTTTGCGCTTCCAGCGGGATATCGTGGTCCGGGCAGCGCGGGGTACCGACGCGGGCATAGAGCAGGCGCAGGTAGTCGTAGATCTCGGTGATGGTGCCGACGGTCGAGCGTGGGTTGTGCGAGGTCGACTTCTGCTCGATGGAGATCGCCGGCGACAGGCCTTCGATGGTGTCGACGTCGGGCTTTTCCATCATCGACAGGAACTGCCGGGCATAGGCCGACAGCGATTCGACGTAGCGGCGCTGGCCTTCGGCGTACAGCGTGTCGAACGCCAGCGAGGACTTGCCGGATCCGGACAGGCCGGTGATCACGATCAGTTTGTCCCGGGGCAGGGTCAGGTCGATGTTCTTCAGGTTGTGGGTACGTGCCCCACGGATCAGGATCTTGTCCACTACGGCCTCGCTCGGCGGGCATAAACAAAGGAGTATACGGCGCGCTGCCATTACGCGGCAAAGCGTCGCGTATATGCCGCCAAGGCGTCGGACTGATAGAATCGCCGCCGGTTCACACGAGGTTAATCCATGCACGACACCCACAACGAGCGCATGAGTGGCAGCGAAACCCGCGCCGCCAGCGGCCTGGCCCTGGTCTTCGCCTTTCGTATGCTGGGCATGTTCATGGTACTGCCGGTGCTGGCCACCTACGGCATGGACCTGGCCGGCGCCACGCCTGCGCTGATCGGTCTGGCCATCGGTGCCTACGGCCTGACCCAGGCCGTGCTGCAGATTCCGTTCGGGGTGATTTCCGACCGCATCGGCCGCCGCCCGGTGATCTACGTGGGGTTGATCATCTTCGCCCTGGGCAGCGTGCTGGCGGCCCAGGCCGATTCTATCTGGGGCGTGATCGCCGGGCGTATCCTGCAGGGCGCGGGGGCGATTTCCGCGGCAGTGATGGCGTTGCTCTCCGACCTGACCCGCGAGCAGCACCGGACCAAGGCCATGGCCATGATCGGCATGAGCATCGGCCTGTCGTTCGCCGTGGCGATGGTGGTCGGCCCGCTGTTGACTCGCGCCTTTGGCTTGTCAGGATTGTTCCTTGCCACCGCAGGACTTGCCCTGGTCGGCATCGGCCTGATCGCCTTCGTCGTGCCCAGTTCGCACAACGTGTTGACCCATCGTGAGTCCGGTGTCGCCCGTCAGGCCCTCGGCCCGACCCTGCGCAATCCGGACCTTCTGCGCCTGGATATCAGCATTTTCGTGCTGCACGCGATCCTGATGGCCAGCTTCGTGGCGCTGCCCCTGGCGTTCGTCGAGCGCGGCGGGCTGCCCAAGGAACAGCACTGGTGGGTGTACCTCACCGCGTTGCTGGTTTCATTTTTTGCAATGATCCCCTTCATCATCTACGGGGAAAAGAAGCGCAAGATGAAACGCGTGTTGCTCGGCGCGGTCAGTGTCCTGCTGCTGGTGGAGGTGTTCTTCTGGCAGTGGGCTGACAACTTGCGCGGACTGGTGATCGGCACCGTGGTATTCTTTACTGCATTCAACCTGCTGGAGGCATCCTTGCCTTCGCTGGTCAGCAAGGTGTCGCCTGCCGGTGGCAAGGGGACGGCGATGGGGGTTTACTCCACCAGCCAGTTCCTCGGCGCCGCACTGGGAGGCATCCTCGGTGGCTGGTTGTTCCAGCACGGTGGCTTGAGCATGGTGTTCCTGGGATGTGCCGTGTTGTGCGTCCTGTGGCTGCTCACTGCGTTGCGCATGAACGAGCCGCCGTACGTGACCAGCCTGCGCATGCCGCTGACGCCGGAAGCGGTCCGGGAAGCCGGGCTGACCGAGCGCCTGATGGCCGTGCCGGGTGTGACCGACGCCGTGGTGGTGGCAGAAGAAGCCGCCATCTATATCAAACTGGATACGAAAATTTTGGACCGTGCGACCCTCGAGCGTCTGGTGAACCCAGCCTCTGCGGCGTGCGAAGCCTAGGAGAACGTTATGGCCCGTGGGGTTAACAAAGTCATTCTGGTCGGTACCTGCGGTCAGGATCCCGAAGTCCGCTACCTGCCCAACGGTAACGCCGTGACCAACCTGAGCCTGGCCACCAGCGAGCAGTGGACCGACAAGCAGTCGGGCCAGAAGGTCGAGCGTACCGAGTGGCACCGTGTGTCGCTGTTCGGCAAGGTCGCCGAGATTGCCGGCGAGTACCTGCGCAAGGGTTCGCAGTGCTACATCGAAGGCAAGCTGCAGACCCGCGAGTGGGAAAAGGACGGCATCAAGCGCTACACCACCGAGATCATCGTCGACATCAACGGCACCATGCAGCTGCTTGGCGGTCGTCCGCAGGGTCAGCAGGGTGGTGGCGACCAATACAACCAAGGTGGTGGTAACAACTACAACCAAGGTGGCCAGCAGCAGTACAACCAGGCTCCGCGCCAGCAGGCTCCGCGTCCGCAGCAGGCGCCACAGCGCCCGGCGCCGCAACAGCCGGCTCCGCAGCCAGCCGCTGACTTCGACAGCTTCGACGACGATATTCCGTTCTGATACTTCCTGGGGGCGCCAACGGTGCCCCAGCGAAACAGAGCTGAAACAAGAAACCCGCTTCATACCCGAAGCGGGTTTCTTTTTGTCTGAAGCCGGTGCTCTGACAAGGCGTCAGCCTTCTTCGAGTGCCGCCCTGGCAAACTGGGCGTCCAGTTCCGGCGTTGCTCCGCTGATACCGATGCCGCCGATATGCCTGCCGTTCGCGTCCATGATCGGCAGGCCGCCTTCCAGCAGGGTGAACCCGGGGAGCGAGGCGTAGGGATTGGCCGGCAGCGCGGTGCTGCGCTCGCCGAGCGAGCGGGTCGACAGAGGGAAGCGGGCGGATGTCTCTGCCTTGAGCTGCGCGACCTGGATGCTGCCGCTGCTGGTGCCATCCATGCGGTGGAAGTACTTCAGGTTGCCATGGTTGTCGACGATGCTGATGACGATGGCAAAGCCTTGGGCGCGGGCGGCACGTTCTGCGGCATCGGCCATGCTCCGTGCTCGCTCGGCGGTGATCTGCAGCGCGGATGGAGGGGCGTGATCATCGCCTGCTGTTGCCGCCATGCTGGATTGAGCGGGTACTGGGATGCCGATCAAAAGTGCGGTCAAGAGGTGCTTGATGTTCATGCCTGCGGGCCTCCTCCATGTGTGATCCACCAACCTAACAGGCACAGAATGTGTCGTGGCGTAGTCCATTTCCCGTAGCGATGTAGGATCTGTATGGCTGATGAGGCGATTTGCCTTGCGCCTGATCCAGATCATCGCGCTTTGCAGATTCTTGACTAGGCTTAACAGTTGGCGGTGTCTGTCCACCGTCACCGTGAAGTCCCTGAGGCGCCGGCCAAGTCCCGCGCGCCCGAGAACCTGATCAGGAGTGCACGATGGATCTCAACCGTCGGCAATTCTTCAAGGTCGCCGCCGTCGGCCTTGGAGGCTCGAGCCTTGCGGCGTTGGGCATGGCCCCGACACCCGCGTTCGCCGAGCAGGTGCGCCACTTCAAGCTGGCGCATACCAAAGAAACCCGCAACACCTGTCCTTACTGCTCGGTCGGCTGCGGCCTGATCATGTACAGCCAGGGTGACGCGGGCAAGAACGTCAAACAGAACATCATCCACATCGAGGGCGACGCGGACCATCCGGTCAACCGCGGCACCCTGTGCCCGAAAGGCGCCGGCCTGCTGGACTTTATCCACAGCCCCAGCCGCCTCAAGTACCCCGAGGTGCGCAAGCCGGGCAGCAACGAGTGGACCCGCATCGACTGGGACGAAGCCCTCGACCGCGTCGCCGACCTGATGAAACAGGACCGCGACGCCAACTTCATCGAGAAGAACGCCCAGGGCCAGACGGTCAACCGCTGGCTCACCACGGGCTTTCTCGCTGCGTCCGCCGCTTCCAGCGAAGCGGGCTACCTGACGCACAAGGTGATCCGTTCGCTGGGCATGCTGGGGTTCGATAACCAGGCGCGTGTCTGACACGGCCCGACGGTGGCAAGTCTTGCCCCGACGTATGGCCGTGGCGCGATGACCAATCACTGGTCTGACATCGCCAACGCAAACCTGGTCCTGGTGATGGGCGGCAACGCCGCTGAAGCGCACCCGTGCGGCTTCAAGTGGGTGACCGAAGCCAAGGCGCACAACAAGGCGCGGCTGATCGTGGTCGACCCGCGATTCACCCGTACCGCCTCGGTGGCTGATTACTACGCGCCGATCCGTACCGGCAGCGACATCGCCTTCATGGGCGGGCTGATCAACTACCTGCTGAGCAACGACAAGATCCAGCACGAGTACGTGCGCAACTACACCGACGTGTCGTTTATCGTCAAAGAGAACTATGGCTTCGAGGACGGGCTGTTCAGCGGCTACGACGCGGCCAAGCGCGTGTACGCCGACAAGTCCGGGTGGGGCTACGAGCTGGGCGAGGACGGCTATGCGAAGGTCGACCCGACGCTGCAGCACCCGCGTTGCGTCTACCAGCTGATGAAGCAGCACTACAGCCGCTACACGCCGGAACTGGCGAGCATGACCTGCGGCATGCCCCAGGACCAGATGATGAAGATCTGGGAAGAGATCGCCACCTGCTCGGTGCCGGGCAAGACCATGACGATCCTCTATGCCCTGGGCTGGACCCAGCACTCCATCGGCGCGCAGATCATCCGCAGCGCGGCCATGGTGCAGTTGCTGCTGGGCAACGTCGGCATGCCGGGGGGCGGGGTCAACGCCTTGCGCGGGCACTCCAACATTCAGGGCCTGACCGACCTGGGACTGCTGTCGAACTCGCTGCCGGGCTACCTCACCCTGGCCGGCGACGCCGAGCAGGACTACGCCGCCTACATCGACAAGCGCGCCTCCAAGCCGCTGCGGCCGGGGCAGCTGTCGTACTGGCAGAACTACGGCAAGTTCCACGTCAGCCTGATGAAGGCCTGGTACGGCGCCAACGCCACCGCCGCCAACAACTGGGGCTACGACTGGCTGCCCAAGCTCGACGTGCCGGCCTACGACGTGCTGCGCATGTTCGAGATGATGGGCCAGGGCAAGGTCAACGGCTACATGTGCCAGGGCTTCAACCCGATCGCCGCGCTGCCGGACAAGAACCGCGTCACCGCGGCCCTGGCCAAGCTCAAGTGGCTGGTGGTCATGGACCCGCTGGCCACCGAGACCTCCGAGTTCTGGCGCAACGCTGGCGCGTTCAACGACGTCGATACCGCCAATATCCAGACCGAGGTGATCCGCCTGCCCACCACCTGCTTCGCCGAGGAAGACGGCTCGCTGGTCAACAGCAGCCGCTGGCTGCAGTGGCACTGGAAGGGCGCCGACGGTCCGGGCGAGACCCGCACCGACGTGCACATCATGAGCGAGCTGTTCCTGCGCCTGCGCAAGCGTTACCAGGCCGAAGGCGGCGCCTATCCCGACCCGATGCTCAATCTCAGCTGGCCGTACAAGGTCCCGGAAGAGCCTTCGCCCGAAGAGCTGGCCAAGGAGATGAACGGCTGGGCGGTCAGCGACCTCACCGACGCCACCGGCGCCACGCTCAAGGCCGGTCAGCAACTGGCCGGCTTCGCCCAGATGAAGGACGACGGCAGCACTGCGTCGGGCTGCTGGATCTTCGCCGGTTGCTGGACCGAGCAGGGCAACCAGATGGCCCGGCGCGACAACAGCGACCCGTACGGCATGCACCAGGTGCAGAACTGGGCCTGGGCCTGGCCGGCCAACCGGCGGATCCTCTACAACCGTGCCTCCAGCGACCCGCAAGGCAAGCCGTGGGACCCGGAGAAGAAGCGCCTGGTGTGGTGGAACGGCAAGGCCTGGACCGGCACCGACGTGCCGGACTTCAAGGTCGACTCGCCGCCGGAAGCGGGGATGAACCCGTTCATCATGAACCCCGAGGGCGTGGCGCGGTTCTTCGCCATCGACAAGATGGCCGAGGGGCCGTTCCCCGAGCACTACGAGCCGTTCGAGACGCCGATCGGCATCAACCCGCTGCATCCGCAGAACAAGAAGGCCACCAGCAACCCGGCCGGGCGGATCTTCGATTCGGTGTGGGACACACTCGGCACGCACGACGAGTTCCCCCATGCGGCGACCACCTACCGGCTGACCGAGCACTTCCACTTCTGGAGCAAGCATTGCCGGCTCAACGCCATTGCCCAGCCCGAGCAGTTCGTCGAGATCGGCGAGGTGCTGGCCAACGAGAAGGGCATCAAGGCCGGCGACCGGGTAAGGGTGTCGAGCAAGCGCGGCTATATCGACGCGGTGGCGGTGGTGACCAAGCGGATCCGTCCGCTGCAGGTCAACAACCAGACCGTGCACCAGATCGGCATCCCGTTGCACTGGGGGTTCACCGGTAGCACGCGGCACGGCTTCCTGACCAACACCCTGGTGCCGTTCCTCGGTGATGGCAACACGCAGACGCCGGAGTCCAAGTCGTTCCTCGTCAAAGTGGAGAAACTCTGATGGCCAGCCAAGACATCATCGCCCGCTCGGCCACCACCACCGTACCGCCCTCGGTACGCCAGCAGCAGGAAGTCGCCAAGCTGATCGACACCACCAAGTGTATCGGCTGCAAGGCCTGCCAGGTGGCGTGCTCGGAGTGGAACGAACTGCGTGACGAGGTCGGCCACAACCACGGCACCTACGACAACCCCCAGGACCTCAGCGCCGAGACCTGGACCCTGATGCGCTTCACCGAGCACGAGCGCGACGACGGCAACCTGGAGTGGCTGATCCGCAAGGACGGCTGCATGCACTGTGCCGAGCCCGGTTGCCTGAAGGCTTGCCCGAGCCCGGGGGCGATCATCAAGCATGCCAACGGTATCGTCGACTTCAACCAGGACCACTGCATCGGTTGCGGCTACTGCATCACCGGCTGCCCGTTCAACATCCCGCGCATCTCGCAGAAGGATCACAAGGCGTACAAGTGCACCCTGTGTTCCGACCGCGTGGCCGTGGGCCTGGAGCCGGCCTGCGTGAAGACCTGCCCGACCGGGGCAATCGTCTTTGGCAGCAAGGAGGAGATGAAGGTGCATGCCGACGAGCGCATCGTCGACCTGAAGTCGCGGGGGTACGAGAACGCCGGGCTGTACGATCCGGATGGCGTCGGCGGCACCCATGTGATGTACGTGCTGCACCACGCCGACACGCCCCGGATCTACGCCGGGCTGCCGGACCAACCGGTGATCAGCCCGCTGGTGGGGCTGTGGAAGGGCTTCAGCAAGCCCCTGGCGCTGCTGGCCATGGGCGCTGCGGTGCTGGCCGGGTTCTTCCACTATGTACGCGTGGGTCCGCAGCGGGTCGAGGAGGACGAACACCCGGCGCCTGTGGATGATACGGTCCACGAGGTCGACCCGGCGGTGCATGTCTATGATCCGAACCGCCCGGGCGGGCAGGGGGAGCAGCGGCCATGAATGACAACAAGCCTATCCTGCGCTACAACGCCAACGAGCGGAGCAACCACTGGGTCGTGGCGATCCTGTTCGTGCTGGCCGGCCTCTCGGGGCTGGCGCTGTTCCATCCGGCGCTGTTCTGGCTCAGCCACCTGTTCGGCGGCGGGCCGTGGACGCGGATTCTCCACCCGTTCATCGGCGTGGGCATGTTCGTGTTCTTCCTCGGGCTGGTGCTGCGCTTCTGGCGCGCCAACTTCATCACCGCCAACGACCGCCTGTGGCTGCGCCGCATCGACCGGGTGATGCTCAACAAGGAAGAGGGCGTGCCGCCGGTCGGCAAGTACAACGCCGGGCAGAAGCTGCTGTTCTGGACCTTGCTGGCCTGCATGCTGGTGCTGCTGGTCAGCGGCGTGGTGATCTGGCGCGCGTACTTCAGCCATTGGTTCGGCATCGAGGTCATTCGCCTGTCCACGCTGTTGCATGCCCTGGCGGCGTTCGTGCTGATCCTCAGCATCATCGTGCACATCTATGCCGGGATCTGGATCAAGGGTTCGATCGGCGCCATGCTGCATGGCTGGGTGAGCCGCGCCTGGGCACGCAAGCACCATGAACTGTGGTACCGGGAAGTGACCGGCGACAAGTCGCCACACAACCACGGTGGAAAAGAAGGATGACCGTTTGAGCACGATTCTCGAACCTGGACAGATCGAAGCGTCGGCAGTGATGCCGCCGTTTCTGCACCTGCCCGCCGCCCACCTCTTCGAGGTGCGCGCCACACGGCTTGAGCAACTGGCCGAGGGTAACGCCCTGGGTGATTACCTGCGGTTGATGGCCCGGCTGTGCCGGATTCAGCAGCAGCTTGTGGATAACCCGCCTGCGGGCTTACCGGTGGCCGAAGAGCGCCAGCGCCTGTGTATAAGTCATGGTTTGCCGCCCCTGGCGGCCGACAGCCTGGTGCGTGAAGGGCCTTGGTTGGTCTGGTTGCAGGCGCTGCTCGAGCGCTTCGAGACCGCATCCGACGGGCCACTGGCCGAGGCGCTGGATGCGTTGCGTGGCAGCGACGATGCCCAGCGCAAGGGCTGGGCTATCGCCCTGCTCGGTGGCCAGTACGACGCAGTGCCGGCGGCGCTGGTGCCCTTTATCGGCGCCGCGTTGCAGGCGGCGTGGTCCAGCTGGCTGCTGGCCTTGCCTGCGCCTGAGCTCAAGCCTGCGGGCAGCCTGGCCCAGTGCCCTGCCTGTGGATCGCCGGCCATGGCCGGGGTAGTGCGTAACCGTGGCAAGCACAATGGCCTGCGCTACCTGGCCTGCTCGCTGTGTGCCTGCGAATGGCATGTGGTGCGGGTCAAGTGCGTGTACTGCGAGTCGAGCAAGGACTTGCGCTACAGCAACCTCGAGGATGACCGCCACGCGCCGGGCAAGGCGCCGCTGCGCGCCGAGTGCTGCCCGGGGTGCCAGAGCTACCTCAAGCAGTGCTACCTGGAGAACGACGCCGCGGCCGAGCCGCTGGCCGACGACCTGGCGAGCCTGGCGCTGGACATGCGCCTGGACGAGGAGGGTTTCCATCGGCTGGCGCCGAACCTGCTGTTGGCGCCGGGGTAGTGTCTACACTGCAATACCGAGTCGCCTGATTCGCGGGCAAGCCCGCTCTCACAGGAAGCGTACAGTACCTGTGGGAGCGGGCTTGCCCGCGAAGAGGCCGGAACAGACAACGGATTTGTTAAGGTAGTACTGATGTCTTCAACCCTCGCCAGCGACACCCCACGCCTGCCTTCCATCGACACCTTGCTGCGCCACCCGGCCTGCGCCCCGCTGATCGACCGACACGGTCGTGACGCCACGCTGGCCACCCTGCGCCAGTTGCTCGACGACCTGCGCGAGCCTGCTCGCCTCGGCCAACTGAGTGCCACCGAACTGACCGCCGAAGTCCTCCTGGGCCGAGCCGGCGAACGCCTGGCCATCCAGCAGCGCAGCCAGGTGCGCCGGGTGTTCAACCTCACCGGCACGGTGCTGCACACCAACCTCGGTCGGGCCTTGCTGCCCGAAGAAGCGGTCCAAGCCATGCAGACCGCCGCCCGCTATCCACTGAACCTGGAGTTCGACCTCGACACCGGCAAGCGTGGCGACCGCGACGACCTGATCGAAGGCCTGATCCGCGAACTGACCGGCGCCGAGGCCGTCACCGTGGTCAACAACAACGCTGCCGCCGTGCTGCTGGCGCTCAACAGCCTGGGCGCGCGCAAGGAAGGGATCATCTCCCGGGGCGAATTGATCGAGATCGGCGGTGCCTTCCGCATCCCCGACATCATGGCGCGCGCGGGCGTGAAGCTGCACGAGATCGGCACCACCAACCGCACCCACGCCCGCGACTATGAAGCCGCGATCAACCCGCGCACGGGCCTGCTGATGCGTGTGCATTGCAGCAACTACAGCATCCAGGGTTTCACTACCCAGGTACCGACCGCGGAACTGGCGCGCATCGCTCATGCTCATGAGTTGCCGCTGCTTGAAGACCTGGGCAGCGGCAGCCTGCTCGACCTGACCCGTTGGGGCTTGCCGGCCGAGCCGACCGTGCGCCAGGCGCTGGCCGATGGCGCTGACATCGTCACGTTCAGTGGCGACAAACTGCTCGGCGGGCCGCAGGCGGGGATCATCGTCGGGCGCAAGGAGCTGATCGCGAGGATCAAGAAGAATCCGCTCAAGCGTGCCCTGCGGGTCGACAAGATCACCCTTGCGGCACTCGAAGCCGTGCTGGCGCTGTATCGCAACCCGGACCGCCTGGCCGAGCGCCTGCCGAGCCTGCGCCTGCTCACCCGGCCCCAGGCCGAGATCGCCGCCCAGGCCGAGCGCCTGGCGCCTGAACTGGCCGCAAGGCTGGGCACGCAATGGACGGTCAGCGTCGAACCGGCCCTGGGCATGATCGGCAGCGGTAGCCAGCCCGTGGCACGCCTGCCCGGCGCGGCCTTGTGCCTGCGCCCGCTGGTGTCGAAGAAACTGCGCGGGCGCAGCCTGCATGTATTGGAGCGGGCGCTGCGCGACCTGCCGGTGCCGGTGCTCGGCCGCATCGATGACGATGCCCTGTGGCTCGACCTGCGCCAGCTGGACGATGAGGTCCAGTGGCTGGCGCAACTGCCGGCGTTGCAGTTGGGGCCGGTGCAGTGATCGTCGGTACCGCCGGCCACATCGACCACGGCAAGACCGCGCTGCTCCAGGCCCTGACCGGCCAAGCCGGCGACACACGCCAGGAGGAGCGTGCCCGGGGCATGACCATCGATCTTGGCTACCGCTATGCCCCGTTGGCCGAAGGCGCGCCGCTGACAGGTTTTATCGATGTGCCTGGCCACGAGCGTTTTATTCACAACATGCTTGCCGGCGCCCATGGCATCGACCTGGTGCTGCTGGTGGTGGCCGCCGACGACGGGGTGATGCCACAGACTCGTGAGCACCTGTCGATCATCGAACTGCTGGGTATTCCCCAGGCGCTGGTGGTCATCAGCAAATGCGACCGGGTCGAGCCGGCGCGGTTGATCGAAGTCCAGGCCCAGGTCACCGAACTGCTCGCGCCTGGACCCTATGCCGGGGCTAGGCAATTTCCGGTTTCGAGCCTGTCCGGCGCGGGAGTCGACGCCCTGCGCGAGGCTTTGCTGGCGGCCGAGGCGCATGTGCGCCAGCGCAGCGTGCGCGGCGGTTTCCGCCTGGCCGTGGACCGGGCCTTCGCGGTTTCCGGGGCGGGGGTGGTGGTCACCGGCACGGCGCTGGCCGGGCAGGTCAGCGTCGGCGATACCTTGCTGTTGGGCAAGGTAGGTAAACCGGTGCGGGTGCGTGGCCTGCACGCGCAAAACCAGGCGGCATTGGTAGCCGGGGCAGGGCAGCGGGTGGCATTGAATATCAGCGCGGAAAAGCTCTCGGCCGAACAGGTACATCGCGGCGACTGGCTGCTACCTGAGTGGTTGCATGCACCCAGCGTGCGAGTGGATATCGACCTCACCTTGCTGGCCGGAGAAACACGCGTGTTCGAGCACTTCAGCGCGGTGCACGTGCACCTGGGGACCCAGGATGTCACTGCCCGGGTCGCATTGCTCGAAGGGGAACGGCTCGAGGCTGGCCAGCGCATGTTCGCCCAACTGCTGCTCAATGCACCGTTGCAGGCAGTGCATGGGGATCGTCTGGTTCTGCGCGACCAGCGCGCCCAGCGCACGCTGGGTGGGGGGCGTGTGCTCGACCCATTCGCCCCGAGCCGGCAGCGGCGCAGCGAGGCGCGCTTGCGCCAGTTGCAGGTGCTGCGCAATGCCGACGGCCTCGAGCGGGCGTTGCCGGCCTTGCTGGAGGCAGCCCCGGGCGGGCTCGAGCCCCGGCGTCTGGAGCGTCAGTTCAATCGCCTGCGTGAGACCTGGCAGTTGCCGGATGCGGTGCTGGTGATTGCCACGCGTCAAGGTCAGTTGCTGTTCGATTGCCTACAGTGGCAGGCGCTCAAGCGACAAGTGCTGGAGCGCCTGGCGCAGTTCCATGAACAGGAGCCTGATCAGCTTGGCCCGGACCGTGACCGCCTGCGTCGTTTTACCGCGATGCCGCTTGAGCGTCCGGCGTTTGTCAGCCTGCTGGATGAGTTGCTGGGTGAAGGGGAGATCAGCAGCAGTGGTCCGTGGCTGCATCTGCCTGGACACAAGGTTCAGTTGAGCGAAGCCGATACCGCACTGTGGGAGCGCTTGCTGCCGCGCTTGCTGGCGGGGGAGTTCGACCCACCCTGGGTGCGTACGTTGGCTGCCGAGGAGCGGTGCGAGGAGGCCGAGGTGCGCCTGCTGCTGCGCAAGCTCGCCCGCCTGGGCCTGTTGCACCAGGTGGTGCGTGACCTGTTCTACCCGGAGGTGACGCTAAGGCGCATGGCAGAGCTGTTGTTGCAGCAGGCCGAGGCATCGCCGATAGTGCAGGTTGCGGCGTTTCGCGATATGTTGGGCATCGGTCGCAAGCGCAGTGTGCAGATACTCGAGTACTTCGACCGTGTTGGCCTGACCCGGCGGGTCGGTGACCAGCGGCATATTCGCGTCGACAGCGCCCTGGCCCAATCGCAACATGGGCCCTGATTTCAAGGAAGGCAATCGCGCCCGGTGGCGCGGCCGGGCTTCAAACCCGGTTGGGGACGGCAGCCGTTCCCGGGCAGGTTCGACTCCCGCTGCCTTCCGCCAATTTCTTCGTTTAGATCTTGTGGATTACGATAACTTGCATGTAGTGGGATATCTTTCTTGTCCCATATTAAGCACTTAGTATATCTATCGACCTTGGAATCAATTCGTATCTCTTGATCTTGATCTTGATCTTGATCTTGATCTTGATCTTGATCTTGATCTTGATCTTGATCTTGATCTTGATCTTGATCTTGATCTTGATCTTG